>JAYWAZ010000292.1:0-25968 GCA_043781975.1 Bacteroidota bacterium
GGCGCCAAATGGAACCGTTTTTATCAGCGCGAGCGCCTTGTCCAGGTCGGGCTGTGCCTTCACCTGCAGGTATAAAGAATAGAACAGCCAGACCGCCAGCAACGGGCCCAAAAACCACTTGATGAATATTTTGATACTTTTGTTCAAGTCACAATGTTAGTTCAATTATCAAGTTAGATAAAATTATCGCTGCAGTGCAAAAAAAGCCAACCATCATATTAGGCATTGATCCCGGAACCATCATCATGGGATATGGCCTGCTGGAGATAAACGGAAAGAAAATCACCTTGCTGGAAATGGGCGTACTGAAACCGGGAAAAATAAAAGATGGTTACAAAAAACTGCAATTGATATTTAATACCGTAAGCGGGCTGATCACAAAATACCAGCCCGATTCTTTCGCCATTGAAGCTCCTTTTTTCGGCAAGAACGTGCAAAGCATGCTCAAGCTGGGCAGGGCGCAGGGCGTAGCCATCGCGGCCGCCATGCGGCATGGCCTTGAGGTAACGGAATATTCACCGAAGAAGGTAAAGCAATCCATAACCGGCAATGGCAACGCTTCAAAAGAACAGGTGATGAAGATGCTGCAACAGATCCTGTCGTTTATTGAAGACCCTAAACATTACGACGCCACGGATGCATTGGCAGTGGCCGTATGCCATCATTTTCAACAAGGTTCACCCGGAGTTGCGGGGGGTAAAAAAGCGGAGGGATGGTCGGCTTTTATTGCAAAGCACCCGGGGAGGGTGAAGAAAAGTTCATAGTTCATGGTTCATAGTCTGGCTACCGAAATGGATAGGAACTAAACAAATCGATTAACCAGTTAAAGAACTGAAATTGATAAAGCTTTTCAAATCGAATGCACCCAACTATGAACTAATAACCATGTACCATGTACTATTCCGTTAACCGTCCATTAACACGCATCACTTTGTATTTCTAAAACCTTTGTGTAACACTGATAAAATGGTCATACGTTCAAAAACACTGCGCTTTGTAATTCTTACCAGTACCATATTGGTAACGATCATCATTGTGGTGCAGTTGTTCTGGCTCCAGAAGGTTTATTTGTATGAAGAAAAACAATTCAACATCAATGTTTCCAAAAGTATCCGTGGTCTTTACGACGATATGGAACTGGTGAATGATGTAACCGATAACGGGCAGAAGATCATTGAGAATCCGAACCCTGACCTTTACCTGCTACGGATCGATTGCAGTCCTTACCTCGACAGCCTCTGGTTAAACCTCAAAGCCGAGTTCACCGATTTTGACGTGTATACCGATTGCAACGCGGCCATTTACAGCACTGAGAAAAATTCCTATACGGCCCATGAATATATCGACCTGCCCGATGCCTACCATGCTTCTAAAAAAGATATAGTGATACCCGTTTATAAACGAGATTATTCCTATATCGCTTTATATTTTCCGCACCGCGGGCAATACATCCTGAAACAAATGCTGTTCTGGATCGCTTCCAGTGGTTTATTATTGCTGGTGCTGATCGGTTTCGGCGCCAGTATCTTTTACCTGTACCGGCAAAAATTCCTGAACGAGACACAGAAAGACTTCGTGAATAATTTCACCCATGAATTCAGAACGCCCCTGGCGGTGATAAAGATCGCGGCCGATGTTTTGCAGCAAAGCGATATCGTTGAAAAACCCGAGCGGTTAAAAAATTACGCGGCCATCATCAATGAACAAACCTCCCACCTGCAGGAGCAGGTGCAACGGCTGCTGGAGATCGCCTATACCGACAGGAGCGCCCTGCCGCTCGAAAAAACAAATTTTGACGTGAATGCATTGCTGCAGCAGGCCATCATCGACCTGCAGCCCCTGATCGAAAAAAAGAACGCGGTCATCAGCACTGATTTTTCTTCGCCGCACTTCATGCTCAATGCCGACAAATCTTACCTGCTTTTGACAGTCATCAATGTCATCGAGAATGCCCTGAAATATTCGGTACAGCCGGTCATTACCATTTCTTCGTATACTGCTGGAAGTGAGTTTTGCATTGCAATAAAAGACAACGGCATCGGCATCGGTGCCGAGCACCAGAAAAAGATATTTGATCGCTTTTACCGGATAACGCATGGAGATATCCATACTGCCAAGGGGTTCGGACTTGGCCTGAATTTTGTGAAAAAAGTGATCGATGCGCACGGCGGGAAGATAGAAGTGCTGAGTGAAGAGAAAAAAGGGAGTACGTTCATTTTAAAGGTCCCGGTAAAATAAATTGTCACCCATGAGCAAAGCAAAAGTATTACTGGCCGAAGATGACCTGTCGCTGGGATTTGTGATCAAAGACAACCTCCAGGACGAAGGCTTTGAAGTGACCCACTGCCCGGATGGTGAAGTGGCCTGGCAGCAATTCCAGAAAAAGGATTTCGACATCTGCTTACTGGATGTCAATATGCCGGTAAGGGATGGCTTTTCGCTGGCCAAAAAGATCCGGCAGCAAAGTGATGTGGTGCCCATCCTGTTCATCACAGCAAAAAGTTTGCAGGAAGATAAACTGAAAGGTTTCCAGACGGGGGCCGACGATTATATCACCAAACCCTTCAGCATACCCGAACTGATATTGCGCATGGAGGTTTTTTTACGCCGCACCAAAAAACTGCAGGCCGATACAAAAGAAGAATACCGGATCGGGAAACTCCGTTTTGTGTTCAATGAACTGAAGATCTATATTGGCCCCGAAGTGATCTCACTTACACAAAGAGAATCCGACCTGCTGCGCTTTTTTGCGCAACACCTCAATAAGATCCTGAAAAGGGAGGAGGTACTTCGCCATGTTTGGGGAAAGGACGATTATTTCCTGGGCAGGAGCATGGATGTATTCATCACCAAATTGCGGAAACATTTTAAGGCCGATCCCAATATCGTGCTGGAAACCATACATGGCGTGGGTTTTCGCCTGCAGGTGAATGTGTGAAATGTAAAATATTCAGGATCCTGCATTTTTTCGCACCTGCATTGCCTTTCATTGCCGCTTAAGCCAACGGCAATGAAAACAATACAAATGACTGGCTTTTGTGAACAAAATGCCTAATCCTAAAAATATTGACCCTGCCTGTATTTACATTTCAGCAATAATCCTGTCCCTTAGTTCCTCCAGTTCTTCTTTCGAGGTTTTCAGTTTGCCCCGCACAAAATTCAAGTCATTGGAAGAATTGATGGGTACCAGGTGCATATGGGCATGCGGAACTTCCAGTCCGATGACAGCGATACCGCAACGCTTGCAATCAAAAGCTTTTTCAATGGCGTGCGCAATGGGTTTGGCGAATACCAGCATCTCCGCCAGATAATCATCCGGCACGTCAAATATCTTGTTCACTTCAATTTTAGGAACAACGAGTACATGGCCTTTCACCAGGGGTTCGATATCCAGGAAGGCGATCATTTTTTCGCTCTCCGCGATCTTATAGCAGGGAATTTCTCCGGCAATTATCTTTGAAAAAATGGTCATGAGAAAATTATTAATTGTGAGTGGGATGGCAGTTGGCAGTTGGGAGAAGCATTCATCATTTAAAGTGGTTTCCCATTTCCCATTTACTATTTACCATTTATCATCTTACACTTCAATATTCTCCACCTTGAAATTCAGGACGCCCGCGGGCACTTTTACTTCTACCATATCCCCGATCACCTTACCGAGCAGGCTTTTGCCGATCGGTGAAGTAACGGAGATCTTTCCCAGTTTCAGGTCGGCCTCGTTCTCCGAAACGATCTTATAAGTCACTTTCTTATTTGTTCCCGTATTGGTCAATGTTACCTTGGTGAGAATGGTAACCTTGCTGGTATCAATTTTCTTTTCATCCAGTATCTGGGCCGTGGCGAGTACGCCTTCGAGGTATTTTATTTTCGCTTCCAGCATGCCCTGCGCTTCCTTGGCTGCATCGTATTCAGCATTCTCTTTCAGGTCGCCTTTTTCACGTGCCTCCGCTATCGCCCTGCTGGCCGCAGGCCTGTCTATGCCCTTCATGTGCTGCAATTCTACCTTCAGGCGCTCAAAGGTTTCGATGGTGATATAATTGGCGTCGCTCATAAGATCCTTTTTAATGAACAGAAAAAAAATACAACGCCCCAAATAATTAAGGCGTTGTATATCACAAAAGTAATAAAATTTTTATATCCCCAGCTTTTCTATGATCACGGCACTCATCTTATAAAATGCCTCGGTGGAATAACCGGCGATATGGGGTGTAAGTACCACATTGGCCTGCCGGGTAAGGAAATCCAGTGCCTCCTGCTCCCCTGGGGTCAATGCATCCAGCCGTTCATTTTCCAAAACATCCAGCGCCGCCCCGGATACCGATCCCGCCTTCAGCGCATCGATCAGCGCCTGCGTATGTACAACGCCGCCCCTTGAAGTATTAATGATAATTGGCTTTTGTTTCAGGGAACCGAAAAAACCGGCATTTGCCATGAACCTGGTTTCCTCTGTCAGCGGCACGTGAAAACTGATCACATCGGCGTACCTGACCAGCTGTTCCATGTTGGCTTCTTTTATATATCGCCCCCCGAAATCAAACTTATACTTATCATAGGCGAGCACCGTTGCGTCGAAGGACGACAGCAGTTTTGCAAATGCGCTCCCCGCATTTCCAAAGCCGATGATGCCAATGGTCTTGCCTGTAAGTTCGGTACCCCGGTTCGCCTCCCTGATCCATTTTCCCTTCCTGATCTCATCAAAGCTGCTGTTGATCTTATGCATCAGCCCCAGCAACATGCCCAGGGCGTGTTCCGCAACAGCCGTGCGGTTACCCTCCGGGCTGCTTACACAGACAATGCCCTTTGAAACCGCATGATCAACATCTACCAGTTCCATTCCGCTGCCCAGCCGCCCGATCCATTTGAGATTTTTTGCCTGGTCGATCAATTTTTTATCAATGGCCAGCCTGGTGGTCACGATCAACCCTTCGGCCTCCGTACAGCGATGAAACAATTCATCATAACCGATCTCCGGTGCATATAACACTTCATAACCCCTGTTCTCAAGCGCGCTTAGAAGGTATTCATGAACCCGGGCCGTGATGATCACCGATCTTGAAGCTTGCATCTTTTATAAAATGTTTATCTTACCCCTAAAATTAAACCGCATTTTTATGTTTCGTAAAACTTCTTTTTTGCTGATGATCCTGGCGGCAGGATCTTTGGATGTTTTTAGCCAGGTGACCAACCTTGACGAAAAGCAACCCGTTGCCATCAATGGCATCGAATACGGCTATACCATCAGGAACGAACAGACGAAAAGCGCCAAGGGCGAAGAATACGGCCGGTTTGAGATCACCCTCTATGCTACCAACAAAAGCGGCTGCACAAAATTATACGCCAATCGCACCGGGTTCCTTTCGGATGATAACCCCAACCTCATCGCCACCTACAATTGCAGCAACGCGAATGGCAAGCGGCTTACCGCAAAAAGCGGCATGGTAAGGGCCCGGGATTTTTATGTGAATGCAAAAGTGATGGAAGCAGGCAAGGAAGTGAACCAATCCGTAAAAGCGGGTTATGTTTTCCGCAACGGTGAAACCATTAAGAACAATATCATCGTGCTGGTTCCAAAGGGCGACCGGCCCGTCTTCAACTGCACCATCAATACCCTGCCCGAACTACAGTGATCATTTTACGGCGATCATACTGATTTCCACATTCACATTTTTAGGCAGGCCTTTTACCGCCACGGTCTCCCTTGCGGGAAATTCGCCGTCGAAATATTTACCGTATATCTCATTTACAGAGCCGAACAATTCCATATCACTTAAAAAGATGGTTGTCTTTACAACCTGGCCCAGGTCCATGGAAGCCGCCGCCAGTATGGATTTCAGGTTTTGCATCACCTGGTGTGTTTCCGCGATGATATCGGCATTGACCAGTTCGGAGGTGCCCGGTTTTAATGCGATCTGACCTGAAATGAAAAGCATATTGCCCGACAGTACCCCCTGGTTATAAGGGCCGATCGGCGCAGGAGCATTGGGTGTGTTGATGATTTCTTTTGCCATTTGATATTATTTACAGAAATACAAATATATCTTTTCTCAACAACCTATTTTTGTAAAAAATATTCATGAAAGTAGTGGTAACGGCAACTGACGGGCAATGGACAGAATTGACAGGAAGCCCTTGCGAAATCAACTGGTTAAGGGTAGAAGATGCTTCTGAATTTGCCAGTCAGCATGATGCGACAGCCTTTATGAACCTGGAAGAGCCAATGATAAAATCATTTTATGCAGCACTGAACAGGCCGGTTCTTATCAACTCGGTGACCCATACCCTGTCGGAAATGAAGGCCCCGGAAAATGTATGGCGCATCAACGGGTGGGCCGGCTTTTTACGAAGGCCCGAATGGGAAATAGCCGGGAGGAATGCCGGTTCAATGTCAGCCCTTTTTGGATCCATAAATAAAAAAATAAATCCCGTGGCCGATGAACCCGGCTTTATCGCCGCAAGGATCATCGCCATGATCATTAATGAAGCGTATTTTGCCCTGGGCCAGGGGGTGAGTGGAAAAGCGGAGATTGATACGGCCATGAAACTGGGCACCAACTATCCTTATGGACCTTTTGAATGGGCCGCAAATATCGGTCGAAAAAATATCCTTGGCCTGCTGCAACAATTAAACCTAACGGATAAACGCTATCAACCCGCCCCTGGGCTGCTTGAAGAGGCAATGGAAGAAAAGTCATGAGCCTGATATTAAATATAGATACCGCGACGGAAAATGCACAGGTCAGCCTGGCAAGGGACGGCCATGTACTGGTGTTACGCCAAAACAATTCACAAAAGGACCATGCGGCCTTTTTGCACACGGCCATAAGCGAACTGGTACATGAAGCGGCCATTGCCCTGCAGGAATTGGATGCCGTGGCGGTTACAGCCGGTCCGGGTTCCTATACCGGGCTGCGGGTAAGCATGGCAAGTGCAAAGGGGATCTGCTATGCGCTTAAAAAGCCCCTGATCTGTTTGAGTACCCTGGAACTGCTGGCAAGGTCGGCCCTGCTGCATCTGAAAGGGCGGGACCTGGCATCACCCACCCTGCTTTGCCCGATGATAGATGCCCGGCGTATGGAAGTATTTACCGCGATTTACAATACACAGCTGGCTACCACATTATCTCCGTGTACCCTGATCTTAGATAAAAATTCATTTGAAGAACAGCTATCCGACAATGAGATCCTCTTCTTTGGCAGCGGAGTGGAAAAATGGAACAAGATTTGCGATCATGTACATGCATCGTTCATTGCGATTTTCCTTTTACCGGAAGCGATGAGTGCTTTTTCCCATGAATATTTAACCGGGAAACGTTTTACAGACCTGCCTTCTGCTGAACCGGCTTATTTAAAAGCCTTCCAAACAGTCATAAGACAGTAAAATTACGGTAATTTTAAAAAAATATTGTTGCATTAGCAATTATTAGTATATATTTGTGGTGTTCAATTATTGTTCAAGCATATTTAAAATTTAAATCTTATGACGGTTGCGACTCAATCTCATGAGCAGTCATTGGCACCCGCCAAGCATACTGCTGATTCTTCCATTAACGTGGATTTTATTGCGCTCAAAAAAGCCGCGATGGTTTTAAGGGCGCTTAACCACAAACTCCGCCAACAGTTGTTGAAACTGATAGAGGATGAAAAGAAGATAACGGTCACGGAAATTTATGTCCGTCTTCGCCTCGAGCAATCCGTTGCTTCACAGCACCTCGCCATTCTCCGGAAAGCGGGTATTGTAACCACGGAACGCGACGGTAAATTCATTTTTTATACGGTCAATTACAAACGCCTGGATGAAATAAGCCATTTTGTAAAGGAGCTGGTAGGTTAAAGATTTTTAAAAAACGATTTTTAAAAGCGGTTGTGTGATACACCCGCTTTTTTATTTTTATCTTTGCGTCATCATCATCTTAAAAGAAAGCGCATACCATGTTTATAAAACAATTATATACCGGATGTCTCAGTGAAGCAGCCTATTATATTGAAAGCGAAGGCGAAGCCGCGATCATTGACCCGTTGCGGGATACGGATGAATATATAAAACTGGCGGCAGAAAGAGGCGCCGGCATCAAATATATTTTTGAAACCCATTTTCACGCCGATTTTGTGAGCGGTCACCTTGACCTCGCCAAAAAGACCGGCGCACCCATCATCTACGGCCCCGGGGCCACAACCGGCTTCAAAGCGGTGGTGTGCAGGGATGGTGAATCGTTTAAACTGGGCAAGCTGAGTTTTGAAGTAGTGCATACGCCGGGGCATACGCTGGAAAGCGCCTGTTATTTGTTACGGGATGAGCACGGAAAGGGCTATGCGCTTTTTACCGGCGATACCCTTTTTGTAGGTGACGTTGGCCGACCCGACCTCAGCAGCGGCAACCTCAGCAGTGAAGAACTGGCCGGCATCATGTACGATACCATACAAAACAAGATATTACCCCTGGCCGATGATATCCTCGTATACCCGGCACATGGAGCGGGCAGCAGTTGCGGAAAGAACATGGGTCCCGAAACCTTCAGCACCATCGGCGAACAAAAGCTCAACAACTATGCCCTGCAGCCGCAGTCGAAAGAAACATTCATAAAAGCGGTAACGGATGGATTGGTGGCAGCGCCGAAATATTTTGCCATCAATGCACAAATAAATATGCAGGGATACGAGAGCCTGGATGATGTTAAACAGAAGGGATTGACGCCCCTGGGGGTTGAGGATTTTAAAAAACTGGTGAGTGAAGATGTGATGATCCTGGATACCCGGCATGCGGATATTTTTACCAAAGGCTTTATTCCCGGCAGCGTTTTCATTGGGTTGGAAGGTCGTTTCGCGGAATGGGCGGGTAGCTTATTGCCATTTGAAAAACCCATGATACTGGTCACCGAACCGGGCAGGGAAGAGGAAACCGTGATCCGTTTATCGCGTGTCGGTTTTTCGTCCATGCTGGGTTATTTGAAAGGAGGATTGGACGCCTGGGTCAATGCAGGAGAGATCGTTGACGTTATCATTGACGTGGAGGCGGATGAACTGGCGATGGACATACCCCATGACCCCAACCTGGTGGTGGTGGATGTTCGGCGTGAGGCCGAGTATGCCGACGGGCATGTAAAAGATGCGCAAAACCTTCCGTTGAATGAAATGAACGACGTGATGCGACTTGCGCATTTTGATGATGACAAACAAAATCTGTACGTGCACTGCGCCGGTGGTTACCGGAGCGTGATCGCCGCCTCGCTGATGAAAAAGCAGGGAATCCACAACCTGCGCAATGTTTTGGGCGGATGGGGAAAGATAAAGGAACAGGAGACCATCATTAAAGAGAAGGATGTGAGTGTGCTGAATTGAGTTGTTGTATGAGCCTGATCTTCCTGATCAAAGGATTTTACTGATTTTATTTACTAAGGACCCATGATACCAATTGCGTTTTTTGGTGTTTCCTTCGTTTTTCTTCGCATTTTGCCGCTTTTTACGCCCCTTTTTAATTTACTGGTTATTTAATTTTGCGGTATCAGTTATCCATAAATCATTTAGATGGCATCGGGTAAAAACATATTGTTGAAAAATATCAGTGGGGGAATAGGAAAACAATTTGTCATTAAGCAATACAAAGGTAAAATCGTTATTGCCCGGTACCCCTGTAAGTATAAACGCAAACACTCCCCGCTTAAAAATATCTATGAAGATCGTTTTAAAGAAGCGATCAAATATGCCAGGGTCATCATGCAGAACAATGCGCTGGCAGCCGGATACAAATCCAAACTACAGCCTGGCCAACGTTTATATAATTACCTCATTAGCGAATACCTGCTGAAAGAAAAACGTAAAAGCAGCAGCCCGAAACCATAAAACCATCACCTGACCCAATCAAATAAAGATCGAATGATGATCGAATCGTGATCGAATCGTGATCGAAGGGTGATCGAATGATCCCGATCAGTTGCCCCACACTGACGGGTATATCCAGCCGCACAAAAACCATGAAAGCAAGTAAATGTTTTATTGATGACCCGAATTATAATTTGCCGGTTTGATGTGTTTTACACAGGCACGATCCCATTCTTAATCGCATACATCACCAGCCCCACCCTGGTCTTAAGGTTCAGTTTTTCGAAAAGTGCATCGCGGTAGCCATCGATGGTACGGGGGCTGACAAACATCTTATCGGCAATTTCCTTATAGGTCAGTTCGGTGCAGGCGTATTTTAGAAAGTCTGTTTCGCGGTCATTCAGGTTCGCCAGGGTATTCACATCACTGCCCGCGTCATCAATTTTGTTGATGGCGTGGATGAGTTTACCGCTTACCAGGTCGGAGTAATAAAACCCCTTGCTCATCAGCGCATCGATGGCCGCCTTTAATTCGGCGGGTTCGCTGTCTTTCAAAATATATCCTTTTGCCCCGCATTTAAGCATGCGGATGATGGAGTTCTCGTTATCGTACATGCTTAGGGCGAGGACTTTTATATCTGGGTGGTTCATTTTGATCCACTGCGCGGTTTCATAGCCATCCATTTCGGGCATATTGATGTCAAGGAGTACCAGTTCGGGCAGGGATTTGGGTTTTAGTTTTTCCATAAAATCCTTGCCGTTATCCGCTTCAAACAGCACTTCATGTCCCAGGTTTTTCACCAGTGAGGCAAGTCCGTTGCGGAGTAATATGTGATCGTCGATTAAAACTATGGTTGCCATTTTGGTTTGTAGTTTATGGTTTGTGGTTTGAAGTTTGTGGTTTTTTAAGTTCAATGTTTATAATAGTACCGTTACCGTTTTTTGAATTGATGGAGAGGCTTCCCCCGATCAATGCCGCCCGGTTTTGCATGCTTTTTAAGCCGATGCCCGTTTGCGCGGGCAGCAGGGATTCACTGTCAAAACCAATCCCGTCATCACTGATCATTAATTGGAATGCCGCCGCTTCATAGAGCAACTGCACATTGATATTTTTTGCCTTTGCATGTTTTTCCGCATTGTTGAAAGCTTCCTGGAAGATGCGGAACAATACCATTTCCTGTTGAGGCTCCAGCTTATAACTGTTGCCGGTGATCTTTAATTCCGTTTTATATTTGCCGGTATTCTGCAATATCTTCAGTTCGTTGCCGATGGCTTCCTGAAGGCCCAGTTCCGCGATGCGGTCGCCGTGCAGACTGCGGCTCAGGTCGCGCAGGTCATTGATGGCCTTGCTCACCAATTGCTTGGTATCATTTATTTTGGTTTTGTTTGATTCGCTTTCCATATCCTCAAAAGTATTGAGGTGTAGTTTGGCGAGGCTGAGCGCCTGTCCTACGTTATCATGTATTTCCTGGCTGATGGTTTTAAGGGTTTGTTCCTGGATCTCGATTTGGGTTTGGAGGAGTTCGTTTTGAAAGCTAGCCTGCATGCTCTTTTTCTCATTTAGGTATTTTATATGACGTTTGTTATATAGAATAATGTATGTCACTATGAATGCAATAAATATAAGAACGATAAGAAGAAAAATTAAGAAGATTGAGTAAATATCTATGCTACTATTTTTCATTAGAAATACTAATTCATTTTAGCTTCTTTGTAAAACACAAACCCCATACCGAGGTAATATAAGTAGTTTGAAAAAAGAAAAATATAATACATACTTGTCGCAAACTGTTTGATGTTGCTATCTTTCAAATAATTAGTAGCTACCCAATATAAAATACTCACACTACAGAAGAAAAGTAAAATTATCGAAAAATAAAATTCAGGCATTGCTGTTAATCGTGTTTCAGCAGGTAAAATTATTTTCTCTAACAAATAGACAAGTACATAAATTATAAACGAAACATTTGTAATGCAAGTGAAAATATTGTTATAAGTCAAATACTTTCCGCTTATAATATTAAAAATCAGTGCAATAATTAAACATGCCCCAATTGAAAAAGTAATTTTTTTGAAGTTTCGTCGCCTTAAAAAAGAAGATTGCAGCCATGTAATAAATGCAATATTTATAAGGTCATAAATAATATATATATATTCATTTGCCCCATAATTTTTTGCAATGTACAAGGCGGCAATCTCTATTATTAATGTAAACCCCACAAACAAACCAAGTAACTTAAAATTACCTCTCAATTTTTTCCAAACATATCCAGCAATTATAAGTGCAGATAATAAAATTGAATAATAAAGTATATTTAATAGTGTCACTTGCTTATCCTTTTCAATATTACGGACAATTGGGATTTGATGGATCAGGACAAAGGGTTGTTTTGTTTAGATAATAATATTCACCTGGAGCTGCAGGGTCTGCATAAAAATATTCTTTTTTTGTACTGTCAAGTGCCGAAAAAAGCAAAGAATATGAATTAGTGGCGCTATCATAACCCAGATATATCTTAAAGCCATAAAATAGCGGATTATTTACTAATTGTTTAAACCCATCGCTATTAATAAATATAAATTTAACGGTTGTAGCAAAAAGTTTTTTAGCATCTGGGAGATTTTGATATGCAGAGATTAATCCATCACCTACAGATTTCGGCTCTATTTTTTCAGGCCTTTCAAATAAAGTAAAATTAGTTTTTTTAGGTGCATTACAGCCGATTTTAAGCGTAAATACTAAAACCGTTAATCCTATTCCAAGTAAAAGTCCAATCAGATAATTTCTCATAAAAATAATTTTAAATTTAATAATTGTATGCAATCGTATTTCACCACTAAAGTCTATATTCCTTATCACATATACAATACTCTTTTCACCTTTCTTTTCCCGTTAAATCACCCAGCTATTTAAGGTTATTATGCCCTTGCTGCAGATTTTAGGCTTTTGCATTTTTGCTGTTGATAAAAGAACACATTTACTAAATACATTACTCCACTAAAATCATCAGTCATGAAAAAAATCATCTCGTTAATGTTAACAGCATTATTGATTTCAGTTAGCTGGGGGCAGACCTATGAGATCGTGCCTGCTCAATCAAAAATCAATTACCTTAAATCCGAAGCCGGTAAAAGTAGTACGGTAAGCCAGGAAGTTGAGGTAAAGGTAGCTTTCAGGGGACCCGCTCCGACTAATAATGTGCAATTGAGTTTTGTAATAAGTAACCCATATGTAATTTCTTTTGCTTTTAATCCAACCATTGTGAATATCCCGGTTGGTGGTTATGTCATTCCCAAGGAAAAATTTGGGTCCTCGTATGATACAATGACATTTAAAGTGAATATTAATATCAACGCTTCTCCGGTAATTGCTAGAAATGAATTTTTTGATCTTCAACTTACCGGTTCTATTGGGGCGGCAAATCCATCTCACCGGGTAATCATTGAATCCATTTCAACAGAAGAAGCAGAAACAATCGCCTCAAAAAAGAAGAAAAATCCAATTACCGATATTCTTTTCCTAAATGCCTATAATTTTGATTTTGGAAGTACGGGTTTATCTTCAAATTATGTGGGCCATTTAAATTTCTATGTTCCCTCATGCACTAAAAGTAAAAAATGGGGATTTACCACCGGTATTATGAAGATCAATTATGGCCAGAAAGACACCAGTAATGGGATATTTGTTCGCGAAAATGTTTTTATCAACCCATTTGATACGGTTGCAACCGGGCTAAAATATTTGAAACAGATTAATGCGTATAAAATTGAAAAAAAGAATACGGTATGGAGTTTTTACGTACAACCTTTATATGAGTTAACTGAAAAGCAGGATAATTTTCATGTATATGCGCATGCCCACCTTGAATTGTTGGCAAGTAAATGGTCATCCACAACTACCGTCACCAATATTAAACAAGACACCGGTATTATCATGTTACCGGCAAACAGTTTTGTAATAAGATCTGCATTACAGAGCAGCAGCACTTATACAGTCAACTCATTATCGGGTTATTTTGGGTTTGGTCTTACTTTCGATATAAAGCCTTGGAATGGAGGAAGTTTCTTTTTTCAGCCAACCATTGGTGTTACTTCAAATAAGCCTTCTCCATCTTCTGTAGATTTAAACAGCAGTTCAGCAATATATTCAAATAGCAAAACAGATAAGCCCCGAATTTGGAATGCTTTTTATTTAGTCAGGGCTTACTACAAACACGTTATAGCAGAGGATAAAGCGACAGCCGTAATTGGAGTAGATATCCGAGGCCTACTGCCTTTTTACGCTCCGCAGTATGCAGCTTATGTAGGCTTGAACTTAACATTGAAATCGATATTTGATCTGGTCAGCAATAATAAATAAAATATTTCCAGGTGACATCTTATTAAAAGATGTTACCTGGAAATATTACCCCTACTTCCCCCCATTCACCGCCTTGCCCAGTTTGCCGCTGATATCTTCCAGAGAAACCTTGTTGGCGTCGATGCTGATGAAGAACTGGTGGTTGTTGGCCACGATAAAGCTGTCACCGATATTCATCATTGCACCGAATCGAATTTTTCATGCGAATTCACGAAAGTGAGCTTATTGTTCTATAGCCCGGTAAAGAATGACATATCAAGTGGTTTTGACCATAAACCTACTCATTAGACCCGGTTGTGTCAATACCTCAAAGTGGTTAGAAATTCATTGGTATCTTTTATTTTATTACATTTATTAAAAGCCATCCGCCATGGGATACGACAAAAATTTTATCACAGGGAAACCGCTAACACTCCCCGAGATAAAAGGTACCTTAAAAAACAAAATAGCCCCCTTACTGCATTCAACGGGCCATGTCATTGACTATTCGCACCACAGCGTGGTGATGAACAAGGAGCGGAAGTTCGCCTTTTACGCGGCCAGCAATATCAACAGAAAAAAATGGAAGGCTATCACCCGCAAGGGAAATTTTAAAAAAGACGATACCGCGGTTTCACCCGATCACCAGCTGGGCAATGAACTGTACGACGCCATCGTAGCGAAGGGATTAAGGCCCAATGATTTTGAACAGGGCCACCTCACTTCATTCCAGGAAGTGCTCTGGGGCAGCGCTGCCGAAAAAAAGAAAGCCGCCAATGATACTTTCTATTTCACCAATTGCGTACCCCAGCACGAAAGGGTCAACTCGGGCCTCTGGCGCAGCCTGGAGCAATACATCCTGAAATCCGAAACGGTGCAACACGGGCTCAAAGTAAACGTGATCACAGGCCCCGTACATTCCAATAAAGATCCGTATTACATTGAAAAAATAAACGGCGCATTCATAAAGATCCCCTGCCTGTTCTGGAAAGTGATCTACTATCCCAACAACAATGGCCTCAATGCGGTTGGATTCATGATGAGTCACAAACAACTGCTGCTGCAGGACGGCACGGTAACTTTTAACAAGGGCAAAGTAAAAGAAATGATGATGCCCAAACCAGCTGAGGACGTTTTCATGGATTTCAATTACAATAATGTTTACCAGGTAAAAGTAGCGTTCATCTAGCAGCAGACGGGCCTGCGGTTCATGCTTAAAAATGTAAGGCTTCCATTTAAGTCGGCCGAAAAAAAAGCCCTTGTCTATAAGCGCATCGAAGTAGCAAGGGCTGAAAGCACGGTCGCGAAAAACTTCGTGGAACAGGAACTTAATTTTATCGTACAGGGAATATCCCTTTAATAGAGGAACAAAGGGTCATTAGGTCAATAAGTCATTGGTCATTGGATGTCTGAACATGTCCGCAATCCGCTTATTAAAAAAAGATACCGTTTTAACCCCTCTTCAATTCCGTGATTATACCCTTTCCCCGGTTCACTTTGTTTTACATTTTTGTGTTACAAAAGATCTCAGTTCTTTGATACAAAAAAAATACGGGCCGGTGATCAGTAACAGTCAGATGCTAATAAAAGGTGCTCCGCATTTAATGAAGCAGGTTTTTTTAACCCAAAGTTTAAATGATCCGTGGTTCTGAATTAAAGTATTTTTACGCATAAAATTCAGTAATTACCACATGTAGTTGAAATATTATCATTGACCCGGCAAGTGGCGAATGAACTGAACAACGGGTTTAGCAGCATCCAATAAGGATACTGGGCACTTGCATTTGCCAAAACTAAATAGTAAGTTAGCCTACCGTTCAAGCATACTAATTATCCTGCAGGCATTATCCATCGATCCTTTATCACCGGTCATTCACAGGGTAGCTTTATTACTAATATACATGTTGATCAGCAGGACCATTGATCTTTACAAAGCCGTTTTAAAAAGCAACCCGGAATTCCTGTAAGCAATGTGATGTATTGAATAAATACCGGTCACAAAAAAAATTTAAACCCTTAAATAATATCATCATGCCAAGAGAAATCAGGTCATCAGCAGATGTCGTCTCCCTCGCTGAAGTACCTACCACGCAAACCAGTGACTTTAAAGACCGATTGGTAAAACTGATCCCTTCAGAAATTGTAACGGCCTATGTTACGATCCAGGGATTGATATCTGGCAGCACCAATCCGGGTGGCAACAAAGAAACATTGATGTGGATCGTCTTTGCGGCCTTATTCGTGCTTACACCTATATACCTTTTCTATATCGGCAATGTGCGGAAGTGGGGGCAGATCATTTTTACCAGTATCGCTTTTGCCATCTGGGTGATCGCCGTAGGAAGCCCAATTGCCAGCATTCTTGGGTATTCCTCGGTCTTCATCGGCTCTATTTTGCTGGTGGTATACACCCTGCTGATCCCGTTTTTTTATAAGGGATAAATTAATATTTTTTTAAACCGGTGAGCCGAAAACGGGATATAGAGTAGGCATAAATTTTTTTTATGGGTAATTTTTATTCTGATGTCATTTTAAAAGACAAAAGATTCAATACTACAAAAAGGGTAAATGATATCATGTTGCTTGAACCCGTAACCAGACAACTGGTGGAAGCGATAATCGCAGATGCGAATTCGCATGGCGTGCAGCTGATGGTGTTTGAAACATTTCGCAGCGAAGCCCGGCAGAAAGCATTGTTTCAGCAGGGTGCAAGCAAGCTTCAAAAAGTGGGTGTTCATAATTACGGACTGGCCTGCGATATCGTGAAAAGCATCAATGGCGACCCTTCCTGGAAAGGAGATTTTACCCTGGTGGGCCAGCTGGCACATTCGCACAAACTGATCTGGGGCGGCGACTGGGGCAATCCGGCTATTCATCATTCTTTTCTTGACCTGGTTCATGTGCAACGGTGCAATGTAGGAAGGCAGGCGGCGCTTTTTAGCCATACCTGGTATCCTGATGCGAACTATGACCCTTATACCGATCATTAATTCAGGTGAATGCCTGACCGATTAACGGAATACATTCACCAGGTAAAAATAATTTTAATCAATACAGTCAATATACCCGGGTAGCCGAAAACGGGATTAAAGAGTAGGCGTAAAATCATATCGATATGGCAGAATGGACATCAAATAATCTTGCATGCGTTAATGTGTGGAGCATACTTTATATTATGAAACAACATGATGAAGTATTCAAAAAAGCCGGTAAACAAAAAATGAAACAGCTGCTTTTTTATAACCCCGTTTTATCAGAAGATGAATTAAAATTCGAAGCAACGGGTATAGCTGATTTCCTGGATAAGGCCTTCATGAATACCTGCGGTGCCGAGTATGAAAAAAAAATCGATAAGGAAAAAGCTGTTGACGACATGGTCGCCATCCTGGTAAAGAAGGATAATACAATGGCGGATCTTGCCGGAAAAGTAGATGATGATTATAATTTTTAAAAATCTTTTATGAAACGCATACTGTTAATATTTCTTTGCATGTTGTGTATTGACCTCAGTCTTAAAGCACAGGAAACGATACTCAGCAACCTGGGCGAGGCGATAAATAATTTAAAGCTCCTTGTTCCTTCAGAAAAAAGCAAGTTCAAAACCGCCGCAGACCTGTTGCTGAATGACCCCGGTGTTTATAATGAACTTTGGGGGAAAGTGTATAATTCACTCAGGGAAACAAACAAACTCGTCTTTAAAAATCTTAAAATCGATTTCAAAACCTTCCAGGGTTCAGACAGCAATAAAACATCACTGGGTTTTTCTTATAATTGGGATTACGATATCAACCGAAAAAAGAACACGGATTTCGAACGATCAGGTTTTACTGCAAAAATGAGTGTTTCCGGGAATGTTGCTGTTAAGACCGATTTAAACCCGAAAGATTTTCAAAAGGCAAACCTTGTACTTGGAAAATATGGCTTTTTGGGAGGCACAATGAATAAGCTTGACAAGGAGACCATCAAGAAGCTTAACCTGATAAAGCAACGCCTGGCGAATATTGACGATAAAGAAGCATTGGCTAAATCACCTTTATGGAACGAGGTGACCAAAGCCATGGGGATCAAAAATCATTATCATTATGATTTTTCCCTGGTAGGAGGCTGGGAAGGGTCGCAGGACTTCTCCAAAAGCCAGATCACTTATGGCACACAAATAAGGTTTAGCGCCAAGTCCTACTCCGATAATAATCCTTTATCTCAATATAACATTCTCGATTATCCCTTTGCGTTGATCCGCTACCTGACAGGTAAAGATGCCACGATCACACCATACGGGGCCACGCTTCCAATAATAACAGCAGGGATTGAAATGGTAAAACCAACCAAAGACAGTGTAAGAAAGAAACTACTTGGTAATGAGAATCAATTTACCCGGTTCAGATTTGAAGCAGGTTTCAGGACCTTGCTTGCAGAGATAAATGATAAAAAGCTGCACTTTAATGCGGCGTACAGATTCTTCACTGAATTAAATGCGCCGGCTGCTATTAAAACCGCAAAACTCAACAAGTTTTCTTATTTTACTTTTTCCATTACCGGAGATGACACTTATTTTGTCAGTTACTCTTACGGTAATCTTCCATTTGACAGAAGCGCAAATGCGGTTTACGAATTAGGGTTTAAAACGAATTTTTAATATTGTGAATGTCTGTATCAATGAAATATTGCTGAATCAAAATTCCCCATCATGCCCATTACCCAATCTTTCCTGAACAAAGTCGCGCTGGTTTCATTTAAAAATGCAACGGATATCGATCATTTTTTTAGCCAGCAAAATAACGGGCAGGACTTTATTGGCTGGTTCAATGCAAATGTTGCCAAAAAAAATTTTTGGGGTGATATAAAAGGTCCGGGCGGGAAGATCTTACATGCCGCCATCAACATGGCCAACGACAGTATGGCACACGACCGCTTCAATCATTTATGGAGCACTGAGGGAATTCAAACCATATTTAAGCAGAACACCATTTCCTTACTCCAGTTCCTCTCGCTTCAAAGTATCATTAACAATGAAACGGGCGGCTCACTGATCCCGTTGACGGAGCGGGTAGGCAGCGCGGGTCACCCGGGTATCGCCTATGCTTTTGACCGTATCATTAACCTGAAAAAATCGTACAATACCCTGGCTGGTAATAAAACCTGTTTCACCCTTTTCAAAAATGCCAACTATAATAACGCCTTTCAAAACCTGCCGCTTGCCAACCAGCTCAAAAATACCACCAACGCGGTTTGGGCCGGAGAAGCTTACCCGCAACAAAGTATCTCCACTTCTACAAATCCTGGTATAACCGGTTATGTGCTTGAAGCGGATTTCTTTAAATTCAGGGGAAGGGGTTTCATTCAAACCACCGGCCGCGCCAATTATACAAGTATCATTGATTTCGTTATGAATTACACGGGTACCAATGTGGTTGTACTCAATATGAAAACCAAATGGGCACAACGTTCCAATGACAAGGACATCCTTGTAACGGTTTCAACCAATGCGGAATGGGACGACCTGTTTCAAAACAGTCAAACGTTGATCGCCGCAAAAAGCGTTGAAGTGCACAACCGCTTATCGGGTAATTATCTTGAAAATATAAAAGGCGTCAGCCCGGCAGCAGCAGCCGGCTCCATCCGCAATGTGGGCAAACGTATCAGCGGTTCCGATAAATACGCCGATCTGTACATCAACCGGGTTACGCAAATGATTGAGTTGCTGTAAATCCAATGATCCCCATACAGTAAAAACACCCTGGCATTTACAGTCTTTTCCCGCTTTCCCATCCCCGACAGTTGGACCATATTTGTATGGCCATTCAATTCCATATTTCCTGCAGAAAAATTAACAACAATGAGTGTTCTGTCATGCTGAGGTACGAAGTATCTCAAATTATATATCATAAAAGAGAAGCATCTTTTTTCAGCATGGAAAATGAAACAGAAATACTGTTACAATATTTGTTTACTTAATATTTCAAGGCATGAAAAAAATATTCCTATCGCTGTTCCTCCTTCCCATGATCAGCAATGCACAGTTTGTCACCCAGGGAGTTTGTACACAGGCAAGCAATTTATTTACACTGAACGGCGTGAGTCAGAGCCCTTATGCCGGAAGGGTATTTTCAACCACCGCCCTGAACCTTAACAGTAATTTCGACCTGCGTTATAATGCCTATATGGGAAATCAATTCAATAATGGGATGGCGTTTGTATTGATACCGGGTTCGCAACCCACCGCCTCGAGCCCGCCTACCGTTATTAATACTGATAATATACACAACTTCGGGACCGGCAGCATTGCCACCGATTTTGTCATCGAGTTCGATATCCGTGGCAGTTTTTGCTATTCGGGGCAGAATAGCAGTTATGAACCCCTCACAGATATCAACCATGTTTCTTATTGGAAAAATAATTCCGTCTGTAATTTTGGAAACTATTACTCCCCCTATTCCGCACTGGGCATTATCAACCAATATGTCTTTGAACCCTACCGCATCAAATGGACGAAGGCCACCAATACCCTGGAAACCTATTATAATAATTACCTGATAAAATCAAATATAATAGACCTGGTTGGCTTACTTGGAAGTACCGTTTACTGGGGCTTTTCAGCCGGATGCTATTGTGTGACCGGTGGGCCGAAGCTAAAGGACATCTCTCTCAACGGCGTATGGCTGCTTCCTTTTAACATCACATCGTTCACCGCCGAAAAAAACAATCATGCGGTAAAACTCAACTGGCAAACCGACTACGAACAAAATACATCACATTTCATTGTTGAAAAAAGCAATGATGGCAGCAATTTTTATTCCTTGCAAAGGGTGGAAGCGGCAGGCAAAAGCGGTGCGTCGAAAAAATATTCAACCCTTGATGCCAAACCATTGTATGGGACTAATTTTTACCGCCTCAAAATGACGGATATCGATGGCAGGTTCACCTACAGCAATATAGTGGCCGCCAGGATCGATAACGATAATAAAGAGATCAGCCTTTTTCCCAACCCGGTTCAAAGAGATCTGCAGGTGCAGATACCCGCTGAGAAAAAAGAAAATTGCACGATACAGGTTCAGGATATGATCGGCAAGGTTGTAAAAGAGCAGGTTGTTGAGCCGAACAATGCGCTGTTTTCCACTTCGATCAATACAGACGAACTTGCAAAAGGGATTTATCTTTTGATGGTACGCCATGGCGATAAAGTGCAGACAAGAAGATTTATTAAACAATAACGGATCTCTATGAAAATATTTAACCCATTATTTCACCATACTCCGGCTTCCATTCGAATTTAAAACGGCGGTGGCTCCACAGGTAATTGGGCGGGTCTTGCCGGATGGCATTTTCAAGGGCGTCCTTGTAGAGGCAGGTGAGTTCTCCTGGTTTGGTATCGGCACCCTTTTCCGCCAGCAGCACGGTCTCAAAATGATAATAGCCTCTTTTAATTTTTTTAAATCCCACATAAACAACCGCCGCATTATTTTTAATCGCCCCTTTTTCAGGGCCTGTTACAAAGGGAGTGGGGCGTCCGAAAAAATTGACCCAGTAAGCCGAAGAGGGGTCTCCGGGGTTTTGGTCGGCACCCAGCGCCATGATGTACTGCGATTTAAAAACATCAAACATCTTATTTTTAAAATCAGCCGCGCTAATGAACACAGCGCCATACCGGGTCCTGAAATCATAAAATATCTTCTCAAATATCTTATTACTGATCGGGATGTAGATCGCCACCATCGGGATCTTTAAACGACTTGAATACAGTAGGCTTCCAAATTCCCAGTTGAACTGGTGACCTCCCAGGATATTGATGTTATATCCTTTGTCGATCAGTGCATCCAATATTTCAAAAGTGCCAGTATTGCGCCGTAACAATTGTTTTTTTGAAATGGAGATCATTTTAAGGGTCTCAATAAATGTGTCTGTAAAATACCGGTAAAATTTACCGGCGATCTTTTTTCTTTCTTCCGCAGATTTTTCAGGAAAAGCGATCTGCAAATTTCCGAGGATGATGTCTTTACGGTATTTGATCACCCGGTGTAAAAGAAAAGCGACAAAATTACTGACGCCGTACAGGATAAAAAGCGGGAGCAATGATACGAGGTACAATAAGGGATAAACGATATAATACATGCTTTCAATTAAGCCACAAAGATAGCTGATATTGATTTATTTTATTTTGCCCCTACGTTCATGGAATATCTTATACCGGTCACAAAATGGTATTCTGCAATAACAAACTTTTATCCGGATAATCGGTATTGAAATGCAGGCCCCTGCTTTCATGACGGAATTCGGCGCTCTTAACGATCAGGTATGCAACCGTTATCATATTCCGCAATTCACAGAGTTGTGGCGATACCGCCGTCTTTTCATACAGGGCTTCTGTTTCTTCGTGCAGCAGGTCGAGCCGGCGGTTGGCCCGGTGCAATCGCTCGTTGTTACGAACAATGCCCACATAATCGCTCATCAGCAACTTTAATTCCTTTACGCTTTGCGTGATCAGAATCATTTCCCTGGGCGCATTGGTGCCATCGGCCTTCCAGTCAGGGATCTGGTCATTGAAATGAAGACTGCCGATATTTTTAATGCTAACCTGGTATGCCCGGTGTGCGAATACCATGGCTTCCAAAAGGGAATTGCTTGCAAGCCGATTGGCGCCGTGCAACCCGGTACTGGCGCATTCGCCCGCAGCATAGAGGTTTTTTATGGAGCTGCGTCCCCATTCATCTGTTTTAATGCCGCCGCAGCTGTAATGGGCGGCGGGAGCCACGGGGATCATCTGCTGGGTGATATCAACACCAACGCCCAGGCATTTTGCATAAATATTGGGGAAGTGTTCGATGAATTTTTCTTTGCTGAAATGCCTGCAATCAAGGAAAACGTTTTCCGTACCCGCCACTTTCATTTCATTGTCGATGGCCCTTGCTACAATGTCCCGTGGCGCCAGGTCCCTGCGGGGATCATATCGTTCCATGAACGCTTCGCCCGCGTGGTTGCGCAGGATGCCTCCATCGCCCCTAACCGCTTCCGTTATCAGAAATGATTGTCCGCGTACCCCCGGCTCATACAGCGCCGTGGGGTGAAACTGGATGAATTCCATGTTTTCGATTCTTCCCTTGGCACGGTACACCATGGCCACCCCGTCGCCGGTGGCGATGGCGGGATTGGTAGTTGTACGGTATACCTGCCCGTTACCTCCCGTTGCCAGGAGGGTGATCGTTGATATTATCTTTTCGATCTTATTGCTTGAAAGGTTCAGCACATATACGCCATAGCATTCAATATCGGGTGTTGATTTGGTGATGAGGTAACCCAAATGATGCTGGGTAATGATATCCAGCACAAAACAATGGCTGATGAGTTGGATATTGGATTTCTTTCTGATCGTTTCCAGCAGGGCTCTTTCCATTTCTTTGCCCGTAACATCCTTATGATGCAATATCCTGGATTCACTGTGGCCACCTTCCTTGCCCAGTTTAAAATCGCCATCGGGCTCCTTATCGAATTCAGCGCCCCAGTTGATGATCTCCCTGATCCTGTCCACACCTTCCTTTACCACGAGCTCAACGATATGCGTGTTGCACAAGCCATCACCCGCAACCAGGGTATCTGCTACGTGCTTGGCAAAACTGTCTTTATTGAGGTCCATTACGCCCGCGATACCACCCTGTGCGTACTTGGTATTGGTTTCATCGCTTTGTGTTTTGGTGAGGATGGTCACCGTTTTATCCGGACAATCCTGTGCCACCTTCAACGCATAGGTCAAACCGGCGATACCACTTCCGATCACAAGAAAATCTGTTTGCATGTTTACCCGGGTTGTTTTTTAAAATCATTGAAAAAACAAAATTACTTGAAGTATATTGTAACAAAAATTATTAAACCGCTTTTGTATGAAGAAAATCATTTGCTGTTCAATTATAGCCTTTGTTGGCGTACACATCACAAACGCCCAGGTAAAATTCCTTCCTCCCGCCACTGCAGCGCTACCGGTCATCGATACCCTGCATGGTGTTCTGTTGACAGATAATTACCGCTGGCTGGAAGATAAGACCGACCCGAAGGTGGTGGATTGGACCAGGGCGCAACATGATGCCGGGGAAAAATACCTGAAGCAAACGCAGAGATCCTACCCGGGTTTCCAGGATGAGATCGCCGCGTTCATCGATCTTGATTACGAGGGACCATTGGTTAAGCAGGGTAAACGCATTTTTCAGAATGTCAAGCGCAAAGGAGATAAGCAAAATATATTATACACCCTTCTTAACGGAAAAAAGATATTGATCTGGGACCCGGTTCAACTCGATACTTCGGGAAATACATCCACCAGCGGTGTGGAATACAGTTATGACGGAGAGCGGGCCGCCGTGAGTGTACAAAAAAGCGGGGCTGAGATCACCACTACCTATATTATTGATACGCGAACCGGTAAGCCATTATATCCGCCGCTGCAAAATACATTTGGTTACCAATGGACAAAGGACCAGCAACACGCCTACTACACCATCCGTACACAGGAAGACGTAGACAAGCAGCTACCCCTGAAAACCTATTGGTGGAAACTGGGTGATCCCATTGCCAATGCCGTATCCATGGGTACCACCACAGATGCCAAAAACAGTTATTATATCTATGACAACCGCTACAGTGATGTAAGTTTTTCGGGCGAAAGTGATTTTTATTCGAACAACTGCAGGATACGGAAAACGGGCAGCATGGAAGATGGTAAACTGATCTATGAAAGTAAAAAATTCGCCGCCTACCCCGAAGCCATCGGCGACAAGCTCTATATCATGACCAATGACAATGCGCCCAATTATAAGCTGATGGTGGCGGATAAAAACAATCCTGATTATACCAACTGGAAAGCGCTTGTTCCCGAAAGTGAAACGGTGATGCAGAATTATGTAGTAACCAGGTCGGGTATCATCATACAGGATAAGAAAGACATTCAAAGCAGGCTGACCTTTTATGACCTGAACGGTAAAAAAAGGAATGAGATCGGGCTGCCCGATATCGGCAATGTGAACGGCTTTTCTTACGACCGTGAGGAAGATTCGGTATATGTTACCATGGCCACTTTCACCAATACCGCAAAAACCTATGTCGCGTCACCCTCCAATTTCAAGTGGCGTCTCTATTTTAAAAGGGATCTGCCCATTGATATGAGTAATATCGTGGGTGAGATAAAATTCTATACATCAAAAGACGGCACAAAGATTCCCGCCTTCGTGGTACACAGGAAAGATATGAAGCTGGATGGCAACAACCCCTTACTCCTTACCGCTTATGGCGGCTTTAATTCGGGTATCTCTCCGCATTATTATGGGTATTTCGCGCCCTTCATCAACCGCGGCGGCGTGGTGGTGGAAGCAGGTATCCGTGGCGGTGATGAATATGGCGAGACCTGGCACCGCAATGGCATGCTGGCCAACAAACAAAATTGTTTTGATGATTTCAACAGCTGCGCCGAATGGCTGATCAAAGAAAAATACACCAATTCAAAAAAACTCGTGGCCGAAGGTGGCAGCAACGGCGGATTACTTATGGGCGCCATCGCCACGCAACGCCCCGACCTGTATAAGGCAATCGTATGTGCCGTTCCTTTGCTGGACATGCTGCGCTATCACAAATTTTTAATTGCACGGTACTGGATACCCGAATATGGGTCTTCGGAGAACGAGGCCGACTTTCGCTGGTTGCTGCGTTATTCGCCTTACCACAATATCCGGCAGGGCATCAATACCCCTACGATGCTGGTAACCGCGGGCGCCAATGATTCAAGGGTTGACCCCATGAACGCCAAAAAATTCGTGGCGGCGATGCAGAATAATCC
>JAYWAZ010000293.1:0-3548 GCA_043781975.1 Bacteroidota bacterium
TGACTTCGGCGGCTTCTTTTCTTTCTTCCTAAAAAGTTCGATAGAAGATCAACTGGGCTTTTTTAAGAACAATGTTAGCTGGGAAAACATCCTTAACGACACTAAAAAAAATACCATCAAAAAAGCAGAACATACCTACTGTGATTCGCCCTACATACCAGCGAATATTTGCGAGCAATATCCCATCTGGAAATAAGCAAATCCGTTCTGCATTACAATATTGACTTTGGCGGTGGCGGGTATTTCTTCATGGTAAATTTTTTTACCAGCATATCCCAGCCTGGCAATTTCCGCAACCCTTCCGTATAAGGATCGAAACGCAACACATACCCATAATTGAATCCTTTTTTCAACGACAGTTCTACCCACCGCATCGCTTCCTGGCGGTTTCCAGTTTTGGCGTAGAGGCGGGCAACTGAATAAAGAGCTACCGCATTGCTATCGTTCGTATTCGACAATGTTTTGTAAAATTCAAGCGCTTCTTTTGGATGGTTCGACAACAGTTGCAATCGTCCATTTAGGTCGATGATCTCCGGGATCACATAAGGGTGAATGGCTTTTGCCTCCTGCAGCAATTCACCGGCCTCGGCGAAACGTCCCGAATGCATATCGTAGGTAGCCAGTAACAATTGCTTTGGAAAATTTATTTCATTGCGAATACGAAGCGAATCGAGTTGCATCAATGCATCCTGCAAAAGATAAGTTGCTGCATAGGTATCAACAAGCTTTATCCGGGTAGCGGCATCGTTGGGTTTCAGATCTACCGTTATTTTATAAAATGCATTGGCCCTGGAAGGCAGGCCCTGCCAAACGTACAGGTCACCTGTTTTTTGGTTAATGTCCGCTACGGCATCATCATCTGCCAGGTAATGGAGTGCGGTTACAAGGTTGGTGATTCCCTCGGTGCGTGGCCTGTAGCACGGCTCGGCAATGAGAACGGTCTCATGGGTGCCAGGCAATACAGCTCCGTGGTTATCGGGCTCAAAAGATCTATTGTAACCGGGGAGATATACCGCTTCATTTTTGTCCGGTGGTATATATTTCCTGTCCCATTCATACCCCTGCCGGTGATCCGAAGCTATTTGGTATAAAAACGATCCCAGTTTATAATACCAGTCACCCGACTCAGGATAGCGCGCACACATCCTTTTGTAAAAACCATACAACTCCCTTTCGGCATCTTCGGGGTTCCAGGGGGCATACCGGCGCATCATATCCTCTGCATTTTGATAGCGCCCGATATGTTCAAGCATGCTCCACAGTTTATAGTATCCTCCAAGGAACGCCGAATCCATCCCAATAATACTTCTGTACATTTCTTCAGCTTCTGTAAAATGGTTCCACGATTCGTACAGGCTTGCAAGAAAATACGGGTCCTCGGCTTTTTTATAATAACTCTTTTGGAATATTTGAAAAATACAGGGCTTTGAAGGAGTTGCCGGCATGCGGGCTTCCAACAGATTACAATACCTGGTGAAGGCTGCAGAATCGAGGTAATATTTAATGGCCAGGTTAAAAATGATATCCCCTTCTTTCCATCTTTTTTGCCCGTACAATATTTTGCCCAGGTAGTGAAAGGCCAAAGGATTTGTTTTGTCGAGCGCGATCACCAGTTTCAGCTTTTCTTCTGCATGCACCGAATCTTTACTCGCAAGGTATTTCATCGCCCATGCAAAATTTCCCGCCACATCATCCCTTTTTACGTCCCTTGTATCAAAATCACACAATGGGGCGTTAATCATAGGCGCCATTACCATGGCATCAACCATAGGGTACAATTTTTCGTGGAAATGATAACCCGCTTTGCGGATCTCCGCCTCATAAAAAAATGAATCCGCTATTGGGTATTGTGTCGTGTTCAGGTATACATTCCCGAGCCTTTCAAAAGGAAAATAATGCCGGGAATTCAGCACAATGCTCTTACGGAAATATTCTTCCGCCTTCAGCAGGTCGCCTTTGTGTTCGTACAAAACGCCGCTATTTACAAACAGATTTTGATTGTCCGGTTGGAGTTCCCTGGTTTTAACGGCAGCAGCAATGCCGAGATCGTACTTGCCAGTGTTGGCATACAACCCTATCAGGTTTGACCATGGTATAGACCATTGCGGGGCGATCACCGTAGCCTGCTTAAAATATTTCTCCGCAACGTCATTCTCTTTCTTGTACAAGCTTAAAATGCCGAGTTCATTGTAAATGTAGGCTGCGTGTTCCTCCAGCGCCAGCGCCTTTTTTTGCTCGGTAAAGGCTTTTTCAACCAATGGCCCCGCATCTTCAACAGTGGGGATCTTCAGCCGGGTGGCTACCCCGGTAAAATAATACAGCTTCACCTGCAAAATGTTGTACAGGTAATTATCAGGTTGAGTAAGTTTTAATGCAACTTCAAACATTTTTGGATATACATCGTATCCATTGTTTTGAATATTATAATACCTGCGTCTTTCCAGTTCTGCGGCGTCACCAGCCAGGTATTCGTCGATCACCTGCTGTCCTTTTTCGTCAAAAGCCGTTGCCAGCCGGCCGTTGAAACGCTTTTCAAATGCTGAATCTGCCCGTAACATTTTTTTCAGATCTTCCAGCAAACGTGATTGTACCTGCCCATTAGTACCCGGATCCTGGTTTTGAACCAGGTAATCAAGGACGGCAAACGGAATCGATTCTTTGGGTATTTGATTAAGTTGCAGGCGTTCGGTTAATTGCTCGAGATTTATTTTCTTCAATAGGTAAAAAAAGTAATCACGGGGATTGGCGGGAACATCTTCCGGAGCCGTGCTGCTTACCACCAGGTTCTGCATTTGCAATGAAGCTTCCGAAGCAACCTGCGTTTGTGCAGCTTTCCTTTCTACCGGGTCCACTGTGGCGAGTACAAAATTTCCCTTGCCATTTAAAACCGGGCTCTGAACAAGGTTTTCCCTTTTTAATACCTGGTCTTTTGCAAGTGATGTGTCAAGGTATTTTTTTATTTCATCCGCTGTTACCGTTCCATCATTGTCAATGTCTGCCAAACCTTTTAACCCATTGGTAAGATAATAAGAGAACACCCCCCTGCCACCGCCCCAGTCTGCATTCTCATTAGAAAGCTGATCCGTAGCACACGCCGTGATACGGATCTCTTTATTTTTTACAGCCCTCAACTGGTCGCCTACAAGAAAGGTGCCCCCAAACCTGCTGCCCGCAAGCTTTCCGGAATGGCAGGCATCCGTTATTAAAACTACGTTGGCATTGGTTTGTGCAGACAATGTGTGTGCGATCTCGTTTACATAATCTACGCCCAGGGCCAGTTTCACATAGTTGTTGGGTGGCGAATCGTAACAAATAAGGTAGCCATTGTTGAACATGGTATTTGTTTCCAGGTCGCCATGCCCTGAAAAATAAAAATATACCAGGTCGCCTTTTTTGCACGTATTTTTTAGCCAGTAAATAGCGTCATATACCGCACTGGTTGTGGCATCTTCGTTAACGAGAAGCTGAATATTTTCCGCAGGCACTGCTCCGCCCGCTTTGGACTTAAGGTAATCAGCAAATACTTTTGCATCCCTGTCGGCAAACTG
>JAYWAZ010000294.1:0-3542 GCA_043781975.1 Bacteroidota bacterium
AATGATTTTACTCCATAACAATTTAATCATTAAACAATTCAGCAATTAGGGAATCCTTTTTTCAAACAGCCATTTAAAGGGCTTGTAGGGTTTTTCGGGCCGCAGGTTGAATTTAAGAACACTGTTCTTTTGAATATAGGCCACCGCCTCGTCAACAGAATCGGTGACCAGGAACAGGTCAATGTCCGACTGGCTAATGGTACCCACCGCTTTCATTTTTTCAAGATGTTCAACCAGGTCTTTATGAAATTCCCTGCTGAAGATCACGATCGGGAACTCGCTGATCTTTCGGGTCTGTATCAGGGTGAGTGCTTCAAAATATTCATCCAGGGTACCAAAGCCTCCCGGCATCACCACGAAGGCATAAGAGTATTTTATGAGTAAGGTCTTACGGACAAAAAAGTAGCGGATGTTCACCCATTTGTCGAGATAAGCATTGGGCTTTTGTTCCATGGGCAATACAATATTGCAGCCAACGCTGCGACCACCCACCGATTTGGCACCTTTATTGGCAGCTTCCATGATGCCCGGCCCGCCGCCTGTCATGATGGTAAAACCCATCTGTGCTATTTTGGCCGATAGTTCCTCCGCGACCTCATAGAACGGATGACCGTCCTTAAAACGTGCCGAACCGAAAACGGTAACGCAGGGACCCACGAAATGCAGGGCCCTGAATCCTTTGATGAATTCAAACAATACTTTTACGGAGAAAGTCAATTCCTGCCAGCGGTTCTGGGGACCTTCCAAAAATTTGATCTCAGATTTCTCCCCTGTTTTAACGCCCCGTTCGATCATATAAAATATTTCTTATCAAACCTACCGGATTTTTTTGTTTTGGCAATAGGGTTAATTGATTTAACCCCGACAGCGGTTGCAAACCCTGTCGGCGGTCAGTAAAAGAAACAAAATTAATATCCATTCAATATTTGTTATAATGGGGTTTCAAAATAGCCGCTGTCGGGGTTTGCAACCGCCGACAGGGTAGCTAAATCGCTACCACCACTTCGCCATGATGCACCAGGTGTGATTTGATGGAATTGGCAATAATGCAATGCTGGTAGGTCTTCACCAGCACCTCATTGGCAAGGGCTGTTTCTTCTTCGCTCGCCACGATTATTTTCGGGAATAGGTTGATGGTCGTGAATTCCAGGTGCCCTTCCACCAGTTCTACCTGGCCGATCGCATTACAGTCAAAACTTTTGATGGCCAATTGCTTTTTTTCGGCGAAGGCGAGGTAGGTGGCCATCAGGCAGCTGTTGAGTGAACCCAGGAACAACTCTTCGGGGCTCCAGGTTCCGGCCACACCACCTGCGAATTCCGGGGGCGTGGCCACGGGCAGTTGCAGGGGGATATCATCCGCGCTCAGGATTCCTTTTCGTCCACCCTCCCACGTTATCTGCGCTTCAAAAAAATACTGATGCTTTCCCGTTTTTGTCATCATGGTACATTGATCATTTATGTGAAATGAAAATGGGCATCCGTATATCATGGATCAGGTCGCTGGCAAAACTACGTTTGAACAATTCAGAGATCATGCCCCGGGAGAATGCGCCGAGCACGATAAAGCTATTGGGCTGTTTTTCCATCCAATGGGCGAAATTCCGTTTGTCCAGCTGTACCAGGTTCTGAAGATTAAGGTTGGGATAATGCCCCGACAACAACTCGGTGACCATATTATATTCTGGCAATTGTTTTTCTTCGTGCCGGCTGATGGACAAGAGGGTGGTTTCCACCGCCGCCAGTTCGGGGAACAGGTAGGCGAATTGTTTCATGGCAAAAACGGATGAATCCGATGCGTCATATGCCAGTATTGTTTGCCGTGGTATTGAAAAACCTTCGGGGATCAAAAATACCGGGCATTCTGATCTCTTCAGCACTTCCTCCAGGTAAAAATTGGGCTGTTCCTTCTGCACATTCTTATAAAACAATTCACTGCTGACAAGCAATACATCGGCGAAACGGGTTTCCGCGATCAGGGACGACAGGGCCATCATGTCATTGTCCTTATGCACCCTGTATTGAATGCCTTCGCGAGCACAGGCTTCTTCGAACAGCCGGATATTTTTACTCACCAGTTCATCATCCTCATTCCTGCTGATCCATTCAGGCATCAGCGTAGCCCCGTCGATACCGCTGTATGCCAGCAGTTTTGAATAATCCACCGGGCTCAGGAAAACCCCGGCCAGCAATATTTCATCTTTGAGGTTACAATATTTCGCAAACTCCAGTGCCCCTACCGGGAAATGTTCCCCGTCAAGGGCGATGATCATCTTTTTCATGGTGCCAGTTTTACTGATTTAAAAAGAACCCCCTAAAAGTATGGCTCATTACAGGCCATTTTAATGACAGGCAATAGGATAAAGCGTGATTTTGGTCACGATACCGGGTAAATTTGGGCTACCCGGGAAAAGCACATGTAAAAAAGGTGGATAAGCGGGTTTCAAGGGTTCCTTATTTTGGTAGGGTCTCAGTTTGTTCTCCATGGGAATAAAATGCTTTTTGTCATGCTTGAGGAACAGCTTGTCCTGATTATTTTGGAAAGAATCTCATCATAATCACTCTACGAAGATTGTCATGCTGAGGTACGAAGCATCTCATCTTTGACTTTGAAAGATCCTTCGCTACCGCTCAGGATGACAGATCAAATGGAAACATTACCCTTACTTGAGGTAGGCTTTTGCGAGTTCGCTTAATTCAAGGACATTGCCCACTTCCAGTTTCTCGAGTAAGCGGGCCTTATGTGTGCCAACGGTGGAGGTATGTATATTCAGTGATTTGGAAATATCGGTAACCGTTTTCCCGGAAAGGAGCAGGGAAGCAATCTCAAATTCTTTTGGAGAGAGTTTATCAAAGGGATTTACCGGTCGGCCATAAATAGAATCCTGCGCCAGCCGGTCCATCAGTTCATCACTCATGTATTTTTTATTATTCAGAATGGCGTTGATGGCGTTGGTGATATCCGAAAGCGGCGAATCTTTTGACACAAAGCCCATGGCCCCTGCTTTTAAAAAACGTTTGGCGAAGATCGATTCGGAGCCCATGGAAAAAATAAGCACTTTCACCTCCTGGTGTTTTTCATGTATAAACTTCATCAGGCCGAGGGTATCCGTGTCGGGCATCTGGATATCCAGTATCACGAGGTCGTAGTGATTGCTTTTCAGCAATTCCATGGTCGCGTTGCCATCAGCTGCCTCATGTACTTCAGCCGGGTCATATATTTCAGACAAGAGTGCCTTTATGCCGGAGCGCACGACCACGTGATCATCAACAAGCAAAAACTTTTTCATCAGTCAGTCAGGTTAATAAGTTGTTACCGGTTAACAATATAAAAATATTTATTCAGAAATAAGTCCATCGATCAGGAATTAAGTTGGCTTGTAGTAATTTGTTTACACGCAAACCACTTTCTGAGGGGATCCATCTTTCAAATTTTATTGTGAATGAAATTCATGAATTATGCATCATTGCCTGTCATAAAAATGTAAAATCGTTTTCGGGACAGAGATATAATGCGCATTAGACGTTTATTTATCGTTTTTATT
>JAYWAZ010000295.1:0-9780 GCA_043781975.1 Bacteroidota bacterium
TGTTTTGCGAGGCATCGAGTCGTTTGTTGAGTTGCTTAAGGGTTAGTGGCTTTTGCGCCGCTGTTTGTAAACTGAAGTGGCACAAAAGCACCAGCACCGCCATTCTTAACATATTCGCCACCATAATGAATTTATTTATGGTCTATGTGCCAACACCATGCCACAAAGTTTTTTTAAGTGATTTTGTCAGGATAAACATGAGTTCGGCGGACGCGTCTTCAACTGGCAGTAAGGGTTTCCAGTTGCTCCAGTATCTTTTTCTCAACTTTTTCATCGCTCCATTTTTCAGGAATAAATTTTTGACCCGTGATCTTTTCATATAACTCGATGTACCGGTCCGAGATGGTGCTCACCCAATCATCACTCATCGCGGGAACGGTTTGTCCCTCATGACCCATGAAATCATTTTCGATCAGCCATTCCCTTACAAATTCTTTGCTCAATTGTTTTTGGCGTTCCCCTTTGTTTTGTTTTTCCTCAAATCCGCCCGCGTAAAAATAACGCGAAGAATCCGGGGTATGGATCTCATCCAGCAGGTAAATGGTATCGTCGATCTTTCCGAACTCGTACTTGGTGTCCACCAGGATCAGTCCCTGCTTCGCCGCGATCTCTTTTCCCCTGGCAAATAGTTTCAGGGCGTGATCGCATAAGAGGTTCCAGTCGGGCTGCGAAACCAGTCCCCGGGAAATAATTTCATCAGCGCTGATATCCTCGTCGTGACCTTCGGCGGCCTTGGTACTGGGTGTGATCAGCGGGGAGGGGAAATAGTCATTTTCCTTCATATCATCCGGCATCCGGATCCCGCATAATTCTCTTTTCCCTGCCGAATAGGTTCTCCAGGCATGACCCGTTAAATTGCCCCTGACGACCATCTCAATTTTAAAGGGCGCGCATTTTCGGCCGATACTGACATTGGGTGCGGGTATGGCCAGCAACCAGTTTGGACAAATGTCGGTGGTGGCATTCAGCATATATGCAGCGATTTGGGTCAATACTTGTCCTTTGAAAGGGATGGGACGTGGAAGGATGACGTCAAAAGCAGAGATACGGTCACTGGCGATCATCACTAAAAATTTGTTGGAAATTGAGTAAACATCTCTTACTTTGCCTTGGTAAAAACCGGTCTGTTTGGGGAATTTGAAAACTGTCATACCGCTAAAGTACCATCGGCGGAGATAAAACCCTAAATTTGCCCGTTATAAGATTTCAACAACTGTTATAAATAAAATTTTCAGTTGAAAATAACAATGCTTATTTTGCTTAATATTTAAAAACCAAAACAACGAGATATGAGAAAAGTTACAAGCTATTTGGTTACTTTTTTACTGGCTAATGTCCTGGCGATATCAGCCTTTTCACAAAATGTAACCATCAGCGGTAATGTGAGAAACGGCAGCACCAAAGAAGGTGCAGGTGCGGTTTCCGTTACTATCAAAGGATCCGAAAGCGGTACTTTTACCGATGATAAGGGAAATTTCAAATTATCGGTCAAAAGCCTGCCCGTCACCTTACTGATCTCATCGGTAGGCTATGAATTGCAGGAGGTCACGGTCAGCAAAGCATCAGAATTGGTACAGGTAGAATTCAAATCCTCCAGCTCATTGGGCCAGGAGGTTGTAGTTTCTGCCAGCAGGGTGCCTCAAAAGATCCTCGAATCGCCGGTTTCCATTGAAAGGATCAGCGCAGCGACGATCCGTAATTCACCGGCGGCCAGTTTTTATGATGCGGTGCTTACTTTGAAAGGGGTAGACATAACAACTTCTTCTCTGACCTTTAAGACTCCGACTACGCGTGGTTTTAATTCCAGCGGAAATACAAGGTTCAATCAACTGGTAGACGGAATGGATAACCAGGCCCCCGGCCTTAACTTCTCCGTTGGTGCGATCATCGGGCTGAGCGAGCTGGATGTTGACAATATGGAATTATTATCCGGCGCCTCTTCGGCACTTTACGGACCCGGTGGTATGAATGGTACCTTGCTGATGACCAGTAAAAATCCTTTCAAGTACCAGGGCTTTTCTTTCCTGGTCAAAGAAGGAATGATGCATACAGACGGAAGGCAAAGGCCGATATCTCCGTATCATAACTGGAACGTGAGATGGGCAAAAAAAATCGGTGAGAAATTCGCATTCAAAATAAACGCTGAACTGATACAGGCCAAAGACTGGCAGGGTGCCGATTACAGGGATTATAACAGGGCTGCAACAGGCGGCAATGTAAAAGCGGGCAGCCGGGCAACGGACCCCAATTATGACGGTATCAACGTTTATGGTGATGAAACCACGGTAGAGATCAGGTCAGCGGTGCTTAATGCCATTGGCGCATCCGCGGCTCCTTTTCTTAAAAACTTTATTGACACATTAAACCACGGTGCCGCTATCAATGTTTCCCGTACCGGGTACACTGAAAAAGAGGTGACCAATCCCAATACGGTCAATTTCAAACTGGGCGGTTCACTACATTATAAGCTCAACACTTTTACAGAAGCAGTGCTTGCGGCTTACTGGGGAACGGGCAATACCGTTTACACCGGAAGCGAGCGCTATTCTTTGAAAGACTTTAAAATGGGACAGTACAAACTTGAACTGAACAGCAGGTATTGGAGCCTGAGAGCATATACCACGCAGGAAAATGCGGGTGAATCTTACAATACAACAGTTGCCACCCGCTTATTGAATGAAAGCTGGAGGGCCAGTGGCGGTGCCACCGGTTGGTTCTCCGGTTATTCACAGAACTACCTTGCGCAAAGGCTGCTGGGCTTAACAGATTCTGCGGCTCATGCACTCGCCCGTGCGGCTATGGACGTAGGCCGTCCGCTTGCCACCAGTTCACAGTTCAGGAATTCTTTTGATTCATTAAGGAAGCGCCCGATATCACTGGGCGGCGCTTTATTACTGGATAAATCTGATCTGTACAGCCTTGATGGAAGTTATAATTTCTCTCACCTCTCCAGTAAATTGGGCGGCGTAGAAGTATTGGTTGGCGGTAATTACAGGCAATATGTTTTAAATTCTGAAGGAACATTGTTCGCTGATTCAGCGGGCAGGATAAATATCAATGAATACGGCGGATTCGTTCAGCTTAGCCGTCATATCTTCGAAAGGGTAAAACTGACTGCTTCAGGCAGGTATGATAAGAACCAGAATTTTGACGGAAGGTTCACACCAAGGGTAACCGCTGTTATCAAATTAGCCGAAAATAATAATGTCAGGTTATCCTATCAAACGGCTTATCGCTTTCCATCCAATCAGCAGCAGTTCATCAACCTGTCCATTGGAAGCAATGTTCGCCTGATCGGTGGGAATAATTCATTCAGAACATTTTTCAATTTTGCAGGAAAACCCCTGTATGATTTTGAAAGTCTGAGGAAGGGCGTCATTTCCGGTTATACGTCGGTGGACCTTAAACCTGAATCCCTGTCTTCTTTTGAAGCGGGTTACAAGGGCTTATTGCTGGAAGGGAAATTGCTGATCGACATGTATGGTTATTTCGGCCAGTACAAAGACTTTCTTGGAAGGAGGGTGATGGTACAATCCCTGACCGGTGCACCGATTGTTTTGGCTGATACCGCCAATGGTTACAGGTATTCATTACCGGTGAACTCATCAGATAAGGTTAAAACCTACGGTTTCGGTTTAAGCGTTGATTACAGGTTACCCTGGAACTTTACCATCGGTGCGAACATCGCTTCGGACATACTGAAAGATGTTCCTGCTAATTTCGTCGCTTATTTCAACTCACCAAAGTATAAAGGGAATGTAACGATCGGGAACAGCGGTTTTGGCCCTGCCAAGCGTTTAGGCTTTAACGTAGCCTACAGGTACCAGGGTGCGTTCCTTTACCAGGGTGATTTCGCCACCGGCAACCTGCCCGTTGTGCAAACACTGGACGCACAGTTCAGCGTAAAATTGCCCAGTACGAAATCGGTTATCAAGATCGGCGCGAACAACCTGTTGAATCAATATTATTACAACGCTGTTGGTAATTCGCAGGTGGGTGGTTTGTACTACCTGAGCTTCGGGTATAACATTTATTAATAAAGGCCTGTTGGCATCGTAACTTTTAAAAAATAAAACCTTGAATATGAAATATAGTATCAAAAGAATAAAAATCACCCTGTTGCTGGCTTTTTCCGCAATGATGATTTTATCTTCTTGTAATAAGAGCCTGGAGCAATTCAGTGGCCCGGCTTATGTGGCCCCGGCAGGACTGGCTTTGGGTGATGCCATTGCCGCTATACCCACGGATAGTTTATATTACAAGCTTATAGTAAGGGGTGGGTTGCTGGCTTCGATCAATAACAAGGCCACCACTTTTACCATGTTTGTGCCCGATAATATCGCCATGCGGAGTTTCATCGACCTGATCTCCGGTGGCGCCACCATTGGTTTTACCGATCCGCAATATGTTGGGTTCATCAATACTGCTATTTCAGCATCTTCTGCGGGCAGTATCGTCAGCTACAATATGATACCGCAGTCAATAACAATGTCGAGTGTGCCCGGTACGTTTCCCAACTGGGTTTATCCAACCAATTTGAATCCTACATCGGGTGCAGGGTTTAACCCATTGGTGAGGCTGACCACTTCTCCGAGTACGCGTAACGGTAACTGGGTGAATAATGTTCCCCTTTCCGCAGTGAATATGGCTGCGGCTAACGGTATCATTCATACCGCTGCAGCTGTTCCTGTTCCGCCATCAAAGGTTTTGTGGCAAAGGATCGCCAGCGATCCAGACCTTACCATCTTTACAGCTGCCATCAGTCGTGCGGATAGCGGCGTAGCACCGGTTTCCTCTGCCAGCCTCATCTGGGCGCTGAGTAATTTTGGCCCGAACCTCAACGTTTTTGCACCCAGTAACCTGGCCTTTAAGCAACTGATCAGCGCATTGACCGGCGGAGCGATCCCCGTGATTGCGCCAGACGCGGTATTCATCGGGTTCCTCGGATCAAACAACGTTAATACGCTAACGGTAAAATTCATCGTGGTGTATCACTTGATGGGAGCCAGGGCCTTTACCAATAACTTTCCTACCACGCCCACTTCTTATCCAACATTGCTGAATGGCGGGATCCCCGCTCATCCGGGTGTAAGCCTTACCGTTACATTTACGGGCGGTGTGGTTACCGCCGCAACGGTAAAGGGTGTAGGCAATCTTTCCGCATCAAATATTGCGATCAACCCGTTCCCCGACCCGTTCGGAACCAGCGATCAGCATTTCATTAACGGAACACTGCATAAGATCAACCAGGTATTATTACCTCAATAAATAGTTCATCAAAAATGAAAAGGGCTTCAGTGATGAAGCCCTTTTTTATTTGAGATCTTTATTGTTATACGTTAAACCGGAAATGCATCACGTCGCCATCCTGCACCAGATACTCCTTTCCTTCAATGCGCAGTCTGCCATTCTCGCGGCAAGCCGCTTCCGAACCATAGCCGATGAAATCATTGTAGGCGATCACTTCAGCCTTGATGAAGCCCTTCTCAAAATCGGTATGGATCACGCTGGCGGCCTGTGGCGCTTTCCAACCCTTGTGGATCGTCCATGCCCTGACTTCCTGCACACCGGCCGTAAAATAAGTGTACAGGTCCAGTAATTTGTAGGTGGAACGAATGAGGCGGGCCAACGCAGGCTCGGTCATTTTATATTCTTCCATGAACATGCTCCGGTCTTCGGGGTTATCAAATTCTGCGATCTGCGCCTCGATGGCATTGGTCATCACGATCACCTGGGCATTCTCGTCCCTGACCGCTTCTATTAATTGTTCAGAATATTTATTACCGGTATGCATACTCGCTTCATCTACGTTAGCGACATACAGAACGGGTTTGTCGGTCAGTAAGAACAGGTCCTCGATAGCGGCCTTTTCCTCTTTGGTCAAACCCAGCGTCAGTATATTCTTTCCCTTATCCAGGTGCTCCTTGCAGCGAACCAGCACGGCGTGTTCCGCTTTCAATTTCGCATCACCCGTCTTCAGCATCTTTTCCGCCCTGGAAAGTTTCTTCTCCACGCTTTCCATATCCTTCAACTGGAGTTCCGTTTCAATAATCTCCTTATCGCCCACCGGGTTGATGGGACCTTCATCCCTTAAAATATTTTCATCTTCAAAACAACGGACCACCTGGATGATGGCATCCACTTCACGGATATTGGCCAGGAATTTATTGCCCAGTCCTTCGCCCTTGCTGGCGCCGCGTACCAGCCCGGCAATATCCACGATCTCGATCTGGGTAGGGACGGTCCGGTTGGGCTTTACCAGTTCTGCCAGTTTATCGATGCGTTCATCGGGTACATCCACCAGTCCGATATTGGGCTCAATGGTACAAAAACGGTAGTTGCTTGCCTGCGCCCTGGCACTGTTGCTGACCGCATTGAATAAGGTTGATTTTCCCACATTCGGTAATCCTACGATACCTGCTTTTAAAGCCATTTTTTTTAGTTATAAGTTTTAAGTTGTAGGTTTTAAGTTGGTGATCAAATCATCCCCACTCAAAATTTGGCTGCAAAGGTAAGGTTTGAAACGATATATCAACTTTCGCTATAAAACACTAATTTCAAACTGCAGAATTTGGAAATGCGTCATTGTATTTTGCTCCAACTTATAACTTAAAACTCCCTTATGGCATTAAGCAGGATATGGTCTGCCTTCATCATTGTGGCAATTTTGGCCGCGGGTTTCGGTTTTGTTTTTTCTGAAGGCGGCAATACCATATTTAATAAGATGGTGGTGGGTAAATCGGGCGATACCAGTCGCACGAGGACCGTTGACAGCGCAACCCTTTCCCCGGTCATTGCCAAAATGCTGACCGTTTCAAATGCAGCCAGGGTGGGAGATGATAAATACTTAAAGGGCACGGATGGTAAGATCATTACGTATAGGGAACAAAGCGCCGATGGAATAATCGCTACCTGCGACGTGGCCGTTACGATCTGTTTTAAACTGATCGGCATCATGGCCCTCTTCATGGGTTTCATGAGTATCGCTGAAGCGGCGGGGGGGATCAATTTTTTATCAAGGCTGATCGGACCCTTCTTTACAAAATTATTTCCAGAAGTACCCAGGGGTCATCCCGCATTTGGACACATGATGCTGAACTTTTCCGCCAACCTGCTGGGGCTGGATAATGCAGCGACGCCCTTCGGGATAAAGACGATGGAAAGTTTGCAGGAACTGAACCCGGATAAAAAAACGGCTTCCAATGCACAGATCATGTTCCTGTGCCTGCATGCATCGGGGCTTACGCTGATACCGGTAAGCATCATCGCGGTGCGGGCGGCCAATAAGGCAGCGGTACCTACGGATATTTTTATTCCCTGCATGATCGCCACCTTTGTGGCCACCATGGCCGCCATGTTCATCGTATCATTCAAACAGAAGATCAATATTTTTCAACCGGTGATCATGGCCTGGGTGGGCGGTCTGTCGGCATTGATCGCGGCGCTGGTATACTATGTGAGCACGCTGAGTAAGGAGGGGATGGAGAATTTTTCGGGCATACTGAGCAATGGCCTTATCCTGCTGATTTTCCTGGTCATCGTGATTGGGGCCTTGTATAAAAAGATCAATGTTTTTGACGCGTTCATCGACGGGGCGGTTGGTGGTTTCACCACGGCGGTAAAGATCATCCCTTACCTGGTGGGTATGCTGGTGGCCATCAGCATGCTGCGCACCAGTGGTACATTCGACGTGATCATCGACGGCATGAAGCACCTGTTCGCCTCCCTGGGCATGGACACCAGGTTCGTTGACGGCCTGCCCACCGCCCTCATAAGGCCATTGAGTGGTGGCGGCGCCAGGGGGATGATGATCAATACCATGCAGGCCTATGGCGCCGATTCCTTTCCGGGCCGCTTATCCAGCATCCTGCAGGGATCATCTGATACCACTTTTTACGTGATCGCCGTTTATTTCGGGGCCATATCTGTTAAGAATACACGCTATTCCATCGGGGCGATGCTGCTGGCCGACCTGGTGGGGATCATTACTTCAATTGCTTTGTGTTACCTTTTTTTCGGGTAGCAGGATAAAGTTTATACCTTTTTGAAAAGGTATAAACTTTATCCTGCTGATCACTCAAATTCTTTTTCGGGTAAAAGTTATCTGGCATAAAAAAAGGTGACAACCATGCAAGAGCTGTCACCTTTTTTTATGCCACGTTTTTCAATCAATATGTAGCAAAAGTAGTAACCAACCTTGCGGCAAGCGTACCTCTGTAACTACCGTTAAATGTTGAAGTATAACTTCTTGTTGGTACCAGACTTGTAATAAATCCTTTGGAGAGCAAAGGCGAAGTGGTGCCGGCTGCAAATACATATAAAGTGTCTGTTAAACCGGATGCATAAGTTATGAATGGTGATACCTGTGCAGTGGCTATATTACTGAATACGGGTGTGCTGCTTGTAAAGGAAGGCGCAACTACATTTGCATTATTATAGACAGGTGTGCTTACAAAAACCGGTGTGCCGGATATTCTCCTGAACGAATACACATCCACATTGGGTAATGCGGTAGTATTGTAGATGAAATTCGCAAAACGAAGCATGCAGGTGGTATCTGTGGGAATTGTGATATTATTTAATACTGTAAATTGCTTCACACTTGTAACGGTATCATATGAAAAGACGGTATAGCTCTTCCCCGCGTCCATTGTTTGTGTAAAGCTAAGGGGTGTCTGGGTTGTAGCAGGCAATGTGTCTTTTAATAAAAAGGTATGAGGGCCTGCTGTAACATTAAATCCAAAAGCGGTAGCGGGGAAAACACCTCCATACGCTAAGGCAGCCCCCGAAACAGGAATCCCGTCAACATAAACATAGTTGCGGGCTGCTTTTAAAGTAGCATTAAAGACCTGCACAGTGGCAGAACTGCTAAAACCTCTGACTGTAGGTGCAACCTGTGGAGTTTCCCTTGTACAAGACAGGTATAGAGTCGACGCCCCTAAAACAGAGAGACTAATTATGATTATTTTTAAAAGTTTCATTATGGTATATTTTCTTGTTAATAATAATTTATGGCATCGAGAACCAACATTCATAAGTATTGTAGTCTGTATTGATCGCCCCAATTCTTGTCAATTCCGGAATATTATACAGGTACTCTGAATTAAATCTAGGCCTGCACCGGTAAACATATTTGCCCAGGTTCGTTGATACCAGGTAATTAATAGGTGAGGTAGGCGGTGGCGTAAAATCTGCATAAACCTGTTTTGTTGTAGCAGGATCAATATCTATGTAATGGTATTTGCGCATATCAATCCAGGTTTGGTGTGTTCCCCAGCCATACAAGGCGATATATTTCTGTAACATCACGCGGGTCAATGTCATACCAGCAGATGTGGCCGGTATAACAGCCGTATTTGCCATATAAGTTGCCTTCATCGCCGGCGTTATTAAATGTGCTGTAGCGATCTTGAAATTGAATGTGGTGGTCAACATATCAAAATCCAGGCTGATCGCATTGGTATATGCAATCAGGGCAGTGGGTTTATCTCCCTTGCGCATAGCGGCTTCCGCAACAATGAACTGCATTTCAGATGCTGTCATAATGGGCCATGGCCCTCCATTCCCATAAACATACCGGGCGCTGTCGGTGACGCCTGTTGTTGCATTCTGTGTAGGATTTCTCCAGAAATTCTTTGGATAATTGGCAGTAGGAGTAGAGCCGCTAAGGTATTCCGTAACACCTAACCAGGGCGATACCCCTTTAAATGTGCCATTGGCATTCTCACTGAGCATATACCAGGTCCTTGGATCGCTTACCCCGGTAAATGCACTGGTATT
>JAYWAZ010000296.1:0-3529 GCA_043781975.1 Bacteroidota bacterium
ATCGCTTTTAACATAGCCGGTTTTTTATTTGAATATACTGATTAATCCCCAATTCACATGTTTCATGTCATGCACAGCAGTTACCCAAAAAATACTTAATTTCATAAACCGGGCACGGTCAATTTAAACCATATGAAAAAAATATTAACTGCCGCTTCTCTTTTTATCAGTTTATCCGCTGTAGCGCAAATTAAATTGCTTCCTGCCATGCCTAAATTTGATCCGGACTTCTTAAAAAAAGATATCACCCTTCAGTATTCACATTGGTGGACATACCCAAAAGCCACATTGACCGGCCACACCCCGCAGGGAAATATCTATGCCTTACCCGCAGATAAGATGCCTTGCCTTGTTGCGGACATCAGGCAGATCGCCCACATATCAAATGCAAGAACACCCTTTCAAAATTCCCTGATGCTGAATCCTTTTAAAAAAGAGGAACTCATTCCGGAACAGTAAAATTGTTCCAGGGGTCAGAACGGCTCATGTCGTCAGACCCCTATAAAAAAATCCTCTCGCAGGAGAGGATCGAAGCAATTAGTTTTGGCAGCATTTACCACTTATCTACTTCTTCCGTACTTCCATTATCCGGCGTGGTATGATTTTCAGGAGTATCATTTTCAATGTGATCATTTTCAGTAACAGGTGCGTCGTGTTTCTCTTCGATCACTTCAGGAGCCTCAGTTTTGGTCTCAGTTGTGCCCTCAGTATGCGTTTCAGTACTTGCAGTCACTGTTGCATCAGTTGTTCTGCCCTGTCCATCCTCGCCTTCATAGGGCGTGTCGTGGTTGAACGCGTCAAAATCAAAGTCGGGCATCAATTCCGTCTTCACATAATCAACCGCCTCGCCCAGGCCCTTGATGAATTTGTTGAAATCTTCCTTGTACAGGAATATCTTATGCCTGTCGTACCCGTCAGAATCAAAACGCTTGCGGCTTTCTGTAATGGTCAGGTAATAGTCATTGCCACGGGTCTCCCTTACGTCAAAAAAGTAGGTTCTGCGTTTTCCGGCCCGGATGCGCTTGCTGTAAACGCTTTCCATTTTTTTGTCATTGTTTTCGTACGCCACTGTGTATTGTTTTAGTTGTAAAGTTTCTGTCTGATTTATAGAATGAGCAAAGATAAAATTGTTTTCGAATCCACAAAATATAAGAATGGGCCTAATTTTCCTTTTCCTGCTCCTGCTGCCTTGCGTACATGTCGGCATAATAGCCATTCTTTTCCAGTAGTTGGCCGTGTGTTCCCTGTTCAACGATCCTGCCATCATCCAGCACGATGATCTGGTCAAACTCAAACAAAGAGAAGATACGATGAGTGATGATGATGGCGGTCTTATTGTCCAGGTAGGCATTGATATTACCAATGATCTCTTTTTCGGTACGGGCGTCCACAGCGCTGAGGCAATCGTCGAACAGGATGATGCTGGGGTCCTTGATCAGCGCCCTGGCAATGGAGATGCGTTGCTTCTGCCCCCCGCTGAGGGTAACCCCCCGCTCCCCGATCATGGTCTCATACCCTTCCCGGAACTTACCGATCTCGTCATGTACGCTTGACTGTTTGGCCGCCCTGACGATGGCATCCTGTGAGGCCTCCTCCATGCCAAAGCGGATATTATTACTGACCGTTTCACTGAACAGGAAGATATCCTGCGGCACAAAACTGATCTGGGAACGCAGTGCGCCCAGTTCAATTTTATTGACTGGTATCCCGTCAAAAAGTATCACGCCCTGCCGGGGTTCATAAAAATGCAACAGCAATTGTGCGATGGTGGATTTACCGGAGCCCGTTCTTCCAACAATGGCGATCTTTTCACCGGCTTTTACCTGCAACGAAAAATCCTTGAGGGCATGGATACCCGTATGGGGATAGATGAAATCCACGTTCCGGAGTGTGATATTCCCTTGCAAATCGGGTGTGATGCTTCCTTCCGAATTCCTGATGGATGGCACCGTATGCAGGAACTCATTGATCCTTCTCTGGGAAGTAATGGCGCGTTGGGTCATGCTGGCCGTCCAGCCGATGGCACTCACCGGGAAGGTCAGCATCTGGATATACATCACAAACTCGGCGATCTTGCCCACACTGGCCCCTTCCACATGATTCACCACGTCGAGGCTGCCCACCATGATGGTGACCAGGGTGCTTAAACCAATGAGCAATGCCATGCTGGGGAAATAGATGGCCTCTGTTTTGGCCAGGCTCAGCGCATTCTTACGGTAGGTCTCGCTGTTCTTTTTAAAAAAGCCCAGCATGGCCTTTTCCTGTACAAATGATTTGATGACACGGATGCCCGAATAGGATTCCTGTGCGTTGGTGGTGAGGTTGCTCAGCATCGACTGGATGCGTTCGCTTTTTTTATTGATGATGGTGTTCACGAAATAGATGGTAATAGCGAGTATGGGTAAGGGTGATAGCGCCACCAGGGTGAGCTTAGGACTGGCCTTGAGCATGAAGAAGATGCTGAATCCGATCACGGCGGCCAGGTTGATGAAGTACATGATGGCTGGGCCGGTATACATCCTTACCCTGCTAACGTCTTCGGATATGCGGTTCATGAGGTCGCCGGTGCTGTGTGTCTTATAGAACTGAGTATCCAGTTGCTGGTAATGGGCAAATATCTCATTCTTCTGGTCATATTCGATGTGCCGGCTCATCACGATGATGGTTTGCCGCATCAGGAACATGAAGAACCCGCTGATGACCGCCAGCACCAATAATGTCAGCGCCGCGAAAAGTATCCGGTGCGAAAGCTGCTGCTCATTCTTCCCCGATGGGTCGTCTTCGAATTTTCTGATGACCGCCCGCACCACTACGTCATAATTCCTTTCGTCTTTTTTGAGGTCGTTAGTCGGACTGCTTCCGTCAGCCGCTTTGATGGAATGCACCACGGTATTCACCACGTAGCCGGTCAGTTGTGGCGCCAGTATACGGAAATAGTTGGTGAGTACCACAAAAATGATCCCCAGCAAAAAATGCCAGCGGTATTTCCAAAAGTATTTATTGAGGGTGGAGAGCTGCTTCATCGAAATAACGAAGTTAATCTAAAAAACAACCGGTAGGGCTTGTGGAAAATTTAAGCTTTCAAACGTAAAACCAATACCATTAACTATTTCAGCATAAAATAATGGCCCGGATAATTTGTATATACTGATTTTCTTTTGTAAAATTGTGGTTCGCTTCCTCGAGTATCCTGTTAAAGCCATCCCCCATAATTAAATATTTATTTAAATGTTAGGACCAAAAGCTATTTTTTTATGGGTACGATCAATGAAACAATATTGCCTTTATTTACCGGTAAGCTGCATGCAAAAGGCAAGTTCTTATATTGCGGCGGGGAAAAATTCTATATCAAGGGTGTAACTTACGGTACTTTTAAACCCAATACAGAAGGTGTTCATTTCCCTGAACCGGGAATGATTGATAAGGACTTTGCCTTAATGGCCAGGCACGGTATCAATACCGTAAGAACCTATACCGTACCACCGGTCTGTTTACTGGAACTGGCTCAAAAACACGGGCTAAGGGTGAT
>JAYWAZ010000297.1:0-25849 GCA_043781975.1 Bacteroidota bacterium
ACCGGGCAATGGGATGGTGAACTGGAAAAAATATTTGATATACCCGGCAACATGTTGCCCGGTATGGATATTGCATAACATGGTACGGGACGCATTGGACACATCGGTAACATGCACCTGTCCCTTGGTCAGGTTCCAAACCAACCAACTGTCGACCGTTCCAAAACACAGTTCTCCTTTTTCAGCTTTCGCCCTCGCGCCATCCACATTGTCCAGTATCCACTTCACTTTGGTCGCGGAAAAATAAGCATCCACGATTAGCCCGGTCTTTTCACAGATAAGTTTATCAAGGCCCTTTGCCCTCAGTTCATCGCAAAAAGCGGCGGTTCTCCTGTCCTGCCACACGATGGCATTGTAAGTCGGCTTGCCGTTGGCCTTTTCCCATACCACGGTGGTTTCTCTTTGGTTGGTGATGCCGATCGCCGCGATATCTTCCGGTGAAAGTCCCGCTTTTGTGATCGCTTCTGCAGCTACCCCTAACTGTGTGCTCCATATTTCATTGGCATCGTGCTCTACCCAGCCGGGTTGCGGAAAAATCTGGGTGAATTCTTTTTGAACAGTAGTAATGATCATTCCTTTTTGATCAAAAATGATGGCACGGGAACTGGTGGTGCCCTGGTCGAGCGCTAAAATGTATTGCTGCATAATGATATCCTGTTTTTGAAGTTGACCGAAAGTTAAGAAATAAAGAACTGGCGATTGTCTTTTACATCGGCAATTTATTATCTTCAGGGCGTCATGCGTACGATAAAGAAAATTGTTCCAGCTTCATTGAAATTATTGTACACCGTCAATAAACGAAGGTGCAGGGACCTGATCAACGGCAATCGAAAAAAATGGGCAGGTCAATATTTACATGAAGCGGAGTTTTTTTCCGTTATAAGCCTTGAACAGGAAGTAAAAGCAAATGTTTCAGCAGAAAATAAGATCCATAATCTTGGATTGGCGATCGGTGCACTTAATAATATCCTCATTAACCCGGGGGAGATTTTTTCTTTCTGGCACCTGGTGGGCATCCCATCGCAAAAGAACGGTTATCAAAAAAGCAGGTCGATCATTGCCGGAGAGATTGATGCAGCCATTGGCGGAGGGTTATGCCAGTTGTCAGGGCTGATCTATTTCCTTGCTATCAAAGCCGGACTCGCCATCACTGAACGACATCCGCACAGCCTGGATATTTATAAGGAAGAAGAAAGGTTTACGCCGCTTGGTAGTGATGCGACCGTGGTATATGGCTACAAAGACCTGCGCTTTGTTAATAATTATCCTTTCCCCGTTTGCCTTTCATTTCAGTTAACTAAAAACACTTTGACCGGAAGCCTTTCGGCCGCAGAAAAAATGGAGCCCAGGGAAATTGAATTTTTATACAACCGGTCCGGGGCACATACCCTGGTAGACACCATTTGTGAATATAACGGGCAGCGTTTCGTCATCAGCAGCAACAGTTATCAATCATTGCAGTAAAAAATTACAGGCGAGTGCAAAAGCATTTATGCCATTCTTTTTTTTGTGCCGATACTTCGCAGTATCTTGAACAGGGCAGCCAGGATAAATATTCCACCCAAAACTGCAACGATCGATGGGCCCGCCGGAAAATCATAATGGAATGAAAAATTCAGTCCGAAAAAACCACCCAGCACACTGATGATAATGGCAATGATGACCAGGGCCAGTTTGTTCTTTGAGATCATGATGGCCGACACTGCCGGGATGATCAGGTAAGAGAAGACGGGTATCACGCCATTGATCTTTACGGCATACACAATGGCCAGGCCGATTGAAATATAAAACAAAAAATTCCAGACATTGAAGATGCCTACCAAATGATTTTCGCCGTTCTCGAAGGATTCAGTGAGTTTAAAAAATTTCTTTGAAAAGATCAGTTGCACCAGCGCGATGGCTCCGAAAACAATGCCCACCGTACCGATCTGGTGCCAGCTGATGGAAAGAATGTTTCCAAAAAGTACTTCCTGTATATCCGAATCGCCATGCGGCGTTTTTGATATAAGCAATACCGTTAGCGCCGAGGCGAATGCATAAAATATCCCGATGATGGCTTCCTGCTTCAATCGCTTGTCGCGGATATTCAAAAAAGACATCAGCAGTGCGCCCGACAGGGTAAAGACCAGCGGGATGGAAGTAAGTCCGGTACCTATGAATGCTGCAAAAGCCACGCCCAGCGAAGATATCTGCCCCAATGCCAGGTCCACAAAAACGATGCCCCTGCCCACCACATGAACGCCCAGGTATGACAATAATACGCCTGTAATAACAGCCGCCGCAAAAGCCTGTACCATGAATGGTAGCTGGAACATTTCAAACATAACTGACCGTATTTAATGTTTTAAACTACAAATTTTTTACAAGTTACTTTAATACCGTTATCAACTGGTTAATATCATAATCAAAAAGATCGAAATAATTGTTCACCCCGTCAAACGCATTCACCGAAGTGGCCAGGGTCAGTTCTTTTACGCCCGTTTGCTTAGCTACTACATCAGAGGAGGATGTGGTAAAATAAGGTGAAGAGATGATGACCTTGATATGATTGGCGGCCACTTCTTTAATGACTTTTACCAATTGTGAAGGCGAAGGAGGAATTCCCGGCTTGGGTTCCATGAAATCCACAATCTCGAGGCCAAAACGTTTTTCAAAATAACACCATTCGTTATGGTAGGCAATGATTTTTGAACCTTTATAGGGCGCCATCTTTGTTTGCCATTCTACCAGCTTATCATTTATCTTCCTAAAAAAAGCCTGGAGGTTGGCTTCATAAAAAGTCTTATTGGATGGGTCCACACGTTCCAGCCCGTCGGCGATATTCCGCGCGATGACCTTTCCGTTCAGGGGGTCGAGCCAATAATGCGGGTTGCCGTAAATATGGATATCGCCTTCGCCCCTGTTGAGCGAATTGGGAACCTGCAGCAAGCCAACTCCTTCAGAAGCATCTACATATCCGGGTGATCCTTTTTGAATTTTAGGATTTCTTGAACTCGAAAGCAGCTGTGGCGACCATCCCGTTTCCAGGTCAAGCCCAACAGTAACGAAAAGGTTGGCGTTGGTCAGACCAATGATATAACTTGGTTTGGGATCAACAAAGTGCGGGTTCTGGTACCCCGTGGCAATGGAACTAACGGATACTTTATTGCCCCCCACCAGTTCCGTGATGCTTTTCAGGTCGGTGGTGGTGGTAACTACCCTGATCACCCCGGCATGGGCTATACCTGATAATCCCAGCATTAAAGCGATAAATGAGATCGATTTGTTTTTCATACTATGTATTTTAATGAACAGTTTTTATTTATTGATCAATACTGATGTGCACCGTGTGCACCGATCGCAAATATCCAGCGCAGCCATCCCTGGTAATAACGCGATTGCGTATTATCATTGGTGGTCTTGACTTCAAATTCAATTTTCGAGAACTCGGTCGCATCCCATCCCGCGGTAAGTGAACAGGCTTGCTCAACAATGCTTTTATCGTAAGGCTTTTGTGCATAATCATAGCGCCCGGTGAGAAACCAGCGCTTTGCAACCTGGTACTGAACAAAGGAATAAAGCCCCATTGAATTATTCGAAATGGAACTGGTTCTGGCCGCATTGCTATAATAGAATTCACTCTGCCAGGTCAATGATTTGTACGTATTCATTTTTACCGGTTTCCATTTATAGGTAAGGTCCGCTGCTGCTATATTGGTAACACGTGCCGAATCATTGGGCCCGGAGATGCCGGTGAGCCCCAGTTCCAGCGTGGCGTTATCATTCAGCGTAAAAAAATTCTTCAGGTGACCCAGGTAAATGAAACGGTTACCCGCACTTTGCATGAAGCTGGGGGATTCCGATCTTCCGGAAGTGGCCTGAACGATCAGTTCCTGGTAAAATTTCTTATTGGGCAGCAACCAGCTCAGGGATAAACCCTCGTCATTGAGGCCACCATCACCAAAATAATTCACATAGGCACTGGGCAGGTCAATGAATGGAAGTGCATGGGCATGCGTTGGGTTAATTCTTCCAACCGCTTCTTTAAACTTACCCGCTTTCAGTTGCAGGCGGTATGGAAGTGATAATGTAGAGAGATAACCTTCTTCCACTTCTACACCATATTTCCCCGTTAGTGCATCCCGTCCGAATGAAACAAAAAAATCGGCCCGGATATACGGATCCACCACCGCCTGGAAAGACACTTCCGTTTCATTCAGGTAGGCATCAATATTTTTTTTGCCTTTGCTGATATAAGAAAGCTGGAAATCCCCAACTACCCCGATATCCGGGTTGGCGGTGATACCCGAACGAGTTTTAACCGGTTCTGGCTGGGTATTCTGGTTTTGCATCATCAGTTCCACCTGTTTCAGCATCATGGAATCTGTGAGTGTGCTGTCGGACTTTACCTGGGCGTAAGATCCTGTACTGAAAAATATCAGCATCAACAGCAAGATTTTAAAATTAAAATAAGTTCTTACAGGTTTATTCTTCATGGTTAACTGATTGCAGAGTACGTCTGCCAAGGGGTTTGCTATAATTATTAATTTGTAACAGTGTTGCAAATATAAAATTAATATTTCTAAACCCCCGGATTATTCGTTAAACAGATGCTAATGCGGCTAAACTGAGTCACAAATATCAGTAAACCCAAGCAAGATCAGGTGAGGAGCGCCTTCTTTCTTTTATACCAGAGCAAAAAACCGGTGATGCTCAACAGCCCTCCCGCTAAACCCAAAAACCCATAGAGGATCTTTACCGGCCAACCACCGTACTTGCCAAAATGTACCTGCGAATTAATGATATCGTACCGGTCGGCCGCGGGAATTTCATTCACGAATGCTTTCTTAACAATTTTTCCGGTACTGTCTAAAAAAATGGCATCTGCAAATTCTTTCGAGTGTATGAATGAATTGGTGGAGTTGTTTCCATAAACAGCCGTTCTCCCTTTTCCGGACTGCGCAAAATAGATCACCCTTGCGGTGAAATCGGGGTATTGTTTTTTTACACCGGCATACGCGGAATCAAAGTGAAAAAACAAGGGAGGGGATGGCCTCAGTATGGAGGTATAATTTGTGGAAGAATAAAATTCTTTTTTAAAGACATAACGCTGCATCCAAAAACCGGTGACAGCGATCATCAAATTAAATAACAGGGCCCAGGTGCCGATGATCTGATGGAAGTTCCCTTTTTTGAATGCGGCTTTTTTAAATGTCAATACAGCCCCGATATTTTTTCGGTAAAGCATGATGCCGGTGATGATGCTGATCAGGAAGACCAGAGAAAAAACACCCAACATCCACTCCCCTGTCTTACCCAGCTGGAATGAATTATGAAAAACAGACAGCCAGCCCATGAAATTATTTTGAATGTCTTTGCTCCCCCTTGTTTGCAAAACCCCGGCAGTTTGCGGATGCAGAAAGACCTGCAAAGCGGCAGTTCCGTTCTTATAAGAAGGGTCATAAATGGAAAAGATAAATGCTTCTGCGGCATTTTCAGGAAGGCTGCAACTGCTGATCTGTGCATGGGGATACTGCTTTTGCAAATGATCATAGCTACTATCAACCGGTAAAATATATGCTCCCGATTGGCTGATGTGTGTTTGTTGAAACTGATCTATGTCTTCATGAAACACCAGGGCGGTGCCAGACAACGACAACAGAAAAATAAAAAGTCCGGACAGCAGTCCGGCTATGGAATGGATCCAAAAAACAAAGTTCTTTCTCATTAACTTAACCTTAACCAGTTCTTTGGTTATCTTGCAATATTACCATTTAAACTGCTTTCAATGAAGCGCATTCCTGTGTATTTTATTACAGCCTTTTTTATTTTTTTGCAGGGTACTTCCTTTTCACAAAACCTTGATATAAACCTGCTGAAATCAATCAATAAAAATGAAACTACTTTTAAAACGAAGTACCTTGAATTGAATGCGTCATCTGTGACTGCTTTAAGTGTGGGCATACCGGCCGGAATCGCCATTGCGGGTTTTTTAAAACACGATAAAAAATTAAAACGAGACGCACTTTACATGGGGGCTTCGCTGATCGCATGCGGTATCATTACCCAATCCGTAAAAAAGATCGTTGATCGGCAACGTCCATTTGAAAAATATTCCTTTATCATAAAACGTGATGATGAGAGCGGCGGGTTTTCATTTCCTTCAGGCCATTCTGCCGAAGCTTTTTATACTGCAACTTCTGTTGCTTTGCGTTATCATAAATGGTATTTTGTGGCGCCGGCCTATCTATTCGCAGGGAGCGTGGCCTGGGCACGGGTATACCAGGGCCTTCATTACCCGAGTGATGTACTGGCAGGTGCTATTGTTGGCGCCGGCAGCGCCTGGCTGGGCTGGAAAATACAAAAATGGATGGATCACCGACACAAATAAAGTAACTGATTGCTAATGAGAATTAAATACGGATTGCTCTTTTTTTTGGTGCTGCCATACACAGGACTTGCCCAGCAAGCCGAAAGCAATTACACAAAACCAAAAGCATTTTCATTTATTACCAATATCCCGCGGGATATCGCTGGCTTTACAAAAAAATCCTTTAAAAAAAATAATCTTTCACACCTGGCGCTGGTGGCCGGATCTACCGCTTTGTTATTTTTATTCGACCAGTCCATCACAAATACCGTCCAGGATATTTGTGATGACCACCATATAGATTCCAAAGAGCGTTTTTCTCCCGTAGTCAGGTTAAAAATTGGAGGTAAAAAAACCAATTTCGGAAAGATCCCGCTGAACATCAATACCGCTTTTTATGACCTGGGCCAGGGTTCATCCGCCATGTTCATGGCAGCCGGATTTTTTATCATGGGAAAAATAAAAAAAGATAACCGGGCCCTGCAAACCGCCAGTCAGTTAACCGAAGCGTTTATTACCCTTGGTATCGGCACACAGGTGATGAAGTTCGCCACCGGAAGGGAAAACCCCTCAGATGCAACGATCCGCAGGGGCCGATGGAGCCCCTTCCCTGCCTGGGGTAATTTCCAGAACAATAAAACCAAGTTTGATGCTTTTCCATCTGGGCACCTCGCCACTTTTGTGAGCGCCATCACGATCATTGGAAATAATTATCCTGAAAAAAAATGGATCAGGCCATTGGGCTACTGCATTGCAGGATTGTGCAGTTTATCCATGATCAATAACGGCGTGCATTGGGCTTCGGATTTTCCCTTAGGCTTTGCCCTCGGTTATGGATTCGGAAAATTCATCTCCAAAAAATCGCATTCCCATATTGTTCCCTGAAGATGTTGCCTTCATAAAATATATTGATCGTATTTTTATGGTATGATCGACATCAACATCAATACTCCCGCCCTTCTTTTTCCGGCCATCACCTTGCTGATGCTGGCCTATACCAACCGTTTTTTATCACTTGCCTCACTGGTAAGGAAACTGCATGACGAATACCAGCATGGCGAAAAGGAAAAGAATATCCTGAGACAGATAAAAAACATCCGGAGCCGGTTAAACCTTATCCGTTACATGCAGGGCCTGGGCATCATGAGTTTTTTGTGTTGCGTGTTGTGCATGTACATCGTCTTCAGGGGTTGGATAGAACTGGCGCACTGGGTATTTGCCGCCAGCCTTATTTTTTTGCTGGCCTCCATCCTGCTATCCCTCATCGAGATCAACAAAAGCACCAAAGCACTGGAACTGCAACTGAGTGACATTGAAGAATTGAGTGCGGGAAATATTTTTACCGATATTTTTAAGAATGAGGGATAAGGCGGAGATCACTTATCAAATTCCAGCGGTTTTGTTTCTTCATAATGCTCATCGTACCGGACAAAGAAACGGATATAGATAACACGACTGAGCCGCATCAGCCATGGCTGCACCACTACCAATAAGAGCGCATTGCTGATGAGCCAGTAAAAGATCCTGTTGTCGTCGGTGGAAACACCGATCAACACCAGCCAGGCCAAAAATGTTGCAACGGAAATGGCTACGGCCAGCGCATAGCTCACATAACCCGTACCATACCAGAATCCCGGTTCCAGGTCGTAGCGCTGATGGCAAACCGGGCAATGTTTGTGCATATCAAAAATGTGTGACAGTTTTATTTTCCGGAAAGGATTATTGTCTTTAAACATCGGACCGCGGCGGCAACGCGGGCACTTCATGGTGAGTATACTCCAAAAATAACCCGGGGTGGGTCGCTTCATTTCTTTCATCCGGCAAAGGTACCGGATATGCCTAATAACTATTTATTGAATTTGATTTTTAAGATGAGCATGATGACGGAAAGCACCAATACGCAGCTGTTGGTATAGATCACCGGGCCGTTCTTTATTAAAATGCCATAAACCAGCCATAGGATCACGCTGATGGTGGCAAAGGAGAACATCAAAAGTGAAATATCTTTTGCCGATCTGCTGCGCCAGGTTTTGATGACCTGTGGTAAAAAAACGATGGCTGAAATGGTGCCGGCAAGCATCCCCAGCATATCTATATTTGTCATAAGCGGTAATTGATCAATTAAGCGGGCGTTTGTTTTTTTCTTTCCCCGATCTGTTGTCTCCACATGGCGTAGTACAATCCTTTTTCCGAAAGCAGGCTTTCGTGATCGCCGGTTTCCACCACGTCGCCTTTTTCGAGTACATATATCCGGTCGGCGTGCATGATCGTACTGAGGCGGTGTGCGATCAGGATGGTAATCTGCTCTTTTTGTGAAGAGATGTCACGGATGGTATTGGTAATCTCTTCTTCGGTAAGCGAGTCGAGTGCAGAAGTGGCTTCATCAAAGATCAGTAAATGCGGTCTACGAAGCAGCGCACGGGCAATGGAGATCCGTTGTTTTTCGCCGCCCGACAATTTTAATCCGCCTTCCCCGATCATGGTATCCAGGCCCTTTTCGGCCCTTTCCAGCAAACCGGTACAACTTGCTTTTTGTAACACGTCCGTAACATCGTTCTCTGTAGCGGAGGGGTTGACAAACATCAGGTTCTCGCGGATGGTGCCGCTGAATAGGTTGGTGTCTTGTGTAACAAAACCGATCTGCTTTCGCAGGTCATCGAAATGTATCTCCGTTTCATCCAGATTATTATAAAATATTTTCCCATCCAGCGGGCGGTACAACCCCACCAGTAATTTCATTAAGGTAGATTTACCGCTGCCGCTCGGGCCTACGAAGGCGATGGTTTCGCCGGTCTTTACATTAAAGCTGATGTCGTCTATAGCTTTATGTGAGGCCGTTTGATGCTTAAAGGAAACATGGTTGAACGACAGGGTCTCGATATTGCCCAATGGTTTGGGGTTGGCGGGTTCTGGTTCCGGTTCCTTGACCATCAGGTTGTGAAAATTATTTAAAGAAGCTTCTGCCTCGCGGTAAGAGAGCAGGATATTACCGATCTCCTGCAGTGGGCCGAATACGAAAAAAGAAAATATCTGCATGGTCACCAGCTGCCCGGCATCCATCCTGCCGCGAAAGATTAGCCACATTAAAATGAAGAGTATCACCTGGCGCAGGGTATTCACCATCGTACCCTGTATGAAGCTGATACTTCGTATACGCTTCACCTTGGTGAGTTCCAATCCAAGTATCTTGTAGGTATTCTTATTCAGCCTTTCCACTTCCTGTTTGGTGAGTCCCAGGCTTTTGACCAGTTCAATATTGCGCAGTGATTCCGTGGTGGAACCTGCCAATGCAGTGGTTTGTCCCACAATATTTTTCTGGATCACTTTAATCTTTTTGCTCAGGAAATTGGTGATCATCGTCAGTAAAAAAATACCCACGACATAAGCGATGGGTATACTCCAGTGGATAAAGATGCTTGCATAAACAAATACAAAAACCACACCTATAATTACTCCAAAAAGGATATTGATGAAATTGATCATGAATTTCTCCACGTCCGACCTTACCTTGGTGAGAATAGAAAGCGTTTCGCCGCTGCGCTGGTCTTCAAATTGCTGATATGGCAATTTCATGGCATGTTGTAAGCCATCTGTAAAGACCTTGGCGCCGAATTTTTGAATGATCACATTTAAGAAATAATCCTGGAAATTTTTGGCAATCCGGCTGATCATAGCCACAGAGATGGAGCATATCAGAATAAACCAAACCCCGGGTTTATCCCAGGAGAAAGAATATAAGAACCTTTCCCTGCTAAAAAGTTGGGCGGGGGGCTTTGTAACACCCTGATGATTGTTAGCGAGATTAATGAGTTTACCCAGCAATATCGGATCTATAAGTGAAAATCCTATATTGATAGCCGCCAGGGTGAGTGTTAATACCACAAGCCACTTATAAGGCTTGAGGTAGTTCAATAGTATCTTCATCGCAGTTAAAGATTATTTTAAATCCATCGAAAAATATCAATTTGTCAAATATCGTGCAAATTCGCAAAAAATGACAAGATTGCATGTACGGGAGGGATGAAATTGAAATAAAGTTGTTCAATAATTATAAAAGGTGGCCAGTTCCTTCAGCTCCAGTATATTTTTAACCTCCAGTTTTTCAAACAGCCCCGATTTATGCGTGCCCGCGGTTGACACCTTTATCTTCAGGGATTTGACGATCTCACTAAGGGTATCACCTTTTAAGAAAAGTGAAACGATCTCGTGTTCCCTGGCAGAGAGTTTACTGAAAGGATTGTCTGCATATTGTACCGGGAATTTATGGGCGACCATTTCCATCAGGGCATCACTGAAATACAGCTTGCCGTCTAAAACCAGTGTGATGGCTTTTTGGATCTCTCCCAGCAGGGCTTCTTTAGACACGAATCCACAGGCGCCTGCTTCCAGGAATCGTTTGGCATAAATATTTTCCGCGCTCATTGAAAAAACAAGTACCCGTATGTCCGGGTAGATGGCATGAATGAATTCCATCAACCGTATGGCATCCGTATTGGGCATGTGGATATCAATTAATACCAGGTCGAAACTTTTCTTCGCCAGTTGCCCGGTGGCGCTGACTTCATCAAAGGCTTCGCTGATCTCAGCTGGATCAAATAAATTCAAGAGCATTGTCTTCACACCCCTCCGTACAATATCGTGTTCATCAATGATCAAAAAGTGCCTCATCAACAGGTCATCAAATCGAAATTAATTATTTACTTTCTCTCATATTATAAATAAAATGCCTGGGGTAAATTTAAGTTTAAATTGGAATTTTCAGTTTTCTTTTCGGCGGTAATCAGTATCTTTTATGGAAATTACAGTTCGGCTGTCAAACCGGAAGGGTCTCACAGGTTATTTAAAAAAATTGGTTTGGATTGCAGAATATCTACAGCAGGGCGAAATTGTCTGGTGGTAATGTTGCAATTAATTCCAACCCAGGCGAAGGATTTGAATTGAACATTGATTTCCCGTTATAATATTTTATACCCTGTTGAATTGAAAACATTCTTAATTATTAATTTTTTATCCCCCCCACCCTTCTCTGTCAAGGCTCCTGTATTGAATGGCTTCCGCAAGATGTTCGGGTTTTATATCTTCACTGAACGACAGGTCGGCGATGGTTCTGCTTACTTTTAATATCCTGTCATAGGCCCTTGCCGACAGGTTCAATTTTTCCATGGCAGCTTTCAGTAAATGCTGCCCGGCGCTATCAATGATACATATCTCCTTTAATTGTTTGCTGCTCATTTGTGCGTTGGCGTATACGCCTTCCGAGTTTTTATACCTTGCCGCCTGAACCTCCCTTGCCCTGATCACCCTTTCCCGAATAACAGCACTTTTTTCAAACTGGCGGGAGGAAGAAAGCTCATGGAAAGCCACGGGAGTGACTTCTACGTGCAGGTCGATCCTGTCGAGCAAGGGGCCCGAGATCTTATTTAAATATTTTTGTACTGCTCCGGGCGGACAGGTGCATTCTCTTTCAGGATGATTGAAATAACCACATGGGCATGGATTCATGCTGGCGATGAGCATGAAGGAGGCTGGAAAATCCAATGCCACTTTTGCTCTTGAAATGGTGACTTTTCTTTCTTCCATGGGTTGTCGCATCACTTCCAGTACGGTTCTTTTGAATTCGGGCAGTTCATCTAAGAATAAAACGCCGTTATGCGCCAGTGAAATTTCGCCGGGCTGCGGTATGCCGCCACCACCCACCAGTGCAGCATCACTAACGGTATGATGCGGAGAGCGGAAAGGCCGCTTTGAGATCAAAGTTGCATTCTCCGGTAATTTCCCCACCACGCTGTAGATCTTTGTTGTTTCCAATGCTTCCTGCAAACTAAGCGGTGGCAAAATGGTAGGCAATCGTTTTGCCAGCATCGTTTTGCCGGCACCGGGAGGGCCTATGAGAATGGCATTGTGTGCGCCTGCCGCCGCGATCTCCAGCGCACGTTTGATATTTTCCTGTCCTTTTACATCACAAAAATCAATTTCAAAATCAGATTGCGCATGGGCAAATTCCTCCCGGGCGTTTACAATAGTAGGTTCAATTGAATTTTCCGCTGCAAAAAAACCGATTACGTCATTGATATGACCTACCGCAAACACATCGATATTACCCGCCATGGCAGCCTCTTTTGCATTTTGTTTAGGAACGATCAGTCCTTTGAATCCTTCTTTTTTTGCCTGTAATGCAATGGGCAATGCTCCTTTTATCGGGCGCACTTCTCCATCCATACTTAACTCACCCATGATAATATATTCTTCTAATTTCTCCGGGTTTTCGATTTGTTCTGTTGCACCCAGGGTACCGATAGCGATGGGCAGGTCAAAAGCAGTTCCCGTTTTTTTAATATCTGCGGGTGCAAGATTAACTACCAACTTGGTACGGGGCATATAGTAGTTATTGCTTTTTATGGCACTTTCAACCCGCTGTAAACTTTCTTTAATGGCATTGTCGGGCAGGCCCACAATAAAATAAAATTTGCCCTGGTTGTCTACACTGACTTCTACTGTAATGGTAATGGCTTCCACGCCATATACGGCGCTGCCAAAGGTTTTGACTAGCATGGGTACGAATTGATAACTGAAATTAATAAAAGAAATTTATTATTTCGTTATTTTTTATCCGGGAGATAGGTTGATGTTCCAGGATGAAAACTTTGCCAGCTATGCCAGAACTCCTGGTAGGCAGGAGCCGGGGCAAGTTGAGTACCCTTTAATAAACCCTCTGTACACAAACCGTCCATATTCCATACCGATCGGGTAATATCATCCTTCAAAGTCTGTGAAGATGCATCAAAAGAGAATGTTAGTAATCTATCCCCTGGCTGACGGTTCCATGCATGAAAAGAAATATTGTCTTTTTCCAGCACAAGAACTATGGATCTATTTTGTATAGTATCGTTGATGATCCTTCGGCTCAACAGGTCATTCCAGTCATACGCTTTTGCATGATCATCCACCATCACACCAATTACCCATGATTTGAATTTCCAGGAAGCACTGTCCCGCTTTTCAAGGCCGCTTTTGATGGTACCCTCATCAAAGCCCTCCAGGCCCTTGTATTGTTTTGCAAATATAGGATCGGGTTGTAATATCAAAGTGTTAGGGTATCTTCTAACCCAAGTGCCTAGCCGTAGTTGTTCGGAAGGCAATTCTTTCAATGCGGTTCCTTTCAAAGGTCCCACTACCGAAATACCTGAGGCCTGTCGCCACCAACTCTTCGTATCCTCGTCCTCGAACATGGCATTGAAATGGTCCATCCCTACCAACCTGAAATGCTGGAATTTACCGTTTACAAAGGGACTGAAGACCCTGCCTGTTCTGCAAACCGTGCAATAAGTTACCATTACCGGCTCACCTCCAACCGTATCCTCCACCTGGTGATGGTATCCGATGATCTCAATTGGATAAGCTTTAGCCTGCCCGTTAATTTGGATTCCAATGACCAGTCTTGTGCTGTCAACCTTACTATCAGCAACAGTCACCAGCATTTTATTTTTAGGCTGGTAAAACATTTTATCCGCCAGGAATTTAAAGTTGACAAAATAAAATACGACCCCGTATAAGATCATAAAAAGTGACAAGAGGATCTTCTTCCACCATTTCGCGTTACGTAAAACATACCATGCCAACGGAACAAGCAACACCAATCCCACCAACCGCAGCCACCAGATATTATTATTGAGAAAATACGCGATTGTAATGGTATTGGCCTTCTGGCTGCCGGGGAAGGGCATGATGAAATACACCCGCCCAATTTCTGCGGCAAAGAGAAATAATAAAGCGAAGATCAATAACAGTGTTCTTTTCATTGTAATAATATTATAATTTCTCCAGCAGGTCCACCACCCCCTCCTTCTTCAATATCAGGTATCCCAGCCGATCGTTGCTGATACCGTCTTTCAGCTGGTAACTGAAATGTAACTGTTCATCGGTGACCGAGGTCTCAAAATACTTAAAACTGATATTGGGATATTTTTTCAGGTCCTCCCCGATCTCATAGAGATGCGTGGAAAGGATGAACAACGAATTCCTTATTTTCAGCAGGCCTTCAATGACTACACTGCTGCACTTCATGGCATCCTGCACATTGGTGCCCTTGAATAGTTCATCGATCAGTATCAGCCATTTCTTTCCGTTGTTTATCTTGGTAACGGTGGCCTTTATCCGCTGCACTTCGTTGTAGAAATAGCTTTCACCTTTAACCACGTTGTCCACCACGTTGATATTACTGAGCAGGCCGTCGAATAAGGTAAGCTGCAGCTGCGCTGCGGGTACTCCCATTCCCGTATGCGCCAGGAAAACAGCGATGCCTATTGATTTAATGAAAGTGCTTTTGCCGGCCATATTGGCACCGGTAAGAAAGATGAAATTGTCATTGGGGTTCAGGGTGATGTCATAGGCAACGGGCGCTTCCAGCAAGATATGGTACAAGCCCCTGGCGGAAACCACGGGTTGATCGCTTACCATGAACTCCGGGAATACAAGTCCGTAGCGCTGTACAGCCTGCGCCATGCCATACCAGGCGTCGAGCTGCGCATACACATCCAGCAGCTCGTACATATGCAGTTTATAATGATAGCGCATAAATTGCGCCAGTTGCAGCATTTCCGGTACTGTCAACTCGCTTGCCTTTTCTTTTTTTTCAACAACTTCAAATTGCGGCTTATTGATGATATGCCCTACCTGCAGCAATGCTTTTTTTAGCGGAGCAGGTGTGTCATCATTTGAAAAATGTTTCAGCAGCAGCTGCATCCCTTTTATAAAGTCAAAACAATGGGTAACTGAATATTTCACCAGGGAAAAATCGGGGCCATGAAATAATTTATAATTCAGGGAAGAGATAAAACCGGGGTGAGCCGGAATAGGGTCAATGGTGGTGTCATAAAACCGGTCGATCACCATGATGGTACCATTACTGATCTGCATCGGCCAATATTGCTGCTCCTGCCCGATAAGCCGTATGGTTCGCTGCACTCCCCTTATCTCTTCAATACTATTCAGGGTATTGCTGAAATTGAACCGCAACTGCTCTCTTCCGTGCCGGGTACGGGTAAGGTTCAGTTTATTGAAAACTGAGAATTCTTCCTCCGGACTGAAAACGGATAGGTCGGCCTGTGTTGTTTTGTCTGTTTCCATTGCGCTTGAATATGGAACATTTGATATTGAATATTTAAAGCGGTCTTAAGATTTTAGACGCCAAACAATATATCAATATTAAGTATTACCTATTAAATAATATCCGTTGCCCCTTTATGTTCTCATCAAATTTCCCATTATCCCAAACCATATTGCCGTTCACGAATGTCTTATCTATAGATGCAGGAAAAATAAAATCCTGCAGGGGGGTCCATCCGCATTTGTATAATATGTTTTCTTTAGTAACCGTCGTTTTTGAATGCATATCCACCACAACCAGGTCGGCGAAATATCCCTCGCGGATATACCCCCGCTCGGCAATTCCATAACAATCCGCAACGGCATGACTCATCTTCTCCGCGATCTTTTCAAGAGAGATCCTGCCGGCATTATGATAATGCAACATCAACAGCAACGCATGTTGCACCAGTGGCAAGCCGGCATGGGCCTTTTCATAAGGCCCCTCTTTTTCAGATAGAAGATGGGGCGCATGGTCGGTGGCGATCACATCCAAACGGTCGTCCAGCAAAGCATTCCAGAGTGCCTCTTTATTGTGCGGCGCCTTGATGGCCGGGTTACATTTTATCTTATAGCCCAAACGCTCATAATCATCCGCGGTAAAATGCAGGTGGTGCACACAAACCTCGGCCGTGATCCTTTTATCCTTCAGCGGCAGCATATTGCTGAAGAGCTGTAATTCCTTTTCGGTGCTGATGTGTAAAATATGGAGGCGGCTATTGTATTTTTTTGCAAACTGGATGGCCACCAGGGATGATTCAAAACAGGAGTTGTCATCTCTCACCAAAGGATGGTCTGAAGGAGACAATACCCCCTTTTCCGCTTTCAGCTTTTCGTAATTCGCTTTGATGATCCGCTCGTCTTCACAATGCGTTGCGATCAGTAATTCGCTTTCGCGGAAGACCGTATCCAGGGCGGCGTGGCTATCCACCAACATATTGCCCGTACTGGCGCCCATGAATATCTTTACGCCACAAACCTCTTTTTTACGGGCATTCATTTTCAGCACTTCGGCTGCATTGGAATTACTGGTTCCCATGAAAAAAGAATAATTGGCCATGGAAGAGCGGGCCGCGATGGCATATTTTTCTTCCAGCAATTCGGGCGTTAATGCATTAGGTATGGTATTGGGCATTTCCATGAAACCCGTAACGCCACCGGCTACGGCGGCTTTGCTTTCGGATTGAATGGTGGCTTTATGCGTAAGGCCCGGCTCCCTGAAATGCACCTGGTCGTCGATCACGCCGGGGAAAAGATGCCTGCCTTCACCGTTGATCTCTATCAACGCAGCCTTGCTGCTGATCGACTGGTCGATCCTTTCAATGCGTTCGCCTTTTATCAAAACATCCATTGTCTGAATTTTCCCTTCATTTACCAACTGTATGTTCTTAAAAAGGTATTTTTGCATATCTTGAATTTAGATACCTGCTAAACTAAAAAAATTCAATGCAAATTATCAAAAGCTTAACCAAACTGCTGATTTTTATTTGCCCTGCTTTTGCGACGGCACAATCCACCTACCTGAACCCCGGATCAAAGGACATCCATTTTGTTGAAAGGCTGGAGATCAAACAGCAAACCAATACCGATCTTAATTTTTCAACGGTACGCCCATTCAGCAGGAGGTTCATTGTACGGCAGGCCGAATATATCGACAGCGCCCGCCTGGGTTACAGCGATCCCAAAACTGGCCGCGACAAATATGAAGAGCTGACCGACCAGGCCCTTTCCCCGGTGGATGAATACAACCTGCACAGTTTTTTAATGAATAACAGCGAATGGTTATCCGTTCCCAGGGAAGATTTCATGAGCAGGAAACCGATATTAAAATCACTCTACAAAACAAAATCCAATCTTTTAGAAGTCAACAACAAAGACTTTTTCCTGGCGGTGAATCCCGTAATACAGTTCCAGATGGGCAGGGAGAACAACAACAGCCAAAACATGTTTGTAAATTCACGCGGGGCCATGGTTCGCGGGATGATCGCCCATAAGATCGGCTTCTCTACTTTCCTTACTGATAACCAGGAAAGGGGTCCGGCCTTTTTTCGGCAGCAGGTAAGCACATACGGCGCAGTGCCGGGTGTTGGGTTTTACAAGCCCTTTAAAAAAACGGGTTATGACTATTTTGATGCCAGAGGGTATATCACATTCGGCGTCACAAAATATATCGATGTGCAGTTCGGGTACGACAAGAATTTCATCGGCAGCGGTTACAGGAGCCTGTTCTTAAGTGACTGGGGCAACAGCTACCTGTTCCTGAAACTCAATACCAAGATCTGGAAATTCAATTACCAGAACCTGTTCATGGAACTGATGCCGCAGTTTAAAAAAGCCGGGGATACCTTGTTGGACAGAAAGTACGCCGCCATGCATCACCTAAGCATGAACGTTACCAAGTGGCTCAATATCGGACTGTTCGAAGGCGTGATATTTGGCCGCAAGAACCGCTTTGATTTCCAATACTTGAACCCCATCATCTTTTACCGCAGCGTGGAGGGCAATGTGGGAAGCCCGGACAATGCCTTGGTAGGACTCGATTTCAAAGCGAATATCGCACACCGTGCGCAGTTTTACGGTCAATTCCTCCTGGATGAATTTATCTTATCAGAGATAAGGAACAACCCCACAAGCTGGGCTAACAAATGGGGGATACAGGCGGGTGTTAAGTACATGGACGCATTTGGCATCCCCAATCTTGACCTGCAGATCGAAACCAACCGGGTAAGGCCCTTCACCTATTCGCATGGCGATACCATTGCCAATTACACGCATTATAACCAACCGCTGGCACACCCGCTGGGAGCCAATTTCCAGGAATTCATCGGTATCATCAACTATCAACCTTCCCCGAGGTGGTACATCAGCGCCCGGGCGATCTATTATTACCAGGGCCTCGACAGCGCCGGAAAAGATTTTGGTGCCAACCCTTTTGAAAATTACAAGAACAGAATAATGGACAATGGTTTCAAGATCGGAAGCGGCAATAAAGCAACCGTATTCAACGGTTACCTGCAGGTTTCATACGAATGGAAAGAGAATTTATTCTTCGACCTGTCGATGCAGTACAGGACCTATAAAACGACAACGGTCCCGGCTCAAACGAATAACAGTTTAATTACTGCGGGAGTGCGGCTGAACATGTTCAAGCGGGAATATGATTATTGAAAATGGCTGAATAGACACATCAAATGAGCAGGCTGCATAACCATTTAACTATGCAACCATGATCGTTACTCAACGGTGAGAGAGAAAGTGATGGTCCTTGAATTGATCTTGTCAATTACATTGGAGAATTTAAGATTTGCATCCCGGCTATGCAAATTACCCAGTCCCCAGCCAACTTTTACTTCGGGTGTCAATACAAAAAAGGGGAAATAAAAATGGAACCCAAGTCCTGCCTCAACGCCATAATCAAGCCGGTTCAGTTTGATGAGGTTCTCCGCTTTCTGTGCACCCGCGTTGGAGGCCATGTCATACTCGGCCTTCACACCTCCCAGCATGTATACTTTAAAGTTACCGATCCTGTCGCTGCTGAATTTTAACTCTAATGGAAAAGTCAATGAAATGGACTGAACTTTTTTGAGGGTGATTGAGTCCTCACCTCCGGGTCTGTCGGGATAGGTCAGGTTATATTGAAATGCTTTTTCCGTAAAGGTCAGGTCAAGCGGAAAAGTGCGTATGTCGAAGTGTTCACTCAGGTGCAGGTTCACCAGCCAGGCCAGATTCAACCCGGTGCTGTTGATGCTTTCCACCACCATCACGCTGTCCTGTTGCATGAATAAAGGGTGATGCGAAAAATTGAAGTGGGAACGGTTAACGCCCAGGTTGATGCCAAAATGAAACTTTTTTTCATCATGGTCCGGAAGATTTAATTCATCCCTGAGTTGCGATATGCCGATCAAGGGACAAAATAAAGACACCATCCATAAATGATTTATTTTTCTCCGCAATAGATGCTGCATATTCCTAAGCTCAGTGGTTTACTGAATGTGTTTTTATATCCCAGGTTATCCAGGATACCGGTAAAATTCTTTCCTTCCGGAAATTTCTTAATTGATTTGTCGAGGTAGTTGTATGCGTTGCGGTTTTTACAGAATAATTTTCCCATTCCCGGGGCTATGACTCTCATGTACAAATTGTACACTATTTTCGTAGCATACATTTTAGGTTTGCTGAATTCAAGCACCACCAGTTGGCCACCGGGTTTTAGCACCCGTTTTATCTCACTCAGCCCCTTTTCCAGGTTCTCGAAATTGCGAACCCCAAATGCCACAGTTACCGCATCAAACGAATTGTCTTGAAAATTTATTGTTTCGCTATCTCCATTTAACAGTTCAATGGCGTTGTTTAAACCAAGGCGTTGTATCTTTTTGCGCCCCATTTCCAGCATGCCATCACTGATATCGATCCCGGTGATCTTTTGAGGATGCAGCATTCCCGCCGCCATAATGGCCATATCGCCGGTACCGGTAGCAACATCCAGTATCCTTTTTGGATCAAGCTCTACCAGCTGGCGAATCGCTTTCTTTCTCCACTTCACATCGATCCCGGCACTCAGGAAATGATTCATAAAATCGTACCTGAAGGCAATATCATCGAACATTTCAGCAACCTGTTGTTTCTTGCTTAATACCGAATCCTGGTAAGGTACAATGCTATCGTGTGCAAATCCTGTCATGAGGCGCAAAGATAAGTGCTTTTTGGGGTTTTCTGTTTGAGTTCTGCTCCGGGCGGGCATGCAGTAACCTAACCAAAGACTCAAGCTACAAGCTCAAAGGGGACAAGTATTTTATAAGCTTCAAACCACGACTTCGGGAAATGAGGATCAACTTTATAGGATTTTTCTTATTACAAAAGACGCGCTGAAATAGCCTGCCTCTCCCTTGCAGCTAAAAGCTTGCAGCTTAAATCCTGCATCCAGTATCTTTGCCACATGCAGATCAAATGGGCCAAATATGTTATCAGCAGTCCGGGTTATGAAAAATGCCCGGTACCCGACCGGCCCGAGTATGCGTTTATTGGTCGCAGTAATGTAGGGAAGTCCTCCCTTATCAATATGATCTGCAACAATGAAAAGCTCGCAAAAACATCATCGGCCCCGGGGAAAACACAATTGATAAACCATTTTATCATTGAATCTTCGGCATCACCAAAATCCCCTTCAACCACAACTCCGGGAGAAAAAGTAAAGCTGAGTTGGTACCTGGTTGACCTTCCTGGCTATGGTTTTGCCAAAGTGAGCCTGCGCAGCAGGAGAAGATGGGAACAGATGATCGAAAATTACCTGCGCAAAAGGGAGAACCTGGCGATGGTCTTCGTATTGATCGATGCACGGCATTCGCCGCAAAAGATAGACCTGGAATTCCTGGAACAATTAAAACTATGGAAGATTCCATTCTGCCTGGTGTTCACCAAGAGTGATAAGGAAAACCAGCGGATCGTTAGTAAGAATGTAAAAGACTTTTTAACCGCCATGAAAAAGACCTGGCAATTTTTACCGCAGCATTTCGTGACCAGCGCCATTAAAAAAACAGGAAAAGATAAGATCCTCTCTTTTATTGAAGAAACCAACGGTTCAATATAATACCCGTAGTATTTTTTGGAATGGATATTTTCTAATTCACAACTTTGTTGGCACAACTGCTGCTGGCAAAAGCTTCGGGTTTGGCCTTAAATGCAAAGCCCATACCCAGGATATAACCCATGGCTTCCCGCAGGGCTTCATTGCTTTTAAAATGAGGATTGGTATTGATATCAGCGTGCACTTCCATATCCACATCATACACGGTGAAGAGGTCGCACAATTCATAGGCGATCTCAATACTCTTGGCCACTTCCACCAGCATACGCTCTTTGATACTGTAGCGCTGTACTGTTTTTTCATTATGAATGAACATGAAACCGCCATGTCCTTCGCGTAAAAAAACGATGACCGTGGCAAATTCGGTTTCCTTGCCCTTCACCTGGCTGTCGGTTCCGATACAAACTTTTAAATGATACCCAGCGGTTGTTTCTCTTTTGATGGCATCTTCCACCGCTTCTTTGATGGGCAACTGTATGGGGTCTCCGTTAAATTTTCTCCATAACATAAAAAAGGGGTTTTCTAAAGTTAAGGAAAAATACCCCAAAGGAAGCTTTTACATCAACATAATCGTTTAGCCACAAGTAACAAGCGGCAAGCAAGGAGCAGGCACGCTTTAAATAGTTTTTGTAAAAGGAAAAAGTTCCCGGCACCGAAAACCTGCACCCTTGCGGTTTGTGGCTTGAAGCTTTAAACGATCTCCAGCAGTTTACCGGAGACATAAAAAAAGGGGATAGCCCCTAACGCTACCCCCTAACTTTCACATGAATCTACCTTACTGTCTTATAATTCGCTCTGTTTGTTTTTGGTCGTTGCTCAAAAGCTGTATCACATACATGCCATTGGGCTGGTTATATACGCTTATCTTATTGATGCCTTTTAATCCGGTGCCCAAATTGATCATCCTGCCATTGATATCGCTCAGCATATACTGGTAATTCGATCCTGCATTCACGGTGATCTCATTGTGCACCAGCGTTGAAACAAAGAATGGTTGGTCTACATTGCCGGTAGCTTTTAACGAGATGGTATTGGAGTACATGGTCTGGTCCAGCACTGAAGTAACTTTCAACCGGTAATAGATAATACCATTCTGGGTTGGTGCATAGGTAAATGCTGCAGCTGTTGGAACTACACTCGTCAATGTATTGAAGCTGATACCATCCTTGGAAGTTTCCACATAAATGTTGCGGATGGCTTCGTCTGCGATAATGCTCCAGCCGAGGTGATGTTTGTTCTTTTCCACGGTGCCATGCAATGACACGTCATGTATCGGCAGCAAGCCGCTGGTACCGCTGATGGTATAAGAACCCAGGCTTCCATAGCCGCTGATATTCGCATTGCCGGTGCCGCTGATCTTTACATAATAAGTGCCCGTGAACAAAACCGTATCAACAGTCACGTTAAGTGTTGCTGCCGGGTCGTATGTATTGATCAGGGTACCCGCTGCATTGTAAAACTCCAGCTTGATATCCAGGTTGGCCCCATTGTTATTGGCACCCACGCCGAACGGAACAGCCGTGAGGTGAAAATTTGAATTTCTTACCAGGACGAATTTGAAAGCATCCTTATCACTGTTGGTAGAAATTATTCCATTCACAGAAAAATTGGTTGAAGGCACCGAGTACGTCCCGCTGTTGAGCGCTTCGCCATAGTCATCCGCACGATAGGTAAAGCCATTTTGAGTGGCGATGATGGAAAGGTTATCCTGTATATCGTTACAACCATAAGGCGTAGGTCCGTTGTTCCAGTTGCTCATATTCTTATTTAAGCTGAATCCCATGATCGGCGCCCATCCGATCTCCCCGCTGCCGTTCCCGGTATGATATTGTTCCGTGGGGGTCGTACAATCGGATCCATACCGCGACTGGTGGGTTAACCCTACCGCGTGGCCGCTTTCATGTGAACAGGCTTCTGCTACATTTTTAGGTATATTGGGACCCAGTCGGTCAGAAAAAATAAAAGAGGGTATATCGTCACCATAAGAGAAAGAACCCACATATGATATGCCCAGTGCGCCCGGACACCATCCGCTCGTTGGCGTGATGATGATCCTTGCCCGCTGCACCAGTGGCGCGGCTAAGAACATCACAGAGTCAGTTGTAATATTCAGATTAAAAGGACGAAAATCTTCCGCGACCCGGTTGAAAACTTCAGTGATCTGGATATCCGTCATCCCTGAAGCGGCGCAAAACAATGGGTTGCCACCATTCCAGTATGAGCTGAGCACTGTTTGCCCGTCGAAGTCAAGGAATAGTGTTGCTGTTGCACCGGGCAAACTATTTAGTTTAGGAATGCTAAACGATTTAAAAGAAAACACCAGGGCTATCGCCAGACAGGTAAAGATCTTTTTCATTGTTCATAGGTTTTAGGATTCATGGATAGGTTATTCAGGGTAAGGTTTTATTCTTGGTTTAATTTTTAATAGGCACAGATCGGTATCACTTTGTCGGTTTCGATCTTGATCAATTGATAAATGCCGGCGGTGTTCCTCCGAAGTTCATACCCGTCAAAATAATTGAGGTTGATGATATGTCCTACATAGGTAATGCTGTTGTCTGCATTGACGCGCTTTGAAATATTAAAAACGGAATTATTATAGGTGGGCGATTTGATAACGGCGCTTTGCAGGTTGCTGTATTTAACCATATTGCTGGTTACCACTCCCGCAAATGAAAAATCATTGGAAAGGCTCAGGCTGATATTCTGACCTTCTGAGGACGCAAATACACGCCCTAATTCAGATTCAGTACAGTTGATAATACCTGGAAAAGCATCGAACTGCTTTGGTTTGGAATTTCCAATGATCTGGGAAGAAACTGTTACAGTACTTAGGGTACACAGTAACAGCAATGCATAGGTAGCAAGGCGTTTCATAGATTGGGATTTGGTTTCAGTTTGTAATCGGGTAAGCAATTACAGACTATAAAACGCAGATTTATTCCTGATAGTATGCTATCAGCAAAAAATATCAAAAAAAGTATTTTTACGAATAGAAAAACTACGTTAATACTGGCCGGTACTTAATAACACCAACGTACAGGCTTCCTGGGGAAGGATCCCTTTTTGCAAGGCCAGTTGGGCCAGCTCCTCATTTTCCGCTCCTGGGTTAAAAATGATGCGCCGGGGATGAAGTGAAAATATGTAATTATAATAAGCCGCCTGGTGTGCCGGGTTCAAATAAAGGGTAACCGTGTCAATAGCTTCAAGTGGTGATTGTTCGGTAATGATCTCCGTATTTCCTACCATTCCCCTTTTTTTACCGATGGCTGTAACGGGATGACCATGTGCCGTCAATTTTTTTATCGCGAGGTTACTGTATCGTGCAGGATTTTCTGAAGCGCCAAGCACCAATGTTCTTTTCATTGCTCTTAGTTTAAAAATCTTTCTCTTGTTTCGGGGGTAGGCACCATGCACTCAGTTCTGGTGCCAAACCATTTGTACCGGTTCCTGGCTATCCAGTCATAGATAGCGTTCCTTATGAATCCTGGAACAATGATGAATCCATAACACAGGGGCCAGAGCCGTCTTAAATGGCGGCAGACTTTCAGGGCGGCTGTTGATCTTGTATAAGCTTTCCCGTTCTCAATGAATATGAATGACTGCATGTCATTTTCAGGCAGCCCGTATTGCTGCAGTAATTTACGCCCTGTTTCCGTTTGCAGGGGGGTAAAGTCTATTTCCTTATTCCTGTTCCGCTTCAGTATAAAATTCACTGCGCCATTACAGAAATTGCAGACACCATCGAATAATATTACCGGTCGTTCTTTCATTACTGATACAAAGTTAAAACAAATGATAGCGCCGCCGGGGCGTTTTGCTGACAATCTCTTTAATGGCCTCTTCGAGCAGTGGGTATTTGAAGGTGAATCCCGATTGCACGATTTTTTTCGGCAATACCCACCGGCTTTTTAGAATGAGCTCGGGTTCTGTGCCGATCAGTTTTGCCCCGATCCGCAGCATCCATTTATAAGCAGGCAAACCAAATCGCCGGCCGGTAACATTGCGCAGGGTTTGCATGAATATCTCATTGCTTACGGGATTCGGGCTGCAACAATTAAATGTGCCCTCCAACTCATCGTGATCCGCCAACCAGGCGATCATGCGGCAGGTGTCATCAACATGTATCCAACTGTACATTTGTTTACCGGTTCCCTGTTTACCTCCCAATCCAAACTTCAACAGATTGAAATAAGGTATCATCACCCCTCCTTCTCCTAATGTGATTGCCATGCGTAAGATCACTTTTCTTGTAAATGGTGTTCGCTGTTCATTGAATGTTCTTTCCCATAACTGGCAGACCTGTACGCTGAAGTCATCATGAAAATCCGTAAAGCTTTCATCCCTTGGCACAGTGGTTGCATGCCGGTAAATGGTCGCGGAAGCCGCATTGATCCATAATTTTGGTGGAACAGTTGCATTTTTTATTGCCAGCCCGATAACTTTTACGGCATCGGTCCTGCTCTCGAATATCTCTTTCTTATTTTTTTTATTGTAGCGGCAATTGACCGTTTTCCCGGCCAGGTTGATGATGATATCTGCTCCTTCCAGTTCTTTTGCCCAGTCTCCCATACGCTTTCCATCCCATTTTACATATCGCAGTTTAAGAAAGTCCGCGCTGCTAAGTAGCGGCTTGCCAAAGGAATTGGTCTTCACATTTTTAATGCCCCTGCTGAGAATAACGACCTTATGTTCGGTGCCAAAATACCCGGCCAATGCCTGCCCGATAAAACCCGAGCCGCCTGCGATAAGGATCTTTTTATTTTTCATGA
>JAYWAZ010000298.1:0-3514 GCA_043781975.1 Bacteroidota bacterium
GGCCTTGAGTTCCACCGCATCCTGTGGTTTCATTTTTCCACCGAGGATCAACCTTAACTGCCTTCTTCTCAGCGCTCCGTCGAATAATTTTTTCTCTTCTTCCGATTCTGGAACGAGTTGATTCACCGTCCTGGGTTTGCCATTGGGATCCAGTGCCACAAAAGTATAATAGGCTTCATTGCTTTTATATTTGTATTGCTGGATCACGTCTTCACCCCATACATTCAGATGAACTTCCATGCTACTGTTAAACGACCGGGTAAGCGATGCCTCGATATGTACCACGTTACCCAGTCGGATCGGGTTCTCAAAAGAAATATTATCCACGGATGCCGTAACTACAGGCGCACCGCAGTGTTTCATGGCAGCGAGTGCCGCGGCAATATCCATCCAGTACATCAGACGGCCTCCCATCAGGTTGCCAAAGGTGTTGGTGTCGTTGGGTAAAACCAGTTCTGTCATTACTACCAGTGAATCTTTCGCCGTCTTTTCCATAATCGGTTTTTTACAAAGATACAATGCGTAACCAAACGCTGTTCCCTGATTTATTTGGTGAATCGTTCACGTTGTTCGAATTTCGGATAACGAATTGCCATTTTATGAATGAACATAAACAAACCAACCTCTCCTTTGATAATACAGCATGCGCCTTCGCCGCCAAATCGGACAAGGAATTAAAAAGTGCCCATTTTCTTTATTCCGCAATGGGTAAACCCTGGCTGGTGAAACTGGGTTTAACGATCACTCCCCCTGCCATCAGGTGGCACTTTCCATTTACAAAAACAATTATCCGCAAGACGATCTTTCAGCAATTTGTTGGCGGAGAAAATCTGCAGGAAACAACAAGCGTTGTTGATAAACTGGAAAAATTCAGGGTGGAGGTCATCCTTGATTATGGTGTGGAGGGCAAGGAAGGAGAGGAAAACTTTGAAGCGGCGCGCGACGAATTTAAAAAAGTGATCGCGTATGCCGCCACCCAGACCAACATACCTTTTATGAGCGTTAAGGTAACAGGGTTTGCACGCTTCGCACTACTGGAAAAACTGGATGCGTTAATGAAAGCAGGTTCGGGTAGCCTGATGAAACGATACCTGGCCGCTGTTGCCAATTTACAGGAACCTGAAAAAGAGGAATGGCATAAAGTGCGGCTGCGCATGCTGCAGGTTTGTGAAACCGCTGCTGCCAATAATATCGGGGTGATGATCGATACGGAAGAAACATGGATAACGGACCCCGTAGACGCTTTGACCATCCTGATGATGGATATGTTCAATAAAGAAAAAGCCATTGTTTATAACACCCTGCAAATGTACCGGCACGACCGGTTGGAATTCCTGAAAGATGCTTACGACGCAGCCAATGAAAAAAAATTCATCCTGGGTACCAAACTGGTCAGGGGCGCCTATATGGATAAGGAAAGAAAGCGTGCGGCGGAATTGAAATATGCGTCACCCATTCATCCGGATAAAGCATCATGCGACAGGGATTTTAACACGGCTGTTGCTTTCTGCATAGAACGCATTGATAAGATCTCCGTGATGGTTGCCTCACATAATGAATTCAGCAATTTGTACACCACGCAACTCATGGATGAACACGGATTACCCCATCATCATCCGCATGTTCACTTTTCTCAATTGTACGGTATGAGTGATAACATTACTTTTAACCTCGCGGCAGCCGGGTTCTCTGCCAGCAAATATCTGCCCTTCGGACCCATCAAAGACGTGATACCCTACCTGATGCGCAGGGCCCAGGAAAACAGCTCAGTATCCGGACAAACCGGCCGGGAACTGGGATTAATAAAAAAAGAAATGAAACGAAGGTCTTTTTAACGGCTATTTTGAATCATTTCTTTGGGGAGTTTTTCATATAGAAAAATAATTTAACTTTAATCTTTAAACCAACCCCCATTCATTTGCGTTTGCTGCTGACTGTTATCCTTTTCTCATGCTGCCTGGTTACCTTTTCACAGGTAAGGAAAATACCGGCTGTGCGGATAAACCAACCCATCAGGATCGATGGGAATCTCGACGATGAAGCCTGGCAAAAAGTGGAGGCAACAGGGAATTTTATTACCTCCAATCCTGTTTTTGGCAAACCTTCCACTCATAAAACACAGGTTAAGATCGCTTACGACAATACGGCGGTATATGTGGGCGCATACATGTACGATGATCCTGACAATATCCGTAAGCAACTAACGGCAAGGGATGTTATTTCCATGCAGAACGTGGATTATTTTGTAGTTGGGTTTGATACCTATCATGACCGGCAAAACGCATTCGTATTTCGGGTAACCGCCGCCGGTACACAAGGTGATGCCAAGGAATCCAACGGCGGCTCCGTGTTCGACCAAACCTGGGATGCCGTATGGGAAAGCAAGACCAGCATAAAAAAAGACGGGTGGGTGGCTGAATTGAAAATTCCTTTCAGCGCCATCCGGTTCTCTAAGAATCAATCGCAGGACTGGGGCCTGAATTTTGCCCGCTTCGTCCGCAAAGACAATGAAAACAGTATCTGGAACCCGGTAAATCCCAATGTGAGCGGAGACGTTAATCAGTGGGGCGACTGGACCGGGTTAAAGAACATCACGCCTCCGTTGCGCTTGTCATTCCTTCCCTATTTGTCGGGAGGTGTTAGGATATCACCTACAAAAAAAGGAGATGTAACGGAACATCTCCGTAGCGGGGGTATGGATGTAAAATACGGTATCAATGAAAGTTTCACAATGGACATGACCCTGATACCGGATTTTGCACAGGTGCAAAGCGACAATGTGTACCTCAACCTTTCTCCGTTTGAGATCAAGTTCGATGATTACCGCCCATTCTTTACGGAAGGCACGGAACTATTCAATAAAGCTGGATTATTTTATTCCCGGCGGGTTGGAGAGGCGCCCACAGGGTCGGCTAAAGTACTGGCCACTTATGGTGACAGCGCCGGTTACAAAATAGTCAGGAATCCCGGCATCACCCGTTTGTATAATGCCACTAAATTTTCTGGTCGTAATAAAAATAACCTGGGTATCGGGATCTTCAACGCTGTTACTGCTCCGATGCACGCCATTATCACCAACCTGGCTACCGGAACGGATTCCAGTATCTTAACCGAACCGCTCACCAATTACAATATCATCGTTTTCGACCAGGCTTTGAAGAACAGGTCATCCGTGAGTTTCACCAATACCAATGTATTGCGGAAAGGGAATGCCAGGAATGCCAATGTAAGCAGTATCGATATCTCCTTATTCGATAAAAAGAACCTGCACAATCTTTCCCTTTCCGGGAAATACAGTTCCATCTGGGGAAGCCAGTTAAAAAAGAAGGGGTTCAGCAGTTTTGCCAGTTTTGGAAAAGTAAGCGGACTGATACAATACTATACTTCATTCAGCCTCCGGAGCGACAAGTATGATCCCAATGATCTCGGATTCCTGGCGAATAACAATTCTTTGAATTATGGCGGAACACTGAGTTATAATTTTCTTAAACCCACCCGTTATTTTCTTAATCAT
>JAYWAZ010000299.1:0-3511 GCA_043781975.1 Bacteroidota bacterium
GATATGCACCTGTAACAGGCAGTCAATTACGCGATCGTATTTCAATCCCAGTTTGTTTATTTCTTTCAGCAGGCTCAGGCTGTCGACACCATGTATAAGGTGTACAAAGGATGCGATGTATTTGACCTTATTGCTTTGTAGATGACCGATATAATGCCAACGGATATCCTTCGGCAATTGTTCATGTTTACCCACCAGTTCCTGTACATAGTTCTCCCCAAAATCGCGGTGACCTAGTTCATACAATGCCAGAATATCCTCAATGGGCTTAGTTTTGGAAACAGCTACTAATGTGGCCTTTCCATTCAGTGCGCTTAATATCTCCTGGTATTTTTCTTTATTGATGCTCATCATTCATAGCGCCAATGGCGGAACTAAGTTACCGCAAAGCCGCGTAGGGGAAATAAAAATGTGTAAATGTCTTCTGGCTATGGTACAAGGATTAGTGGTACAATTGGGTATGGATAACCAACCTATTTTAATATCGCTCGGCTGATCACGATCCGTTGCACTTCACTGGTACCCTCGTAGATCTGGGTGATCTTGGCGTCACGCATCATCCGCTCCACATGGTATTCTTTTACATACCCATAACCGCCATGGATCTGCACGGCTTCAGTGGCCGTCCACATGGCTGTTTCGCTGGCAAAGACCTTGGCCATGGAACTGCTCAATGTATAATCCATTTTCTGATCTTTTTCCCAGGCGGCCTTGAGGCATAATAATCTTGCCGCTTCAATGCGTGTAGCCATATCCGCCAGTTTGAACTGGATGATCTGGTGGTTCATGATCTCGGTGCCAAATGCTTTGCGCTGTTTACTGTAAGCCAGTGAAAGTTCGTAGGCACCGGCAGCGATCCCCAGGGCCTGCGAGGCGATACCGATACGGCCCCCGGCCAGCGTCTTCATGGCGAATTTAAAACCAAAGCCATCTTCGCCGATGCGGTTCTCCCTGGGAACTTTCACGTCGGTGAACAATATGCTGTGCGTATCACTGCCACGGATACCCAGTTTATTTTCCTTGGCGCCAACCACTACGCCTTCCCAGCTTTTTTCAACAATGAATACATTGATGCCCCGGCTTCCCTTGGCCACATCTGTTTGCGCAATGACCAGGTACACGCTGGCGCTGTTGCCGTTGGTGATCCAGTTCTTGGTACCGTTGAGTAGATAATGATCGCCCTTGTCTTCCGCGGTGGTCTTTTGGGAAGTGGCGTCGCTGCCGGCTTCGGGTTCGCTCAGTAAAAAAGCGCCGATATAGAGTTCGCCGTTCTTTTTGCCCTGCGCCAGGGGCGTTAAATATTTTTGTTTTTGCGCTTCATTTCCATATTCCTGCAGGCCGTAGCAGACCAGGCTGTTGTTTACACTAACGCAAACGCTTACACTGGCATCAACCTTGCTGATCTCCTCCATGGCCAGCACATAGCTGATGGTATCCATGCCGCCGCCGCCGTATTCCGGCTTCACCATCATGCCCATGAATCCCAGGTCGGCCAGTTTTTCGATCTGTTCCTTCGGGAATTTCTGCGATTCATCCCTTTCGATGACGCCGGAGAGGCATTCAGTTACCGCAAAATCCCTCGCGGCCTGTTTGATCATTAATTGCTCCTCTGTAAATTGAAATAACATACGCGGTCATTTATGGATGCTGCAAAAATAAGGGTTGACAACCAAGGAAATATTGTTTGATGAAGATATTTTATGACAGATTTGCTGCAAGTATCCCAGCAAATTCCTCCCGCCCGATCATTCCTGCTCCCATGCTTTCCAGGTGCCGGGTATACACCTGGCAGTCTATGAGGGCAACATTTTCCTGCTGCAATAACCTTACATAGTTCACCAATGCGTATTTGCTGGCATCTTTGGTTTTACTGAACATGCTTTCTCCAAAAAAAACCTTGCCCAGCCTTATGCCATAAAGACCGCCCACCAGTTCATCGCCCATCCAGGTTTCAGCGCTGTGTGCATATCCCAATTGATGCAATAGGGTATAGGCTTTTTGTACCTGCGGCGATATCCAGGTTCCCAACTGGCCTTTGCGCGTAATGCTCCTGCATTGTTGGATCACGTTCTCAAAAGCATGGTCCGCGGTAAAGCGAAAGGAGCCTGATCTTAAAACAGCCTGCATGCTTTTGCTTACTTTCAGATCAGGAGGGAATAGTACAAACCTTGGATCGGGGCACCACCAGCAGATGGGTTCCTCCTCATTGTACCAGGGAAAAATTCCGCTGCGGTAGGCCAGCAATAACCTTTCTGTACTGAGGTCACCGCCAATGGCGAGCAGGCCGTCTTCATCAGCCATGGCAATAGGAGGAAAGATCAGTTCTTTGGTTAATAAAAACATGGTTAAAGTTAAGCCGATTTCACCTGGCCAGGAGTGGTATAAAAAAAATTGGAAGGGCAAAAAAATTATGATGCCTGGAACTTCTTTATAAATTCCTGCTAAGATATTTCACAGAGATCCACAGCGGATGCACAAAGATCGCAGAGATGCCCCGTGTTCTTTGTGAATACTTCGAGCAACTTTGTAAAATTTTATTCGTGATCACTTGTAAGTATTTCACAGAGATTGACAGCGGATGCACAAAGATCGTAGTGACGCTCAGTGCTCTTTGTGAATACTTCGTGCAACTTTGTGAAATCTAATTCGCGATCACTTCGATCGTAGCGCTGATGCCCCTTTCGGTGATCGCATCGCATTGGGGTTTTAAAACCTCGTAGCTACCTTCCCTGACGGCATATTTTCCTTTGGCATCGATCAGGATGGCGCATTGCTCCGCCTGCTCGGCACTATGCCCGCAAACCGCTATCAGGGTTTCAATCACCCAGTCGAAAGTGTTGACATCATCATTCCATACAATGATATTGCATAGTGATTCGGTGGCGGTATCGATATCCGCCACTGCCTTATATTGTATGTCGGTTTGGGTTGCCATTCGGGATTGTACACAAAAATAAGTTAAAATCAGCTCAGGCAAATAATCATTTCAATGGTTACTATTGGAAACAAAAAAATGAAATATTAGCTTTACTCAAAAATAAGACAATATGAAAAAATTGATCTCGGCGCTGTTCCTGGTTTTTATCACGTTATCTATCAGGGCCCAGTCAACGCTTCACATGAGCACTTCGTACAAACAGATCTGCTACTGGAATCCTTCCGCGTCTTTATTTGATAAGTGCGGCACTAATGATGAGTACCCTTCTCTGTTTACGCTCAATGGCGATGAAACGATGTTCACGCATACCACCAAGGACATCAAATCCTCTTATTATATATCCAAGCGGGATTATATTTCAAGCTGCAGTTGTTACAGCTATGCAGTAACAAGCGACGTGGGCAATAAATATACCTTCATTGTTGACCTCGAAAAAGATGCGGTGAAGATCCTCTCTTCGGGCCACAAGGATGAGAATGATGATTACGATATTATATTTACCATCAAGAGCCATTGGAAGGAATAGGCAGACAGGAATCATGCGTTCCCATATGATGGCTCAGGTAGGCAATT
>JAYWAZ010000300.1:0-3502 GCA_043781975.1 Bacteroidota bacterium
CTCGACAGGATGATGGACCATTCCGATGCCTTCCGGGAAAAATTCCTTTACAGGCGGAATAAGATCCAGGCCAATTCCATTGATACCATCCTGCAAAAAAATTCATTGTTCGTTGGGGTGGGGGCCGCTCACCTGGCCGGCGACAGGGGCGTGATCGAATTATTACGAAAAAAAGGATATCATTTACGCCCCGTACAAATGGCAAAGCGCGACGCCTCGCAAAAAGAATTCATCGATCAGATGAAAGTACCGGTAGAATTCATTAAGTGCGTATCAGAGGACAGCCTTTATAGTCTTGATATGCCCGGCCCCTTGTTTAAACTGGCGGGAGATAACCAGGGGCTTGACAGGAGACAATATTCGGACATGAGTAACGGCGCCTATTACCTGGTAACAAGGGTGCGTATCCATGCGGCCTTCCTGGGTCAAAATGCAGGCACTGTTCTTAAAAGGGTGGATAGCCTGCTGTATGAAAATATTCCCGGGAAAATATTATCCAAAAAAAGCATTACCAAAAGCGGCTACCCGGGTTTTGATATCACCAACCGTACGAGGCGGGGTGACCTGCAGCGGTACAATATCATCGTAACGCCTTTTGAAGTATTGTTGTTTAAAATGAGTGGTAACGAAAATTATGTGGCGGGCAGGGAGGCTGAACGTTTTTTTTCATCCATTCATTTAAAGGAAGCGGGTGCACCCCCCCTGGTTTTCCATCCCGGGCAGGGTGGCTTTTCCGTAAAGTTTCCCGGGTTACCCGGAGCTTACCTTAACACCGCTTCTTCCGATAACATCAACCGCTGGGAATATGATGCGGAAGACGGGTCTACCGATGACGCCTACCTCATTTTTAAAAAGAATGTGAACAATTTCCGTTTTCTGGACGAGGACAGTTTTAACCTCAGTATGATGGAAGCGTCATTCCGGAACCCGGATCATTTTGACAAACAACTGTTACGCGGGCCGCGGACCTTTAATGGTTATCCCGGGTTGGAAATTCATGATCAAATGAAGGACGGGTCCCAGGTGCATGCCCTTTTCGTCATACGAGGCCCTGAATATTATGTGATCTCGGCGAGGAGCAAAAACAAACAGTTTGATTTCGGTACTTTCCTGGAAACCTTTCATTTCACCACTTACGAATATCCCCCTGCGGCGATGTATGTGGATACTTTCATGCATTTTTCCGTTGCCACACCCGTAACACCCGACATGGATTCGGGCCTGCGCCGTTTGATCGAAAAAACGACCAATGATATCACCAACGGGAACAATGCCTCCGGGTATATCCCATACTGGCCCAAACCAAGGAACGGATTGTTCAGGAGTGATTCTACCGGGGAGATGATCGGGGTAAGCGTTCAGGAATTTCCCAAATACTATTATATAAAAGACCCCTGTAAGTTCTGGAAAGATGAACTGGAGTCGCATACAAAAAGCGATATGGTCTTATACTCAAGCGAATGGATCAAACCGGTCAATGGCGTGAGTGGCTACCGCATCACCCTGAGGGATTCGGGGTCCTCCGCAACAATAAACAGGTTGATCCTGCTGAAAGATGATTTGTTGTATAACCTGGTCAGCCCTGGTGATACGCTCACACCGCAGAGCGATTTTATCAGGAGCTTTTATGCAACCTTTCAACCATTGGATAAAAAGCCGGCACGCTCCGTTTTTGACAACCCCCTCGATGATTTTTTCGCAGACCTGTTCAGCTCAGACAGTTCGGTACACCGGAAAGCCCAGCAATTCATTTCCAATATTTTTTATGGTGAAAAAGGAATTCCGAAGATCATGGAAGCTATCGGGAAACTGAATTTATCAGACAAGGATTATTTCGAGACCAAAACAAAACTCATCGCGGAGCTTGGTTATATTAAGGATACTTCAAAGCCCGTAGTTGTTGAGTACCTGAAAAAAATATACGAACAAACGGCCGATACCAGTCTCTTCCAGGATGAAGTGCTGATCGCACTGGCCAGGCATAAGACCCGTGCAGCGTATGTCTTGCTTAAAACATTGCTTTTACAGGACCCTCCGCAATTTGAAAGCAAATATGAGTATAACGGGTTGTTCAATAACCTCAACGATTCTTTGGCGCTTACGAAGATCCTTTTTCCCGACCTGCTGCAATTGTCTTCCATGAATGATTATAAGGAAAAGATATTATCCCTGCTGGTGACCCTTGTAGACAGCAACATGATCAGGGCCGATGAGTATGAACAATATTTTTCAAAGATCTATTTTGACGCCAGGATCGAATTGAAGAAGCAGCTGGGAAAGGATGAAAAAAAGATGGAACAGGACAGTAAGAAAGAAGAAGTGGATATCAGCTCACTGCGTTTCAATAGTTATGGCAATGAAAGTTTAAAGGATTACCAGGTTTTATTGATGCCCTTTTATGAAAAGAACAATAACGTGCCGCGCTTTTTTGAAAAGCTGTTGAGGTCCAAAGACCCCCTGGTAAGGCTCAGTACGGCGGTGTTGTTGTTAAGGAATAATAAAATGGTGGCCGATAATATTTTGCAGTCCCTTGCGGCGAGCGACCGTTTCCGGGGGAAATTATTTTCTGCACTGGAGCTGGCAAAACGCCTGGATAAGTTCCCCGTCCAATTCAGAAACCAGACAGCGATCGCCCGCAGTTACCTTCTGGCAGATAAGGATTACGCTAAAATAGACAGCGTTGCTTACCTGGAAAAACAGGCCGTTGCCTACGGAAATAAAAAAGGGATGGTTTATTTTTTTAAATACCGTGTCAATAAGGAAGACGACTGGAAGATCGGTATCAGTGGTTTGCAGCCGATAAATGAAACGGAGGTCAGCAGCGACAATAAACTGGCGGTGATGACAGATAAGAAATTAATGCGGGATGAACCTGTGATGGAGCAATTTCAAAAGCAGCTCAAAAAACTCCTTTTTACTTTTCACAAAAGCGGCAAGAACTTTTTTACGCAGGACGATTATTATGATCGGTTTAAAAAAGCGGACGATTACGGCGATTGAACCAGTCCCTTTCCCGGGATGGCGTCGATCAGTTGCTGCGTGTATTCATTGGCGGGATGGTGATAAACCTGGTCAGCCTCACCTTCTTCAACGATCTTTCCATTCTTCATCACCAGGATACGGTTGCAGAAATAATGCACGACGGACAGGTCATGAGAAATAAAGATGGCGGTAAATCCGAATGTCTCCTTAAGTTCATTTAAGAGATTGAGCACCTGGGACTGCACGCTTACATCCAATGCTGAAACGCATTCATCAAAGACCAGGAAGGAAGGATTCAAAGCCAGGGCCCTTGCGATGCAGATCCTTTGTCTTTGCCCGCCGCTGAACTGGTGCGGATACCGGCTAAAATGGCCGGTGGGCAGGCTTACCCTTTCCAGTAATTCCATCACCTTTTCCCTCCGTTGCACATTGTTGTGATAAAGGCCGTGTACTTTCAATGGCTCCAGGATGGCATTGCCGATGGTGATGCGTGGATTAAGCGACCCGTAAGGATCCTGGA
>JAYWAZ010000301.1:0-3495 GCA_043781975.1 Bacteroidota bacterium
CTGGTGCTCAATAACCCGCATATAAAACCATACACCACCATTTACCGGAATATTCATCAGCACGGGATGCTTTATTTCTGGCTGGTCTTTCCATTGATGCTCATCATACATGACGCTTATTTCTATTGGGCGCACCGGCTGATGCACCACCCCCGGTTATTTTCCTTCTTTCACGTGGTACACCATAAAAGCACCAATCCCTCGCCCTGGGCCTCTTTCGCGTTCCAGCCAACCGAGGCTTTTATAGAATCGGCCATCATTTATGTATTCGCGTTCACATTGCCCATTCATTTCATCCACCTGTTTTCATTTTTGATCTTCATGACGCTGTATAACGTTTACGGCCACCTGGGTTTTGAAATATTCCCACGGGGATTCAACAGGCACTGGTTCTTTAAATGGTTCAACACTTCGGTGAACCATAACATGCACCACCAGTATTTCAAGGGTAATTACGGGTTGTATTTCACCTGGTGGGACCGCCTGATGAAGACCCTCAATAAAGATTATGACGCCCGATTTGAACAGGTGACCACCGGTAACATTCAAAACCGGAAAAACAAATAAACCATGCCATTTGATCAGCTGGTACTGTATATGGGCGTGGTGGTGGGCTTTGCGCTTACGCCCGGTCCAAACATGATGCTCTACCTGGCCCATACTTTTGAATACGGGCGAAAGGCTGGCTGGGCAACGGTTGCAGGCATCACCAGCGCTTTTCTGTTTCATGTCATTGCCACAGTATTGGGATTATCCGCATTATTGATAGCATCACCGTACGCCCTTGATGTATTACGTTATCTCGGTATCGCATACCTGCTTTACCTAGCCTGGAAGAATTTACAGACGGTTAACTGGAAATCCAGTGATGGCGCCAAAAGGTCATTGAAACAATTTTATGCCAGCGGGCTGATCGGCAACCTCCTGAACCCCGGTACCGTGCTCCTGTATTTTTCAGTGATACCCCAGTTCATTCACCCCGAACAGAAAAATATTTTACTGCAGAATTTGAAATTGTGCGGATTGCAGATGCTGGGCAGCACGGTAACCAACTGCACCCTGGTTTTCATAGCAGGTTTTGCCACCGATGCTTTTTTTAAAAATGAAAAATACCAGCAATGGGTACGGTATGTCATGAGCCTGCTGATCGCGGCCTTTGCGATAAAGATGTTGTTTTGGAAATGATATTTGAATGGGGAAAGATCAACCGGTATGGTTTTCACCGTTAAACAGGTATTTTTATTCACTATTGTACTTCTCAATTTTATTTTTTAATTTGTTTTGCGTTAGTCAGGTCACTTGTATTATTACACCATGAATGCAGGATTTAGCAGGAGGAAGTTCATCCAAACGGGCGGTAGCCTATTGTTGTTATTGCCCCTGGTTGAGTATTGCAAAAACAAATCAAAAACGGGCGATACCAAACCGGGTAATAAAACAAGAGGCAAAAAAGTTGCACGTGTATCCAAAAAACGAAAGCAACCCATCGTTGCCAAAATGGTCACCAACAGGGGCTGGTATAAAAATAAAAGGAACGGCAAGATCCATTATTTCGATGACCGTGGTTTTACGCCCTCCCTGCTGTACCTAAAGAATCAAAAAGAATTTGAGACCTTTGTCCAGCACCTGGAAACCTGGGATGCAAAGCAACTGACGCTGGAGATTTTTGAAAAGAAGATCAGTAAAAAAAGCAAGGACTGGATCACCGAACAGGCGGCCCTGGCCTTCGCTTCTTCCGGAAATTATGCCAATGCTGCAAGCATTATTGGGAACAGGATAATAAAGCGGCCGGCGAATGTAAGGATGTGGGACTTACTGGCGGTGATCGAAATGAGGTCGGGTAACGAAAGGGTGAAAGCCGAACAACTGGAGTTGATCGCCCGGTTCAGCCATACAGCCAACCCTGCGTTGAAAGCAAGGCTGGCCAAATATGTCAACACAGACTGGCAGGCAAAGTTTAAAGAAAAAGGGTTATTATGGGATAACCAGAAAATATAAAGGGCGGACGTATTTCAACCAGAATAACTCGTGAAATGATGGCCGATCCATCCAAGCCCGCTCTTTTTTAATTTATTTAGTAAACGAAGAAGGAGCAAAAGAGAATTGACACACTTCTCCTTTGCTCCTTTTCTCATTTGTCCCCTTAGAAATTTATCTATTTCATCAACATCACCTGAACTGTCCTGATATGGTATAGCAAACCTTATCATTGATCCGGTGAAACACTTCTCCGTTTATCTTCCTGAGCCTCCGTAGTTTTCTTTTATCGAGCAATCTTCCTTCGCTGTCATAATGTTGCGGCTGAGCATAAAAAGTGAGGATATAATATTTTTTATAAGAGAACAGGGAATGCAGGGCCACGGGCTTGATGGAAATGAGTATCATCGATCTTTTTTGTTCGTCAACGTAATAATCAAAATTATTGACCCAGGTGCAACGGATGGATTGCATCAGTTTCAATAAGCCGGAAACGCCGGCAGGATTTAAATGATATTTTTGTAAAGTGTCTTTCAGGCGGAGTTCATCCAGGTTAAAATCATTGATATAGGCGATGGAATCCGTGATGATCTCCAGGGTGGCGGTCCTGAATTGCTTGTCGGTAAATGCGATGGTAAAGGGCTTTTCCCGGTACAATTCCTTGTACGATTTTTCTATTTTTTCCAATACCTCCTGGTGCTCAAAATAATAATTGGAAGAGATGTTCCTGCCCGTGCAGGAAAACAATGCCAGGCCCAGTCCGGCAAGGATCAAAGCGTTGATTGTTCTATTTTTTATCATCTATTTTTTTTGTACAATGCGAAATCCCGAAAATGATCTTTTTCAAAAAATAATACCGGAGCTGCAACTGGGTCCTGCCGCCATAGTCCCAGTACACAAGGGTCACCGTATTTTCCTCCTTTACAATTGACTGCAGGATCACAAAGTGGGTGGGTATCGCGAGTTTTATTTTTTCCAGTTTCTTCTTATGCAGGATGCGGTTATTGATATAGAGTACAACGATGCCTGAATCCAATTTTTCGTGTATGTATTCATAGGTATTGCCGGTATAGGGACGTAAAAGGTCGGAGCCCCTGGCATTCACTTTATAATTCAACAGGTTTCTTACCATGCGGTTGAACTTGGCATAATTGACCGAGGCCCAAAAGCGGTCTTCATCACCGGGATCATATTTCCTGTTAAAAAAATTCAGGTAACCTTTAAAATGGTCGGCCAGTACCAGGTACCACATCTGTTCGGCCGGGTGGATATCCAGTATCCCTTTGAAAATAAGGGTACCGGCGGCTTTCCTGATCTCTTCTGTAGGGGTAAAATGGCATTTGCCGAAACGGGCTTCCCCTTCATTATATATTTGTAACAGCAATTTTGCATAACCCAATGGGTCGTCCTGTAAGAATAAATAGGTAAGAGCTCCGTAGCCGCAAAAATTGGTGCCCCTTCCGGGATAGATACTTAATGGCTTGTGGATATTCGATCTAAGGTTCTCAAGGAACAGTG
>JAYWAZ010000302.1:0-9568 GCA_043781975.1 Bacteroidota bacterium
GGTCGTCGAGAAAAATTTCATAAAAATGTCTCGTAAACCTTTCCTGTAACAAGGAGAAGGCCGTGTCGGCAGCTACTTGTTTATCTGTGCTTGTTTGTAACATATTGCTGTTAATAATAGGATGCGCCATCAATGACCGCACAAATTAGAGGAGCAGTCCTGCCCATACAATGATAAAGATCATGTGGTAAGCGTGATAAGGATCAGCTTACCGCAGATCAATGTTCCCGCTTGTGGTAGGCGTCTTCGAACCACCTGATCTCACCGTCTTCCACATCAATGGTAGCATAGATCACGAATACCGGAACTGGTTTCAACAGCGGTATCATTTGGGGTTTCATATCCGTAAGACAGCTGTCCATTTTTATTTTTTCAGCCGGAACGCCCAATGCCAGCGCCAGTTCATAGGGTTTTTCCACGCGCATGCAACCATGACTAAAAAAGCGTCTCCCGGCAAGGAACCTGTTCTTTGCATCCGTATCGTGCAGGTAAACACTGAATGGATTTTCAAAATCAAATTTCAGGCGGCCCAGTGCGTTCTTGCAACCCGGCTTTTGTCGAAGCGCGAAAGGAAAGTGGGATCTTGAATAAGACTGCCAGTTTACCCCGGCAGACGAGGCCAGTGCCTTACCGCTCACCAATACTTCGATCCGTAATTTGTCGAGGTAGGCAGGATTGTGTTTCAATGCCGGGAGCATTTCTTTGACAGCGATATCGAATGGGACATTCCAATAAGGATAATAGATCACCTGTTTGATCAAGCTGGTGAGGGTAGGACTGGGCGTGGAGATCTTTCCAACCACCATCTTGCTGACGAGCTTTTCATTTCCGTCCTCAAAATACGATAAGCGGTTAGCCGGGATGTTCACCACTACATAGCTTTTGTTCTGCATGCAGTTAAACCATCGGTACCAGCGGATATTCCATTTCAGTTCATCCAGTTTTTCTTTCAGTGGTTCATTCAATACCTTCAGCGTTGCCGGATCGATCACATTTTTTACTGGCAGGTTATGTTCTTTTTGCAATTCTCGAAGGGCCGTATCCAGGCTTCCCTGTGTAGTGTCGGCATCGGTCATGTATCCCAGCTGTTTAAGTTTATCCGCGAGGGAACGATTGCTTAATTTATTTTCTTTGCTTATTAAGGTTATTTCATGAAAATCCTTTTGGCGGCTAACCTCCCATAACTTCAGGTAGGCTGTTTTCAGCGCTATGTATTTTTTATTGATGGGTTCGATCGCCCTTACATATTTTTCAAGATCACCATCCGCCAGTGCGATATTGAGAATGGCAGTCAGGTTTATACATTCGGGCTCATATTTCAATCCGTTGAATTTCAGGTAAGGTGGATCATTGGCATAGGCGATATCGTGCAACAGGCAGATAGCGGCATCCGTGTACGTTATTTCGGCGATCAGGGTATCGTTGTTGGTGGCGGGGAAACCGGTCATCACGATAAATGAAAAATGATAATCCGGCGGGTCAAGGAAATGATCTTCCGCTTTGGCAATGACCGAAGCCAGCGCTGTGCGTTTACTGTTGTCAGTTAATTTACCATACCATTGAAGGGTGTACTGGTTTTTTGCATAGAAGTCCTTCAGCAACTTATATTCCCTTATGCGCAAAGCAGTGCGCAGGGAAGGCTGTTCCGATATCCTGCTGACCAGTTTTACGAGGTTGCTGTCGGTTTCATTGGGTGTTCCGGCGATTGCGCCGGTAGAAAACAGGAGACTCAAAATTGCTGTGTGACAACTGGTCTTAAAATTTGAAAACATCCTATCATTTTAATTGTGCTCTTCCAGTAATTTTATTTCCCTGAATGCGATCTTATGCTGCACTTTCTTTGTTTCTTTCATCTTTCCATGAAGCGATTCCTCAGCGGCCACCATATTATCTATACCTTTCAGCAATGCGTCCGTGTTAAAGGAGATGCTGTCTATGCCCTGTTCTACGAGGAACCGGGCGAAATCGGGCATGTCGCTGGGCGCCTGTCCGCATAACCCGATCTTTATATTTTTCTTCCTGGCGGTATGGATCACGTTGGCGATGAGTTGCATCACTGCGGGATTTTTCTCATTGAAAAGATGACTGATCACCTGTGAGTCGCGGTCGAGGCCCAGCGTAAGTTGTGTAAGGTCGTTCGAGCCGATGGAAAAGCCGTCGAACAGTTCTGCAAATGAATCGGCCATCAGTACATTACTCGGGATCTCGATCATCATGTAGATCTCCAAATTGTTCTTCTTTTGTTGCAGGCCGAATTCTTTCATCACAGCGATCACTTTTTTCCCTTCCTCCACCGTGCGGCAAAACGGTATCATCAGTTTCACGTTTTCAAATCCCATTTCTTCCCGCACTTTTTTCATGGCCAGGCATTCCAGTTCAAAGCCGTCTTTATACATCGGGTCGTAATACCTTGATGCGCCACGGAATCCCAGCATCGGGTTCTCTTCGTGCAGTTCAAATTGCCTGCCCCCGATGAGGTTGGCGTATTCATTGCTTTTGAAATCGCTCATGCGCACAATCACGTCATGAGGGTAAAAAGCGGCGGCGATGGTGGCCACGCCCTGCGCCAGTTTATCGATAAAATATTTTTTCTTGTCGGGATAATGCCTCGTGATCAATTCAATTTCCTTTTTCACAGATTCATCCTTTACCTGATCAAATCTGGTGAGCGCCAGGGGATGTATCCTGATCTCGTGAGTGATCATGAATTCCATGCGCAGCAGGCCTACGCCGCGGTTGGGCAGGAAGGAGAGTCCAAATGCCTGTGAGGGATCGCCGAGGATAAGCATCGGATCTGTGTATGGCATATTCAGGTGGGTGATATCCTTTTCCGTGATTGTATACTTCGTCTTGCGTTCATAGATAAACCCCGTCTTTCCTTCCGCGCAACTCACTGTGATCTCCGCGCCATTCTTTATTTTTTCTGTCGCGTCATTACAACCTACTACGGCCACCGTTCCCAACTCACGGGCAACAATAGCCGCATGACTGGTCCTTCCGCCTTTGTTGGTGATGATGGCGGCGGCGCGTTTCATGACGGGGTCCCAGTCGGGATTTGTGATATCGGTTACCAATACTTCTCCTTCCTTTAGTAAGCCGGCATCCCTGGGCGAATTCAAAATCCTTGCCCTGCCTGTCGCGATCTTTTCTCCCAGGGCTATGCCTTCGCATAGTTTTTTACCCTTTGACAGTATGGCGTACGTTTTTATGCTATGTTGCTGTTTCTTTCCGCTATGAACGGTTTCGGGTCTGGCCTGTATGATATAAAGCCGGCCATTTTCACCATCTTTGGCCCATTCGATATCCATTGCCCTTTTGTAGTGTTTTTCTATGAGCATGCATTGCTTTCCAAGTGTGATGACATCTTCATCCGTGATTGAGAACCTGTCCTGCAATGTTTCATTTGTTTTATTGTTCTCAACATACTCTTTTGAGGAGGCCTTATCGGCATACACCATGGTCCATTCTTTCCTGCCCATGTTTTTTTGTATGATGGGATCAAATGCAGAACCGATATGCGGCTTGAACAGCACAAATTCGTCGGGGGTGGATCTTCCCTGCACGATATTTTCACCAAGACCATAAATGCTGTCGATGACCACTACCTTATCGAATCCAGTATCGGGGTCAATCGTGAAGGCTACCCCGGATGCACCCAGGTCGGCACGCACCATTTTTTGAATACCCACGGAAACGGCTACCTCCTTATTACTGAAACCCTTGTCTACCCTGTATTTGATGGCACGGTCGGTAAACAGGGAAGTAAAGCATTTGTGTACGGCGACCACCAGTTCTTTTTCACAACCGATATTCAGGAAGCTTTCCAGCTGCCCTGCAAAACTCGCGGATGGAAGGTCTTCTGCCGTGGCGCTGCTGCGAACGGCAACTGAAATGGTGTTGCCTTCCCTTTCACAGAGTTCATGGTATGCGATTTTCAAGTGTTCAAGGATATAAGCAGGAATCGGTGTGTTCAGGATGAGATTGCGTGCGGCTTCACCTACTTCGTGAAGGTTTTTAAAGTTCCGGGTATCCAGCTTTTTCAGGATATTCTCCAACGGCATATTTAAACTCATGTCTTCCACGTATTGCCGGTAAGCACTGGCGGTGATGGCAAAACCATCCGGTATTAAAATGCCTCTATGCGACAGCCTTGAAAACATTTCGCCAAGGGAGGCATTTTTACCCCCTACCAATCCGATGTCTTTGATCGTTATTTCCGAAAATTTCCTGATGAAGGTTTTCATGATCCAAGGTTTGAATGATAAAGTTACAGAGGGGCAAAAGGGGATTGTATGACCTGCATCAGCCTATATCCTGAGATTATTCAGTTTCAACAGTAAATGGTCAGCGTATTATTCAAACTACCGGGGGTGGACTGACCGATATTTCCAACTTAATAAATTCGTTGACTGTGGTTGGAGTAAAACAAATAATGGGAAATAACGGCGTCAGAAAATTATCTTTTTCCGACCCTCCGTCTTTAAAAGTCAACCTGGAAAGGAAGTATCAGCCTGTCATCTTTTCAGGTTATCAAGAGCCTGATCTCGTATTCCTATCCTGATTCATTTTTGTGATAATTAGCATCCTGGATCATTTTATTAACTGACCGGTCTCATAGTTTATTTTAACCCGATGTCGTTTATTTGACCCGTTGAAAAAGAGTGGGTTGCCGAAATCATAAGAAAGCTGATTTTTTAAAAACTGATAAAAATGATCTCATGAAAACGATCCTTGTACCATCTGATCTTTCGGCCAATTCCGCCACCGCATTGCGTTATGCGATAAGACTGGGACTGCAGTTCAAAGCCAGACTGGTGGTGCTTCATTGCATACCGGTATTGAATTACCGGCTAACCCCCATCATCTCAAAAAAACAACTGGAGCTGTTGCTTAAAGAAGAAAGGGAAAAGGCCGGAAAAAAACTCGGTGAACAGGTAGCCAGGACTTACCGGTACCTGGGTTTTAAAAAAATACCCCCGGGTACAATGATACTTGTGGAAGCCAGCCCAACAGTGGTGGATCATTGTATAAAAACGGCAAACCATTCTGGGGCCCATCTGATCGTGATGGGTACACATGGGGCGGGGGGATTGAAGAAATACATCTTTGGCTCCACGGCTTCCAATATGATCTCCAGGTCTGCCATTCCGGTACTGGCCATACCGGGGGGTCACCGGTTTAAAAAAGCCGAAACCATTTTATTCGCATCCGACCTTGAAAATATTGGGGATGAATTGAGCCGACTGATCCCCTTTGCGAAGGACATTAAGGCCGGGATTGATATCCTGCACATGTATTATGCAACCGATCCGGTTGGTATGAATATCCCAAAGGCTGAAAGTATAATTAAAGAAAGTTCCTTTAAAAAGTTGCGCCTGGTCAAATGTAAGGTAAGCCCTGAATATCCCATTCAGATCCATCTCCACGAATACCTTGATAAGCATAAACCCGCATTGCTGGTGATGTTTTCCAAAAAAAGGAGTTTCTGGAATAAGTTATTCTCAGGGAGCAAGACGGAAGAACTGACCAATGAGTCCTTAGGGGTTCCTTTATTAAGTTTCAGGAAGTCGGTTTAAAAAATCTGGTACATCAATAAAAATATTGGCTAGTAGAATGGTCATTCTTGCAACATATCATTGATCAATACTACTATACGCCCATATCATCTTCATCGGGTGGGGTATTATTATTCCTTTTCTTTCCGGTCTTCTTTTTCAGGAAATCCTTTAACCCGTCAAATGCAGAATCCACGACATCGTATACACGCTGTTCAATTTTTTCCTCCGCTTTTAATAGGATCTTTCCAAGCACCAGTGCCAGTCCTGTCTTCACCGCCTGCCCCGTAAAGTGCTTTCCTTTTTCCGGGGCTTCTTCACCGGTCATCTTTTCATAGGTGCTGGAAAAGATATGAGAAGGTTTCAAGCTGTCTTTAAGATCTGTGACATGGGTACGTAATTGCTGTTCCTTTAGCTTTATCTCCCCTTTCAGCCGGGTGATCTCTACCTGCAGTTGCTTATTATTTATAATCTCAGTCATTCGTTTCCTTTGATAATATCTGTTTTATCATCCTGTTCATCATGGGGCCTACCAGCCATTGTTTTCTGAATCTAACGAGCAGGATACCCGTGATGGCATATAAGAGGGTAATGGTAAGGTAACCCGCGTATTCATGGCCCCATAGTTCGGCAAATACATGCGCAAGTGTTATGCTGACAAACAGGAAGGCGAGCAAAAAGAACGGGAGAATGACAAAGAATGAAATGATATTCGATACCGTCCTCGTCGCTTTTTGTATCACCTGCAGTTTCAGTAACTCCTGCCTCGCATCCATATAATCGCGGGCATCGTCAAAAAAATTTTCAAATTTATTTTTTTCTTTTTCCATGAAATATATCCCTTACCGGGAATTTGGTGAAATAAAAATGGCAGGCCGGGCTTTGCAAAGATTCGGGGTTTCAATACCAGGTTTTCACATCCGGCGGCCTGCCGTTATTTTAAGGTGTCAGGCAACAAATTCCTCAGCTTCCCGGGTAACCTTTTCCTTAAAGTCCCCGACTTTTTGCCAGCCCCTTTTGGCCTTTTCCTTCACAGCATCGCCGAAATCCCTGGCTTTGTCCGCCATTTTCTTCCTGGTCTCAGAACCCTTGTCGGGTGCCAGTAATACACCAGCTATCGCTCCAACCGCCGCTCCGGCCAAAAAGGCCAATCCGATTTTTGAATATTTGTTCATGATAATCTGTTTATTTCATAAAGCTATGTTTATTGTTTCCCAAAAGCAATGAGAGGTATCAACAAATAAGGTGATAGATATCAGATTTTACAATGAGTCAACTCATCCCTAAAAAAAGAAACTGAGCTTAACTTGCTTTATAGATTCAATGAAAGAAATATGCGTAGAGATTACCCTTTAAAACAATCAACATGAAAAAGCTACTAATGTTAAGCGGGATCGTTTTTTTGCTGGTGGCTGCCTCTTGTTCCAGTAGCAGGATCCTTTCCTCCTGGAAGGCTTCGAATGCACGACAGGGTAAATTTAAAAAGATAATGGTGATGGCCCTGGTAAAGGAGTCAGACAATACCCTAAAATCGCAAATGGAGCAGCACCTGGTAGGCGACCTTAAAGACAAAGGATTCGACGCCATTTCTTCTTACCAGCAATACGGCCCCAGGGTATTCGATAACATGGATGAAAAGGATGCGGTGGAAAAGATACGCAACAGCGGGGTGGACGCGATCATCACGATCGTGCTGCTTAATAAAACGAGTGAACGGTTTTATGTTCCCGGCCGCATCACCTATACGCCCTATACCCCCTATTACAACCGCTGGTGGGGTTATTATACCACCTTGAACCGCCGGGTGTATACACCAGGGTATTATGTCACCGATACCGACTATTTCTGGGAAAGTAACCTATACGATGCCGTTAGTAAAGAGCTGGTATATTCGGTTCAGACGAAATCCTTCAACCCTGCATCCACCGAATCACTGGCCCATGAATACGGTCAGCTGATCGTGAGCGACATGGTGAATAAGGCTGTTTTTTAAATGCGCCTCAATCACTGGCAGCGTAAAATATCTATCTTTAGTAAAATAGCTATGAACGTATAGGAGATGGATACATTAACGCATATTGCGGTAGGGGCCTGTATCGGGGAAGCCCTGCTGGGAAAAAAGATGGGCAAAAGGGCTTTGTTACTGGGCGCCATTGCTCAAAGTGTTCCTGATATAGACTTTCTGGCTGCGTCATGGATGAGCACCTCGGGCAATTTACTGGCCCACCGGGGAATTACGCATGCTGTTTTCTTTGCCATCATCATTACTCCCGTGCTGGCCATGCTGGCGGAGCGGTTGCACCGGCCGCACAATATTCCCATTCGAAAGTGGATATTATTTTTCGGACTGCAGCTACTGGTGCATCTTTTTATCGATGCTTTTAATAATTACGGCATTGGCTGGTTCGAGCCCTTCAGCCATTACCGCTTTTCCTTTAATGCCATCTATGTGGCTGATCCGTTCTTTTCCATCGGGCCGGGGATCGCATTTGTTGTGTTGCTTTTCAGGAAGAGCAGGCACCCCAAAAGAATATTCTGGTGGAGGTTCGGTTTGCTGATGAGTTCGCTGTACCTGGGCTATTGCGTGATCAACAAATTTAAGATCGACGGTGATGTAAGGGATATTTTAGCGAAGCAACATATCGTGCATACGCGGTATTTTACAACCCCGGCACCGCTGCAAAACTGGTTGTGGTATGTAGTTGCAGGTAACGATAGCGGTTATTATGTGGGGTTCCGTTCCTTATTCGACAGCAGGAAGCAGATAGATTTTCAATATTTTCCCCGCAATGATTCCATGCTCGCTCGGGTGCGGGACCATGAAGACCTGCAACAGCTCATCCGTTTTTCCCAACAGTTTTATACGGTGGAGAAATGGAATGATACACTTGTATTCAACGATCTCCGCTTTGGCCAGATCATTGGCTGGCAGAACCCCCGGGAACAATTTGTATTTCATTATTACCTGCAGCATACCGGTGCCAATACGCTGGTGGTACAACGTGGCCGCTTCGCCCGCTGGGATTGGGGAGTATTCAGATCACTGTTGAAAAGAATTGTTGGTAATTGATCGTCTATAAAACAATACGCCGCCGGAAAAGATATATCCCGTTCGGGTTGGTTCTTTTATCTTAAGAACAGGTACAATAAAAAACCCGATGCACCGGCCATGGTCAGTAAAGCCAGTATTCCCATTACGTTGCTCCATCGTTTGTTGGTATATTCACCCATTATTTTTTTGTTATTGCAGATATGGAGGATAACGGCGATCAATACCGGGGCGGTGATGCCATACAATACCGCGGCATAAAGCAGGGCCTTTACGGGACTGATGCCCGTAAAATTGATGAGCAGGCTGCTCACTAGAATAATAATCAGTACGAGGTAGAATTTTTTAGCCTGCCACCATTTTTTATCAAGGCCTTCTTCCCATTCAAAAGTTTCGGCCATCATATAACTCATCGATCCGGCCAGCACGGGAACGGCCAGTAAGCCGGTACCAATTACACCCAATGCAAATAAGGCGTAGGCCATGTTGCCGGCCAATGGTTTTAAAGCCAGTGCGGCCTCATCCACGGTATTAATATGGTGAATGCCTGCATTGAACAATACAGATCCTGTTGCCAGGATGATAAAATACATCACAAGGTTGGAAAAGATCATACCGGCGTTCACATCAATTTTCATATTGGCCATGATGGTCTTATCGATCACCAGGTGCTGCTGCTGAACTTCCTCCACTTCCATGGATGTTTGCCAGAAAAAAAGGTAGGGTGAAATGGTGGTGCCCAGTATCCCCACCAGCGCTGTAAAATATTCCAGTGAATTCTCAAAGGAAGGAATGAAGGTGCTTTTAAGGATCGCTTTCCAGTCGGGATGCGTTAGAAACGGGATGATGATATAGCTGAAGAGTACGATACATAACCATTTCAGGATGGTGGCGATCTTCCGGTATGAGAAAAAAATGATGCAGTACATCAGGATGGCCGTAAAGAAAATGGAAAAAACGAAGG
>JAYWAZ010000303.1:0-9555 GCA_043781975.1 Bacteroidota bacterium
GGGCAGCAATACCGTGGCGCCGTGCTGCCAGAATCCAAACCGGCCGAAATGTTCTACGAACTTGATGGTGATCCAGATCGTGATGAATTGTCCGGCGATGGGCACCAGCTGAAGGAAAAACCAGTATTTCTTCAGTTCCATCTTTTGCACCATGCACCAGGTATTGTAAAAGGGAACAAATGCCTTCCATCCTTCAATGCCCGCCTTCCTGAACATGCCGTACATACCAATATGCCAGCCCAGTGCGGTCAAAATAAAAATGATCCATCCAATGCTCATGAGTCAGATTTTAATGTCGCCAAAAATACCATATAAAACCGTTTGACAAGGGTTTACCATAAAATTGTTTGAAATGTTTAACAAACTCAGGGCATTTTCAAAATGTCATTGATGCATTCGCTCACTTCGGCAGCCCGGTTCATGATCATGAAATGCCCTGCGTCTTTCAGCGTGTAGGTTGGTTTCAACTTATTGATGGGAAACATCTTGTCATTGTCGCCGTGAATATGATAGATCTCGGGGTGATGCCAGTCATTCTTCCAGTTGATGGCCTGTTTTACGGCCCATGTAACATATGCTTTATTGGCATTTTTCCGGGATATGGCCACGATATTTTTTTCTTCCGCTGTTGAAATTCCCAGGAACCTGTTTTGAATGGGTTCGGTCAGTTTGGAAGAGCCTACCGGTAATATCTTATTCAGTTTCAACCAGGCAACGGTCTTCATCCAGGTTGGCAATTCGAGCGAAGATTTTATGCTGGATATGATGATGATCTTTTCGACGGGTATCTGTTTTGCAATTTCAATACACATCATACCACCAAAGGAAAGCCCCATCAGTATGGGGTTATCGGTATCAATTTCCGCACGCATCCGTTTGGCATAATGATACAATGTTTCATTACGGGTAGGAATCAGCCATTGAATGACCTTCAATTGGTATCCCTCGATCCTTAAATTTGAAAATGCCCGTTCATCTGCACCCAGCCCGCTTACGCAATAAATGGTCTTCATTTAAAAGTTATAATTCAATAGTTAATGTTCAATGTTCAATGGGTTGGGGTCATCAGGGTAAGGTAGGGTTGAATGATCCGCATAGCTTCAGGTCCCGAACCCAAACTTAGCACTGTTTTATTTCCTTGGCAACACATAGTTTTCCACGTCTTCATAACTGATGGTTTTGCCCGAAAGTATGATCAGTCGTTCCACCACGTTTCTTAATTCACGAATATTGCCCGTCCAGTTATAGGCCTGGAGGGCTTCAAGTGCCTTTTTATCGATATTTTTTTTTGGCTGGCCATATTCGGCTGCGATCACATCCAGGAAATGATCCACCAGGGATGGTATATCGTCTTTCCGCTCATTTAAAGAAGGAACATGTATCATGATGACCCCTAAACGATGGTAGAGGTCGAGACGAAAATTCTTTTCATCCACTTCCTTGAGCAGGTCTTTATTGGTGGCGGCGATGACCCTTACGTCAACAGTGATATCCTTATCAGCTCCTACCCTGGTGATCTTTCCTTCCTGCAGGGCTCTCAATACCTTGGCCTGTGCATTGAGGCTCATATCACCGATCTCATCCAGGAATAATGTACCCCCGTTGGCCGTTTCAAATTTTCCGATACGTTGTTTGATTGCAGAAGTAAAAGAACCTTTTTCATGTCCAAATAATTCGCTTTCGATCAGTTCACCCGGTATGGCCGCGCAATTCACTTCCACCATGGGCCCGTTGCTGCGGTTGCTTTTTTCATGTATCCAGCGCGCCACCAGTTCCTTCCCTACGCCATTATCACCGGTGATCAAAATTCGTGCATCCGTTGGCGCTACCTTTTCAATAGTGTCCTTGATCTTCTTGATGGGCCCGCTTTCGCCGATCATCTCTCCCGTCTTGCCGGCCTTGCGCTTCAGCACTTTTGTCTCCGTTACCAGGCTTTGTTTATCCAGGGCATTGCGCAAAGTGATGAGCAACCGGTTCAGGTCGGGCGGCTTGCTGATATAATCATAAGCACCTTTTTTTACGGCTTCCACGGCGGTTTCAATATTACCGTGCCCGCTGATCATGATGATCGGCACATCGGGATTGATATCTTTTGACCGCTCCAGGAATTCGATGCCATCCAGTTTGGGCATCTTAATGTCGCACAATACCAGGTCATACGTCTTCTCACCGAATTTTTTCAATCCTTCTTCCCCATCCCCCGCTTCATCGATCTTATACCCTTCATAGCTGAGGATCTCGGACAGGGTTTTCCGGATCGCTTTTTCATCATCAATGATCAAAATACTGGCCATAGGCTTTAACAAAACATTTGTATGCACTAAATGCGAAATGGCATCAAAGTACAGTTAAATCAAAAATAGCAATTTATGCAGTTCAAAACGCTGATATTATTTATTCCCCTGCTTTCCTTTTCATGTTATGACGCTTCATCAACAATAAATAAGCCGCCGGTAAATGCCAAAATTGATAATCCCTATGCCCGGATCAGTAATATCCCATTGCCCGAAGGATTCACGCGTGCGGTGGCCGACAGCAATTCATTTGCGGGCTGGTTGAGAAGGGTTGAACTGAAAAAAGACAAGACCGTGTATAAATTCAACGGTCAGCCAAAAGGAAACCAATCGGCGCAATTCGCTGTATTGAATATCACTACGGGGAATAAGGACCTGCAGCAATGCGCTGACGCTGTGATGCGTTTGAGGGCGGAATTCCTTTTCACACAAAAGAAGTATGCCCAGATCATCTTTTACGATAATGTTCACACCGGGTATCAATTTTCGGCACCCTATACAAGGGATCATTTTACGGTGTATCTCAACCAGGTCTTTGGCATGTGCGGCTCCGCCTCCTTATCAAAACAATTAAAGCCGGTAGGGAATTTTTCTTCCATTGAAGCCGGTGACGTATTGATACGGGGAGGGTTTCCGGGCCATGCCGTGATCGTGATGGATATTGCAACAAACAGTTTTGGGAAGAAGATCTACCTGCTTGCACAAAGTTATATGCCTGCGCAGGACATCCATGTGCTGATAAACCCAATGGACGAAAGGGTGTCGCCCTGGTACGAGGTGAATGATGAGGATATTATCAATACTCCCGAATACCGGTTTTACCGGAATGAACTGAAGAGTTGGTAATCCTTTTTTGCAATCTTGAGTTTTGCCATTACTTTTGCCCTCCGGTTTCGGAGCCTGGTTCTACCTGAGGCAGGACAGGTATTTCGGGATGTAGCGCAGCCCGGTAGCGCACACGTCTGGGGGGCGTGGGGTCGCAAGTTCGAATCTTGTCATCCCGACAATTTAAATCTCTACTTTTGTAGAGATTTTTTTATGCCGCTTCAAAAAAGCACAACTTGTCTTATCTTAGCGCAACTTTTACTTCATGAAGGTTCTAATAAAGCAGGCCCGCATCATTTCCCCCTCTTCTCCTTTCAACGGACAAACCAAGGATATTTTGATCACCGATGGCATCATTACAGGTATTGGTGAAGGGATAAACGAAAAAGCGGACCAGCTGATCGAACAAAAAGGATTGTGCGTAAGCATCGGATGGATGGATGTTTTTGCTGATTTCGCCGACCCGGGATATGAATACAGGGAAACCCTTGAAACGGGCGCCATTGCAGCTGCTGCCGGGGGTTTCACCGACGTGCTGCTGATCCCGAACAGTAAACCCGTGGTGGACAATAAATCGCAGGTTGAATATATCATTCAGCGATCAAAAGCATTTGTAACGACCATACATCCTATGGGATCGGTAACAAAAAATGCAACAGGTGATGCTTTGTCGGAAATGTACGATATGCGCCAGGCGGGAGCAGCCGCTTTCAGCGATGGTACTCACCCGGTACAATCGCCCGGCATTTTATTAAAAGCCCTTCAGTATGTGATGGCTTTTGACGGTATTATCATTCAGTTGCCCGGGGACAACACCATTGGCACACATGGGCTGATCAATGAAGGCATCATCAGCACCCAACTGGGCTTACCCGGAAAACCGGCCCTGGCAGAAGAACTGATGATCGCAAGGGATATTGACCTGGTCAGGTATACCGGTTCCAAAATTCATTTTACGGGGGTATCAACCCAAAAAAGCATCGACCTTATCACGAAGGCAAAAGCAACGGGGTTAAGGGTTAGCTGTTCAGTGACCCCTTATCATTGTTTCTTTTGCGATGAGGACCTTGTTACTTATGATACTAATCTGAAGGTAGACCCTCCCCTGCGCAGTCGTAACGATATGCTGGCCCTACGCGACGCCTTACGCGAAGGTGTAATCGATTTTATAGCATCGCATCATTCACCTCAAAACTGGGACAGCAAGACCTGTGAATTTGAATATGCAAAGAATGGGATGATCGGTCTGGAAACCTGCTTCCCTGCGATGAACACCATGGGACTCGATGTGGATGCCTTTGTTTCCATGCAAACGGTTGCAGTCCGGAATACTTTTGGCCTGTCTCTTCCGGAGATCCGGGAAGGCGTTCCTGCAACGCTCAGTTTGTTCAACCCCGCAGTGGAATATGTTTTTGAAGCGGCCCTGATCAGGTCGAAATCAAAGAACTCGCCATTCATCGATAAAAAATTCAAAGGAAGCGTGGTAGGCGTCATCAATAAAAACAAGATTCACCTGAATAACTGAATATGCTGAAAAATTTGAACGCCACAAAAAAAGGATTGATCACGGGGCTGCTGATGATCGGCATATCCTTATTGATCTTTTACGCGAAGCTGCCATTCGACAGTCCGCTACAATACCTGATCTACATCATTTTTGCCGCAGGGATCGTATGGACATTGCTGGATTTTTCAAGATCGGGAAAACATTCCAACAAATTCGGCGAATATTTTTCGCAGGGATTCAAATGTTTTATCGTGGTTACCTTACTGATGGTAATATTTACTTTTGTATTTAACAAAATGCATCCCGAGTTCAAAGAGCAGATGGCGCAGGCCTACCGTGCCGAGATGGTGGGCAAGGGAAACAGCACCCCTGCAGAAATGGACCGGAATATCGAAAAAATGAAAGACTTTTACATCGTGATGCTTGTATCCAGCGCCATTTTCGGATACCTGATCATTGGTGCGGTGGTGACTGCATCGGTATCTTTTTTATTAAAGAGAAGAAATTCATGATTATGGACCTCTCAATTGTCATACCACTTTATAACGAAGATGAATCCCTGCCGGAACTGGCCGCCTGGATCGAGAAGGTGATGCTGGATAATAAGTATTCTTATGAAGTGATCATGATCGATGATGGCAGTACCGATGACTCCTGGAAAGTGATCGGGCAATTACGCAGCGCCAATCCCAATATCAAGGGCATAAAATTCCAGCGCAATTATGGTAAAAGCGCGGCATTGAACGAGGGTTTTAAAGCGGCCCAGGGAGACGTGGTGATCACGATGGACGCGGATATGCAGGACAGTCCGGATGAAATTCCCGGCCTCCGCAAGATGATCGTGGAAGATGGTTTTGACATGGTGAGCGGCTGGAAGAAGAAAAGGTATGATAACACGTTCTCTAAAAATATCCCTTCCAAACTTTTCAATGCTGCCGCCCGTAGAAGTTCCGGGATCAAGATTCATGATTTTAATTGTGGACTGAAATCATACCGCAAAAAAGTAGTGAAAAGCATTGAAGTGTATGGCGAGATGCACCGCTATATTCCAGTGCTGGCAAAATGGTCGGGTTTTCGCAGGATCGGGGAAAAAGTGGTGGAGCACCGCCCCCGGAAATATGGCGTAACCAAGTTCGGGTGGGAAAGGTTTGTAAATGGTTTTCTTGACCTGGGTTCCATCATGTTCGTGGGCAAGTTTGGAAAGCGGCCTATGCATTTTTTTGGTTTATGGGGAACCATCGCTTTCCTTTTCGGTCTTGCCATTTTCATTTACCTCACCATTTCAAAATTCTTCTTAGACAAGACAGGAATGACCCAGCGGCCCGTATTTTTCTTTGCCATCCTTGCAATGATCATCGGTACCCAATTGTTTTTAGCCGGTTTTATCGGTGAACTGATCGCCAGGAATTCACCGGAACGGAATAATTATCTGATCGAGGAAAAAACTGGGTTGTGATGGATAGAAACACGGATGACACGGATAGAGGCTGATTAAAACGGATTTTATGCTATTTTATCAGGAAACAACAGATACCATTCTGAAATGTTTTTATAAAGTATACAATGAATTAGGGTATGGGTTCCTGGAAAAAGTTTATGAAAATGCCATGATGTTGGAATTGCAGAATTGCAACGTCCATTGTTCACAACAATCTCCAATAAAAGTATATTACCCTAATCACAGGTAGGTATTTATTATGCTGACATCCTGCTAGAAAATAAGGTAATACTTGAATTGAAAGCAGGTGAAGGGGGAATCATTATGGAACATGAACTTCCAATAGTTAATTACCTAAAAGCTACAGAGTATGAAGTTGGTTTAATTTTATTTTTTGGGGAGAAACCATTTTTTCAAAGAAAAGTTTTTACAAACGACAAGAAAAAAATCCGTTAACATCCGTCTAAATCAGTGTCATCCGTGTTTCCATTATATAAAAAAATTGTAATCCTTGGCCCCGCACATCCCCTGCGTGGCGGAGGCATCACCACTTTCAATGAGCGCCTGGCAAAGGAATTCATGCAACAGGGTTTTGATACCAGCATCTATTCTTTCTCCCTGCAATACCCCGGGTTTTTATTTCCCGGCAAGACACAACGATCTGATGAACCCGCTCCGAAGGATCTGGATATCCATGTCAGGATTAATTCCATCAACCCGTTCAACTGGATAAGTGTTGGAAGGGAATTGAAAAAGTTAAAGCCCGACCTGGTGGTGGTGCGTTTCTGGTTACCCTTCATGGGGCCCTGCCTTGGAACGATACTTCGCATCCTCAAAAAAAACCGTCATTCAAAAATAATTTGCATCGCCGATAATATTGTACCACACGAAAAACGTGTCGGTGATAAATGGTTCACCCGGTATTTCATCAAACCCGTTGATGCATTCATTACCATGAGTGAAAAAGTGATGAATGACCTTCGGCTGTTTACAAAAGACAAACCCGCCATGCTGGTGCCCCATCCCCTGTACGATAATTTCGGCGATAAAATTTCAAAAGAAGAAGCCAGGAAACAATTAAAAATTAATAATGAAGAATTAATAATTTTATTTTTCGGTTTTATCCGTAAATACAAAGGGCTTGATCTTTTGTTGGAAGCTATGAATGTAATAAAACATTCAACATTCAACATCCAACCTTTAAAATTGCTTATCGCCGGCGAGTTCTATGATGATAAAAAACCGTACGACGAACAGATCGATGCACTGGGCATCAGGGATCAGTTGATCCTGCACACCGATTTCATTCCCGATTCCGACGTAAAATATTATTTATCGGCTGCCGACGTACTGGTACAACCCTATCGTAATGCTACACAAAGCGGTGTTACGCCCCTCGCCTATCATTTTGAGATACCCATGATCGTTACCAATGTTGGCGGATTACCGGCAATGGTGCCCGATGGCAGGGCCGGACTGGTGGCTGAGCCCACTGCCCCATCCATCGCGGAGAAGATCATGGAATATTTTCAAAAGGGTGAAAATTATTTTTTACCACAACTGGTCGAGGAAAAGAAAAAATTCAGCTGGACAAAATTGGTGGAAACCATATCGGAATTGGCTCAATCGGTATAAATTGCACCCGACAACCACCCTTCATGATCTACAGAAGCAAAGCTCCCTTAAGAATCGGCCTGGCCGGAGGTGGCACCGATGTGAGCCCCTACAGTGATCTTTACGGGGGCGCCATACTCAACGCCACGATTTCCCTGTCTGCCTACGCTACCATTGAACCGCTTGCTGAGAACAGGATCAGCGTAGAAGCCCTTGACCGGAAAGAGGTACAGGAATTTGGTTTGCAGGCCCAGTTGCCTGTTGACGGAACATTGGACCTGCTGAAAGGCGTTTATAACCGGGTACAAAAGGACTATGGAATGCCGGTATCTGGTTTTCGTTTATCCACTTACGTTGATGCGCCTGCCGGGTCGGGTTTGGGCACTTCCTCAACCCTTGTAGTGGCCATCCTCGGCGCTTTCGTTGAAATGATGAAACTGCCTTTGAAGGATTACGAACTGGCACATTACGCCTATGATATTGAGCGCAAAGACCTGGGTTTGGCAGGGGGTAAACAGGACCAGTACGCCGCTACATTCGGCGGGGTCAATTTTATGGAATTCTATGAGCATGATAAAGTGGTCGTGAACCCTTTGCGTATAAAACCGGAATACCTGCATGAACTGGAAAATAATCTCGTCCTTTACTTTACCGCCACTTCCCGGGAAAGTGCCGATATCATCAAAGAACAGGTTAAAAATGTGAATGAAAAAAACGAAAAAAGCATCGCGGCTATGCACCAGTTGAAAGAACAGGCCAGGCGGATGAAAGAAGCATTGTTGAAGGGGCAGCTGGACGAACTGGGAGCGATCCTTGATTTCGGGTTTCAGCAAAAGCGGCAGATGGCGGCCAATATCAGTAATTCGGGAATTGAAAGGATATACGATGCCGCGAAAGCTGCGGGTGCCACCGGTGGCAAGATCAGTGGAGCGGGCGGCGGGGGTTTCATGATATTCTATTGTCCCGGCAATACCCGTTATGCCGTTATTGAAACATTAAATAATTTTGGAGGGGAAGTAAAAAAATACAGTTTTTCCGATTATGGCTTGACCACCTGGAGCATTTAAAACGATAGCGCATGGAAAAAATAAAGCATATAGTGCAGGCGTCGATTGATGTAAAACAACTTGTTTTACAAAACGATGAACTGCTTAAAACGGTAAATGATTGCGTTGCCGTGATCGTCAACGCGTTTAAAAACGGCAACAAAGTATTGTTCTGCGGCAATGGCGGCAGTGCTGCCGATGCGCAGCACCTGGCTGCTGAGTTCAGCGGACGTTTTTATACCGACAGGGATGCATTGCCCGCCGAGGCTTTGCACTGCAATAGTTCTTACCTCACAGCCGTTGCCAATGATTATAGTTTTGATGTCATCTATTCCAGGCTGATAAAGGGTACGGGCAAAAAGGGAGATGTGCTCGTTGGACTAAGCACTTCCGGGAACAGTAAAAATATCATCAATGCATTTGAAGCCGCCCGGGCGAATGGAATGACCACCATTGCCTTTACAGGTATGACCGGTGGTGATTTGAAGCGCCTCTCCGATTATCTCATCAACGTGCCTTCAACCGATACGCCGAGGATCCAGGAAAGCCATATCATGCTGGGACATATCATTTGCCAGTTGGTGGAAGAACAATATTTCGGTTAATGCTCAAAGAAACTATCATATTGGCCGGAGGACTTGGAACCAGGCTACGTTCAATCGTTTCCGATATCCCCAAATGTATGGCACCCGTGGCCGGAAAGCCTTTTCTGTACTATGTTATAGAGCATTTAAAGAAGCAGGGTGTTAAAAAATTCATTGTATCGGTGGGGTATCTTGGTGAATCGATCATGGATTACATGAATGATCAATATTCAATACTCAATGTTCA
>JAYWAZ010000304.1:0-3447 GCA_043781975.1 Bacteroidota bacterium
TAAATTTATGCACTTTCGCTTTTTAAAGCCTCATTATTGCGCATTGCAAATTGCAAATTTCCCAATAGTTTTTGTTTATCCCAGTATCGGATGGCGTTGGAAAACCTTGGTCCGGTCAAACAGATAGCGGTAAGTGACCAGGTTACGGCTGCGGTAAGATTCCCCAAGGGTTTCGGCAATATTGAGCATTTTAGGATTAAAATCCCCGATCCATTGCATTTCGTACTCCGTATAGGGCACGGCCGGTGACTGTATCAGTTTGGCCGCTTCCACCACCATAAAGGCGTCAACTCCTGTTCCCTGCCATTCCGGAACAATGCCAAAGACCAGCCCGTTGAATTTCTTGTTGGGTTTAAATTTCTTTAACCAGAGGAATTTAAGTTTATGCAGCAACCCGAATTTACCGTGCAGGTGTTTGAACCATTGGTTCAAGTCGGGAATATTTACAAAAATGGCTACCGGTTCCTGCTTATGATAGGCAAACCAGATGATCCGCTCATCCATCACCGGCTTCATCTTTTTGAACATCATGATCACCTGTTCTTTCGCCAGTTGTTTTAACCCACCATGGCCAGCCCAGGCTTTATTGTACACCGTGGTAAAGTCTGCCGCGAATTTTTCCAGCTGCTCTTTTTTAATATGACTCGAAGTGAATTCGGGATTGCCGGCAAATTGCGCATGCCGGTCAAACATCTTTTGTTTCAGGGGAGCCTTGGGGTCCATGCCAAAACATACCTGGTTATAAAAAAGCTTAAATCCATAATCCTCAAATAGCGTGACATAATAGGGCGGATTATAATTCATGCAATACAAGGATTCATAAAATCCCATGGTCACCATACCCCACCAACGATCGCGTTCGCCGAAGTTGATGGGCCCGTCCATGGCCTGCATACCCTGTTGTATCAGCCAATGCTTTGCGTTATCCAATAAAAGGTCGGCAGCATCCTGATCATTGATGCATTCAAAAAAACCAATACCCCCCACAGGAACATCATCATCCTTGTTCTTGTATTTTTTGTTGATGAACGCGGCGATACGGCCGATCAATTTCCCGTCATCGTCTTTTAATATCCATCTGACGGCCTCCCCGAAACGAAAAGCCTTGTTCTTCTTTTTGTCGAATACTTCATTGATATCCTTGTCCAATGGGCGGATCCAGTTGGTATCTTTTTTATACAGTTTAACCGCCACTTGTATGAACTGGCGGGCAGTGGAACTATCGGTTACCGGGATGACCTGCATGGATAAAATTGAGCAACAAATATAACAAAGCTCAGCTACTTGCAATAGCTGGTATTTTATGCTAAGTTTGTTTCATACACGGCCATACACGATGAATTGTCTACGCTTCATATGGGTCCTTGCCACATGCTTACAAACGGGCATTTCGCATGCACAATCAACTGTGCAAAATAGCAGTATGCTTTTGAAAAAGTTTCAGGCGGATTCTCTGAAGCATTTGATCGCAGACGGCCCGGATGACACGTCAAAAGTGTTAAGGCTGCTGATACTTGCGGGCCTTCGCCGGGAGCCCGAAAAAGTAAATATCCAATGGGTAGCCGAAGCGCTATTCCTCGCAGAAAAACTACATTTTAAACAAGGCCTCGCCCTGGCAAACCAGGAATACGCCGCGATATACCAGGACAAAAAAGAATATAAAACGGCCATAAATTATTACGAACTGGCTTTGGACCAGGCAACCATCTTACCATACACCAACCAGGAACCAGAATTTTTTTCTCCCCTGCTGAACCTTTATTTCTATCTCGGTGACTATCCCAATGCGATGGCTACTATAAGCAGGGAGATGACGGTCGCTGAAAAGATGAACGATAAAAAAAGAGCCGCACATTGCCATAATATCCTGGGGTACATTTATTTTAAACAGGAAAATTTCACAGCGGCCGAAAAATATTATGCGTTGTATATCGGTGATTCAAAGGAGCTGAAGGACAGTTTAATGCTGGCCCATGCCCTGGGTGAGGTTTCCGATGTTTATTCACAGGAAAAAAAATACGAAGAGGCCATAGCCGCATTAAAAACAGTGATCCGCATCTGTGACCAGTTGTTCCTTCATCCCGGGGGGCCCGATACAAACCAGGTAAAAGCCTGGTCGCCGCAGTACAGATCCAAGGCCCTCTATCGCCTGGGTATTGTTTATAAATTGGCCGGGGACACGAAGCAGGCCCTTGAATATGCGTTGTCGTCCATCAGCTATGCGGAAAAATATCCGCCGCCAAAATATGATCTTGCTTCTTATTATATCCATGCCGGCGATGTATTCAAAGACCGGCTGGACCTTAAAAATGCCATCAATTACCTTCGGTATGGGCTTAACCTGTCGCAGGAAATACAACACCGTGAAAATACACGGGATGCTGCCCAATATTTGTCCCAGGTCTATGCATTGCAACACAGGTACGACAGCGCCTTTTATTTTTACCAGCTCTTCACCGGACTGAAAGATTCGATCGTGAACAATGAAACCAAAATGAAGATCGCGGGGATACAGGGCCAGTATGATGTGGCAAAAAAAGATAAAGAAATTGCAAAGGAACAACAGATAAGAAATATCATCATCGGCAGTTTTGCCTTTTTACTGATCGTACTGCTGCTGTTATACTATGGCTATCGCTTAAAACAAAAAAATAAATACCAGCGCGAATACAGCCGCCAGCAAAATGAATTATTCAATGCCATCGTATCTACGCAGGACCAGGAACGAAAACGCATTGCCCAGGACATACACGATAGCCTGGGCTCGGTACTCTCCGCGGCCAAACTCAAATTATCATCGTTGGAAGAAAGCAAAAAAAACCTAACGGCAGATCAACTGGAAAAATACCAGGCAACTCTTGATTTATTAGATGAAGCCTCCACAGAGCTTCGTAATATTTCACATAATATCATGCCTGCAACTTTATCAAAACTTGGATTGGTGGCCGCATTACAAAACCTGATCGGTAAAATATCCTCCCATTCAGGCATGCAGATCAGATTTACGGCGCATGAATTTGAAGGAAGGATCGAAGAGACGGCGGAGATCAGTGTCTACCGTATCATCCTTGAACTTTTAAATAATATTGTAAAACATGCATCGGCAGGGAAAGTAACCATACAACTCATCAAATACCCTGCTTATATTAATTTAACTGTTGAAGACAATGGCCGTGGCTTCAATTACAATAAGGCACTGGAAGAAAAAAAGGGGATCGGCCTGGGAAATATTTTATCCAGGGTAGAATACCTGAAGGGAACCATTGATATTGATTCCTCGCCGGGAAAAGGCACTACGGTCATTATTGAGATACCATACAGATCATAAGAATAATCATGAAAACTTTGGCAAAGTTGTTCATCAATAAATACCAACAAATTGGTATAGCGGCTTGTTTTCGATTGAATACATTTGTCTACGAATATTCACAATGGGTAAAATAAAAT
>JAYWAZ010000305.1:0-3436 GCA_043781975.1 Bacteroidota bacterium
GCGTTCACTGATGAACAGGCGGCCACTTTTTCAATTTGCTGTGATATGCTGCAAAGAACCCTGGGCTATCCCCTGCTCCGCCATATGGCGAATACCTCGGCCATTCACCGGCACCCGAAACGGCAGCTCGATATGGTAAGGCTGGGCATCGGTTTATATGGCATCGACAGCGATGCCTCCATGCAGCAGCAATTGAAAAATGTAAGCACGCTGAAGACCACCATTTCGCAGATAAAAATGGTGAAGGCGGGTGAAAGCGTGGGGTACAGCCGCAAAGGAGTGGCATCAAAAGATTCCATGGTCGCCACAGTGCGCATAGGCTATGCCGATGGCTACCCCCGCAGTTTAAGCAATGGAGTAGGCATCATGTGGGTGAACGGAAGCAGGGCTCCGGTGATCGGGAATGTCTGTATGGATATGACCATGCTCGATATCAGCGGCATCAACGCCAGCGAAGGGGATGAAGTGATCGTTTTTGGTGGGCAATTGTCCGTAACCGAGTTAGCCGATCGGGCACAAACCATTCCTTACGAGATACTCACGGGAATTTCGCAAAGGGTGAAACGGGTGTATTACGAAGAATAGTCTTTAGTTCATAGTCGGAACTGCCAACTGCTAACTGCCAACCGCTAACTGCCAACCGCTAACTGCCAACTCCATACTCTTAACTTTCCTATCTTTGCCTCTCATTATGAAGCTCAGACACGTAACATTAATCATCTTATTGATCGTGATCGCCGACCAGGTTTTAAAGATTTGGATCAAAACGCATTTCCACCTGAATGAATCGCATAAGATCATTGGCAGTGGTTTCCAACTCTATTTTGTGGAGAACCCGGGTATGGCCTATGGCTGGAAATTCGGTGGCAACTGGGGTAAACTGGCCCTTACCGTTTTCCGTATGGCCGCCGTGGTCTTTGGAACCTGGTACCTGCGCAGGATCGTGCGCGAGAAATACCACCGCGGATTCATTGTTTGTGCGGCGCTGGTGTACGCCGGGGCGCTGGGAAACCTGATCGATTCCTCCTTTTACGGAATGATATTCGATAAGGGAATGACCGTGGACCCCACTTATAATGATTACTCGATCTATAACGGACTGGCGGCGTTTTCCAGTCATGGGTATTCCTCCTTCCTGCACGGTAATGTGGTGGATATGCTCTATTTCCCCTTCATCAGGGGGCATTTCCCTTCCTGGTTCCCTTTTTGGGGTGGGCAGGACTTTGAATTCTTCCGCCCGATATTCAACCTGGCCGATGCTTCTATCTCAACGGGGGTCATCACCATTTTGTTATTTCAAAAACGATTTTTTAAGCAGCGTAATACCGACGAAATGCATCATACGGTGGAAACGGGGGCATTGGTAAATGATGAATCCCAGATTTCGTAAAAAACTTATCTTTAGCCTGTAAATAATACCTGGATATGAGAATTGTAAAACAGATGCTGGCGGGGGCGATGGCAATTGTGCTGTTTAGCGGCTGCCAGAAAGAATTGAGCTTTGATACCAACGGTTTATCCGAGGGCAGTTTAAAAAGCGCCATTACTGGCGATTGCCTCCCGGTTACGGTTTTTGGAACTTTTAAAGTGGACAGTGTTCAGACCAACGCCAATTACGTGGATGTGAAGGTGGATGTTTCCATTCCCGGAACTTTTGATGTCAAGTCTGACACAGTGAACGGCTATTCCTTCCACAAAACAGGGAATGTGGGCAGCGGTTTGAATACGATACGCCTTTATCCCAGCGGCAAACCCATTGCTGCGGGTATCGATATATTTACCATAAAATATGATTCCAGCGTTTGCACATTCGCCATAACGGTGACCGGTACGGGCTCGGGGGCAGCAAACTATACCCTGGGCGGAACACCGAACAATTGTACAGGTGTAACATTGAACGGTATTTATATGGCGGCATTCACCACCTCGGCTTCCAATACGGCTAAAGTAGATGTGACCGTAGCGGGTATCGGAGCCTATACTTTATCAACCGACACACAAAATGGCATAAGTTTTTCTGCAAGCGGAAATTTCACTGCATCAGGTGCGCAACAGGTTACATTAACAGCAACCGGCACACCCGCGGCAGCCGGAGCATTTACCTATACCATTACGGGAGCATCCTCTACCTGTAAATTTGTGGTGACTTATTTGGCCCCGGCGCCTCCCGCGGTTTATACCCTTAGCGGCGACCCGGGAATCTGTACCCCGGCTACCATTAACGGAACCTATACGGCGGGTACGGTTTTGAACAGTTCAAATAATGTGGTGGTGGAAGTGAATGTAACAACCGCCGGAACTTATACGCTTACTACCGACCTGGTGAACGGAATAAAATTCACCGCCTCGGGTTTATTTACCGCCACAGGTTTGCAAAACGTGACATTGCAGCCAACAGTAGGCAGCACGCCTTTGACTGCCGGCACCAGTACACTGACACCCAGCATCGGTACTTCGATGTGTACTTTTGATATTATCGTGGCCGCACCAGTGGACCGTATTTATTCATTCAAGGTTGGAACTACGACGTATACGGGTCCCTGCGACGGACTACTGACAGACCTGGGTGGCGGTTCGGAGCAACTGGACATCAACGGTACGGGCGCCGACGGTTTTACATTGAGCCTCATCAATACGGCGGGAGCAGTAAGCGCAGGGAACTATTCCGGAACTTCACTTACGGGAAAGTATGCCTCCTTTAATTTTCAACAGGGATTGACCTTCATTTTAATTGGTGATCCGAATATCCCTGTGCCCTTCAATACGAATTTGAGTGCGGTGATCACTTCGATCAATACCTCTACCCGTGTTGTACAGGGAACATTCAGCGGAACGGTGCGTGATATTTCATTAAGCCTGGTTACGATCACCAATGGAACTTTCAAGGCAGATTACTAAAAATGTGATCTGGTCCGTGAGCAGTCTTTAAATTTGATCAATAGTTTTATAAACATAAAATACCCGTCATTGAAAAAGTCAAGATCATATATTTTAATCCTCCTCCTTAGCATCGTGGTTTATTCCTGCACTAAAGAATACAGCCTTGAGAACGGTGGAAATATAAATACCGACGGGCTCATCGTGGGCACCGATTGCCGCATCAGCAAGATCGACAGTCATGACAGCGCTTCGGGTGTGGCCCTCAGTTCCATCATCGCCACGATCAATTCAAGAGATACCGTCACCGATATCACGCATATCGACAGCCTAGGCAATAACCTGCTCTTTAATTCCATGCCCTTCTATGCAGCAGATACCATCTTCATTGACCCCGATGAATATTTTATCGTGGACCTCGCCACCAAAAAGATCATCTACCTGCACGGCATCATCAACAGCATTTTTCCACCCCTGGAATTCAATGTCGATTACCTGTATAATACAGCTGGCAACCTGGTCCAGAAAAATTATCATATCCCCGGGTTCTTTATCGACC
>JAYWAZ010000306.1:0-3433 GCA_043781975.1 Bacteroidota bacterium
AAAGCAGCGTTTACAAAAAAAGCGGCCGAGTACGAAACAGATGTTATCAAGGAGTCAGTGCCGGCATCATTGGGAACAGAAGCCGTTGAGTTGTCTGAAAGATCGCAATTCAAAGCGGCGCATGAACTGGCGGATTTTGCCATCCTGCTGTCGTATACGGTGAACGATTCGGTCAGTAAAGCATCTACCCTGCTGAGTAAGGCGGAGATATTTTTGAACCAGGATAGTTATGCCGATGCTATTGCGTATTGTGATAAAGCGATACAGGCTGCGATCGCATCAAAACAAAAGAGCGATGAGATACAGGCCATGATCAAAAAAGGTTATTGCCTGTTCAAGATCTCCCGCTATAAAGAGGCCGACAACCTGCTGCATGCGGCTGCGGGTAAATTAACCGGCATCCAACAAGTGCTGGCATATAAAACAAGTACGGGAGATGAAAATAACCTGGAAAAGATATACCAGTACCGGTCTGATATCAGTTACCAGTTAGGTGAGTATGATAAGGCATTGAAACTACTCGATACGGCCATCAGCATAAACAATAAGATCAATAGCCACAATGCCAATATAAAAAACGCCGGTTATTATAAATACGAAGGGCGGGTATATAACGAGCAGGGTAAGCCCTGGGATGCACTGGATGCATTCATTACCTCCGCCGAAATATACAGGAACAGCAGTGATATTAAAAATATGGCAATAGTTGGAAATGAAATTGCTTACAGCTTTTACAACCAGGGTTATTACCGGAGAAGCCTCGAGTTCTGTGAAAAGTCTGCCCAGATATTGCTGTTGCAGGGCGACAGTAATAATGCCGGTTATTCAAAATCACTGATGGGTAGTTGTTACTGGGAATTGGGCAACTATGACTCTGCCGTGCTTGCACACAAAGAATCGATCACGTATAGAAAAATAAGTAAGAACCTTCCGGGCCAGGCTTTTTCCTGGACAAAGATCGGGCAGCTCTACCAGGAGAGTGGCTCAAAACATGCATCCATACAGGCTTTGGATTCGGCCCTGCTCATCTACCGGCAAATAAATGACAGTTCGGGCTTGTCGGACATCTATAATATAAAAGGGGAAGTGTTTTTAAATGATGAAAATTATAAGGAAGCGATCTCGTGGTTTGAAAAAGCGATGGGGTTTAGCAGTAAGGCCACCATCAAAGCCCTCTACCAGATGGGGGATGCCTGGTTTACGATCGATACATTGAGGTCAAGACTGTTTTATGAGCAGGCAAGAATGAAAAGCATGCAAAGCGGAAATACAAATTATGAGTTCAATACTGATATATCCCTGGGTTTGCTGGCATACCATGCGCATAACACAGCAACGGGCAACAATTATTACAAAGCATGTGAATCACTGAGTGCGCAAATGAAAACAGCCTCATCCCGGGCGGGTTGCCTTAATTTAAAAGCCTATTATTTTGAAAGCAATACTGAACTCGACAGCGCTTTGGCTTATCATCATCTTGCATTGGCTATTTTAGATACCATTAATAAAAGTGGTGCGGTCACACAATTGAATGATATAGCAGGTGTTCATATTTCCAAAGGAGAATTTCAAAAAGCTGACGAAATTTTGACAAGCGCCATCACCATGGCCAGCGATATTAAAGACAGTATTGCATTAGGAACTACGCTGCAGGCATCCTCTTTCTTATATTCGAGAACCGCTGAATTCAGTAAAGGGATGACCGATAATGATCACGCCATGCTCATTTTTGAAAGATCGGGTAATGTGATCCGGCTGGCCAATACCTATGCTTCGCGGGGCGTTTTATTGAGCAGCATGGGCGAATACAGGGAGTCGGTGAATGCTTATTTAAAGGCCGACAGTATTTTTAAAGAACAATTGCAGGAAGAGGAGCGGGGGATCATGTTCAATAATATCGGTGAAGTGTACATGAGCCAGGCAGATTACGGAAAGGCGATGCAAAACTTTGAAAAGTCATTGGCAACAATGAATAAAGGGATCCTGAATGAAAATTATTTACTGGTAAAAAGCAATATCGCGGAATGCCTGATAGGCCTGAAAAGATCAGATGAAGCGAAGTCTGTTTTGCTCGACATTTTTCCAAAAGCAAAAAAATTAAAACTGAACCGGGTGGCATCGGGTATGGCACTCGTACTGGGGAAGATATTTTTTAATGAGAACAAATCAGAACAGGCGGCCGGGTACTTTACCTATGCCCGGGATTTTGCTGCTGCCAGTGGCGAAAAAGAAAAACTGATCGATGCACTCGTGGAACTGGGGAGGATATACGCCAGGGATAATAATGCAGATTCTGCTGAATTTAATTTAAGAAGAAGTGTGGCGTTAACGGCTCAGTACAGGATACCCGGTGGCTGGACAGCTTATTATGAACTTGGACTGGTTTTTTATAACCGACGCAGTTTCGATAGCGCCATTGTTTATTTCAAAGGCGCTGTTGGGCAACTGGATAAGAACGCGGAAAATTTATACGGCGGGGAAGAAGCAAAAAAGATATTCAACAATGATCCCCGTAAATCGGACCTCTATAACAAGATCACTTTTTCTTATTACAATACCGGAAATATCAAAGAAGCCTGGGCCTTTGCCAACAGGAGTAATATCGCGGGCATCAAAGAATTATCGGGCAGCCTGTCGGTGAATTCCGGTGACGCGGAAAAAAATGAAGCGCTGAAGAAATTGCTGGCCCTGCAGGAATCCAGGAAGGCGCTGGAGAATACCCTGGAAAAACAAACCGGCACGGCGAAAACGGAAACGCTTAAAAAAATAGAGATACTGGAAGCCGATTATAATAATTTTTTGCAGGACGTGGTAACGCAGTATCCCGAGCTGAGTCCTTATTTCAAGGGATACAATGCCGATGAATTCAATAATTACAAGGGCCAGTTGCCGGATGACCTGGCCGTGGCCCTGTACCTGTTGAATGATAAGACGCTGATGATATTCACCCTCACGAATGAAAAACTGGCGGTGGATACGATGCACGTTGATATTGTTCCCCGGATCAGCAACTTCATTCAATCCATAAAGGATGTGGGTAAGCCTACCGGCACCGGGCCCTTGTCTGTAAGGTCGGAACCGGAAGATGAGATAAAATTTCCGGTGGATGTGGAGTTCAAAGACGTGGCCGATGACCTGTATAATATACTGATCTCAACCGTTTACGATAATATCGGCAGCAAGAAAAAAATATGCATCATCCCCACCGGTGTTTTCAGCAATATGCCCTTTCAATGCCTGGGTAAAAAAATGCCCGGCAATAAATTCCGCTTCCTGATCGAAGACCATAGTATTTTTTATACCAACAAAATGTCGGTGTTCAGTAACCAGCGCAAACGTGATACGACCAATTCATCGCTCAGGTCATTCGCGGCCTTTGGGGTGCCCGATGCCAGCCTGGAATACAATATCGCTGAAGTGCGAAAGATCGGGA
>JAYWAZ010000307.1:0-3423 GCA_043781975.1 Bacteroidota bacterium
TCGCGGGATGGCCTTTTTTGTTCCTGACGCCTTCTTAGAAATTGACTTAATATCATTAATTTAGACCGAAATGCCGGCATGAAACAAGTGCTCCTGTTCACCATATCTCTCTTAGTGGGTAAATTGGTTTTTGCACAGTATACCGTTAATGGAAACTCCACACAGAATAACTGCCATTGTTATACGCTCACCCCTGCGCTTTTGTTTCAAAGTGGCTCAGTATGGAATAACAACAAGATCAATCTCAATCAATCTTTCAATTTTACGTTTTCTGTCAACCTGGGCTGTAATGATGGTAATGGCGCAGATGGGATCGTTTTTGTACTGCAACCCATCAGCACCAGCGTTGGAGGAACGGGAAGCGGGCTGGGTTACGCTGGCATCACACCAGCAGTGGGCGTAACAGTAGATACCTGGCAAAATACGGATCCCGCCAATAATGATCCGGTTTACGATCATATTGCAATCCAGCTGAATGGGAATCTCAACCACCTGGACCCGGCTTATAATATTGCAGGCCCTGTAACCGCATTGAATGGGAATGACAATATTGAAGACTGTCTTTGGCATACCATGAGAATACAATGGGATGCAGTTACAAAAACAATAACAGCCTACATGGATGGCAGTTTACGGGTTAGTGCAGTGAATGATTTTGTTACCAATGTTTTCAGCGGAGACCCGCTTGTTTATTGGGGATTTACGGGAAGTACCGGCGGAGCTTTGAACCTGCAGCAGTTCTGCACGGCACTGGAACCCCATTTTCATCTGGCCCCAAATCAAAAAAGATGCGTGAATGAACTCATCGCATTTTATGATTCCACCATTTCCTTTACCCAGCTTGCAAAATGGTACTGGAATTTTGGAGATGGCAGTCCCCTGGATTCCGTGAACCTCAACCCGGTGCATACCTATACCATTGCCGGCGATTATACCGTGGTGCAAACGGTTGTGGGCGCCGATGGCTGTGTTGAAGTAAATACACAGCTCCTGCGTATCGGAAGTAAACCGGTGGCTAATTTTGGGTATAATGACAATTGTGTGATCAATACGATCCAATTTTCAGATTCTTCCGTTATGGCCGTTGGTACCATTAATAGTTGGTATTGGGATTTTGCCAATGGCTCAACTTCTATTCTGCAAAACCCTTTTACAACTTATACTACCGGCGGAGATAAACTTGTAAAACTTGCAGTTCATTCCATTGAAGGCTGCGGGTCTGATACATTATTTAAAGTGGTTCATATTTTTACCAGGCCCGTACTTGATTTTACGTTTACAGATTCTGTTTGTTTGGGTTCACCTACCCATTTTTTTGGAACAGCAGTTTCAAGCGGTGATCCTGTAACACTTTGGCGTTGGAATTATGGAGATACAACTGCGCTGGATACAACTCAGAATACAACACATCAATTTCTTTACCCCGGTAATCATACTGTAATATTTTTAGCGTCCAGTAACGGCGGCGTAGGTTGTTCGGGGTTAAAATCAGAAAATGTGTTTGTGGCAAATAAACCAACTGCTTATTTTATAACCGGTATCACCTGCGCCTCGGCACCAACCGATCTTCGCGATTCTTCTTACACCACAGACGGCATTGCCATTAACCAGTGGTGGTGGGATCTGGGCAACGGGCAATTCTCGACGCAGCAAGATCCTGTTGTGAACTATACCCTACCCGGCCCAGTGACGATAAGGCATGTAGTGTGGAACTCACGTAATTGCATATCCGATACAACAACCCGGGTGATCAATATCCGGCCAAAGGCCGATGCAAGATTCGGCATCATAAATAAATTGTGCGGCATGGATCCTGTTCAATTCCGTGATTCATCTTCAGCCTCGGGCGGAACGGTCACGCAATGGAACTGGATTTACAACGGAAACGTGTTCAGCACCCTCCAAAATCCGTCCATGGTATTTTTACCGGGTATCCAAACGGTTGGTTTGATCACCACCAGCATTGCAGGATGTAAAAGCGATACGGCCTTCAAAACTTTTACCATAAATGCCAAGCCTGCTGTTGCCATGAATTTCAGGAATGCCTGTAAATTAACGCCAGTAAATTTTACTGCTTCCGAAATCACCACAACGGGAATTGCTGCATGGAACTGGAATTTCGGTGACGGTGCAACCGGAAGCGGGATCAGCACCCAGCATATTTATCGCAGCAACGGCAACTATACCGTAAAATTAACCGGCATTTCATCCGCCGGATGTCCTTCAACTGAAATGAGCGGGAATATACAGATATACGGAACCAATGCCTTTGCAGGCAATGATACCATTGCCGCAGCCGGGCAGCCCGTACAATTGAATGCAAGCGGCGGACTGAGTTATTTATGGAGTCCTGCGGGGTATCTCAACAATGCCTTCATTGTCAATCCCGTGGCCGTTTTAAATGCCACGCAGACATTTCAGCTGAAAGCGTTTACACCTGAGGGTTGTGAAAGTTATGATGAGGTGACCATAAGCATATATAAGGGCCCGGATATCTATTTGCCCAATGCATTCACTCCCAATGGCGATGGATTGAATGATGTATTGAGGGGCATACCCGTTGGCATAAAAGAGTTTAGTTATCTGAAGATCTACAACCGTTTTGGTGAGGAAATATTTGTCACCACGGATTACCGTAAAGGATGGAACGGGATGTGGAAGGGACAGAAACAGGACAATGGAGTGTATGTGGTGATCGCAGCCGGTACCGACTTCAGGGGGAAACGGGTGAACAAAAAGGGAACAGTGATGCTGGTAAGATAAATGGTCAAATACTTGACTGCATCTTTGTAAGAAAATCCCACAGTTCATTCATGCTTTTGATACTTTCCACAATAAGGATCCCGTTCTTACCCACCTGTTTTAATTTGCCTTTATTGGTACCGGTTTGTAAAAATTTCAAGATGCCGTTAAATGTTTCACTTTGAAAATACGGGGAATCAGGATTGCTGACGAAGAAGCATTTTAGTGTCTCATTCTTCAGGAACATTTTTTCAAAACCGAGTTCAACGGCGATCTTCCTGCAGCGCACGGTGGAGAAAAGGTCTTCCGCCTGTGGTGGCACAGGCCCGAACCGGTCGTTTAATTCAGCATGGAAAGCAACAAGGTCTTCTTCCGTATCACAGTTGTCCAGTCTTGAATAAAGGCTCAGGCGTTCGGTAATGCTTTCCGCATAATCATCGGGTATCAGTATTTCCAGGTCGGTATCAATGCTACAGTCTCTTACAAAATCATCCTGCTGCTGTATCTCCGCTTTGAATAATTCTTTGAAGGCGGTGCGTTTCAATTCTCGGATGGCCTCATCCAGTATCTTCTGATACATTTCAAAACCTATTTCTGCGATGAAGCCGCTTTGTTCGCCGCCCAGTAAATTTCCGGCGCCGCGGATGTCCAGGTCCCGCATGGCGATCTGGAAGCCGCTGC
>JAYWAZ010000308.1:0-9468 GCA_043781975.1 Bacteroidota bacterium
CATTATTTGGTCAATAAACTATTCTGCGTAGCAGAATTATCTGTGTCTATCCGTTCAACCCGTGTCATCCGTGTTCCCTGCATTTAGGCTTCAGGGGCATCTATTAAATGCGTAAGTAATCCGTCTCTTAACTTGGGTTCAAACCAGGTACTTTTTGGCGGCATTACATTACCACTGTCGGCGACATCGAATAACTGCCGGATGCTTACCGGGTAAAGGCTGATGGCCAGTGCCATTTCACCGCTATCAACCCTTTTCTGTAGTTCGTCTATGCCCCGTATCCCGCCCACAAAGTCGATGCGTTTATCGGTACGCTGATCCATGATGCCCAGTACCGGCCCTAAGAAATTATGCTGAAGGATACTGATATCAAGCACACCAACGGGGTCATTTGTCCAGGTTCCTGCTTTTGCATTCAGCTTATACCAGTTTCCCCCGGAGTACAGACCAAATTCATGGGCCTGTGCTGGTTTCACCGCGTCACTAAACGGTCCTGCAATAGAGAAATTTTTCTCAAGTGCGTCCAGTAATTCATTCTCCGTCTGGCCATTCGAATCCCTGATGAGCCGGTTATAATCCATGATATGCAGCTGGTCGGAGGGGAACAATGTGGTTAGGAAAATATCGGCGCCTTCAGTCGCGCCATCGCCAAGGGCTGTACGCAGTTTGGCAGCGGAAGCCGCACGGTGGTGGCCGTCGGCGATATAGGTACAGGGTACCGTTTCACTGAATAAACGGGTAATGCTGCCGATCATCTCATCATCATTCACGATCCATAGCGTATGCTGTATGGCGTCATCCGCAATAAAGTCGTACACGGGGTTGTGCATTTTTTTCCATTCGCTGATCACTGCATCAATGGCGGCCACCTTTTTATAGGCGATAAAAACATTGCCCGTTTGGGCGCCCGTGGTTTTAATATGGTTGATCCGGTCCAGTTCCTTATCCGGGCGGGTGAATTCATGTTTTTTTATCAGGCCCTTTTCATAATCATCCACCGAACTTCCGCATACAAGCCCGGTTTGACTTTTTCCCTGCATTTGTAATTCATAGATATAATAACAGGGTTTTGATTCACGGAATAAAATGTTGCGGCTGATGAAGGTGTCCAGGTTCTCCCTGGCTTTATCGTACACGGCCTGAGAATGCACTTCCATATCTTCTGGCAGGTCGATCTCACTTTTGGTGACGTGTAAAAAGCTGATGGGATTTCCCTGTGCCTCCACCCTGGCTTCTTTACTGGTGAGTACATCATAGGGCCTTGCCGCCACCTGCTTTGCCAGTTCCGCCCCCGGGCGCAATGCTTTAAAAGGTTGTATCGATATCATCTGCCGGTTTTGTTTGCTGCAAATGTATTGCAATTGTTGTTACGCGTATTTCAACGAAAATTCCTTCATCAGTTCCACCAGTACCTCCACGCTGCGCTTTGGCAGGGCATTGTACAGCGAGGCCCTGAAGCCTCCCACCAGCCGGTGGCCCTTGATGCCAACGATGCCGTTTTCTTTTACAAATTGCAAAAAAGGCGCTTCAAGTGAAGGATCGTTCATGACAAAACAAACATTCATTTTACTTCTGTCTTCGAGAACAACGGTGCCTTTAAAAAGCGGATTTTCATCAATGGCCGCATAGAGCAGGGCGGCTTTCTCCTTATTGATCTTTTCAATAGCGGGTATGCCCCCCAGTGATTTCAGCCAACGCAGGGTGAGCATGCATACATATACGGCGAAAACGGGTGGTGTGTTCAGCATGCTGCCTTCTTTGACGTGGTTGCGGTAATCCATGATGGTGGGGATATTGCGCTTTACCCTGCCCAGGCAGTTTTTATTGACGACCACCAGGTTCACACCGGCAGGACCCATATTTTTTTGCGCCCCCGCATAAATGAGATCGAAGGCATTGAAGTCAGCCACCCGGCTGAAGATATCACTGCTCATATCAGCCACCAGTGAATTACTGGTTTTGGGAATGGTTTGCCACTGGGTTCCGTAAATGGTATTGTTGGTGGTGATATGAAAATATTTTGCATCGTTGGGAACGGCAAAATCCCTGGGGATAGATCTGTAGCCGGCTTCCTTGCTGCTGCATACGATCTCCACCCTGCCAAAAAATTTCGCTTCTTTGATCGCCTTGGAGCTCCATACACCCGTATCGGCATAGGCGGCAGTTTCTTTTTCATCCAGCAGGTTCATGGGCACCTGCATGAACTGCGTGGAGGCGCCACCGTGCAGGTACAACACTTCGTGGTCATCATCCAGTTGCATCAGCTCCCTGACCAGCGCCCTGGCCTCATCCATCACTTCCTGAAAAATGGGGGTACGGTGGCCTATTTCCAGGATGGATAAACCGGTGTCATTATAATTAAGAACGGCACTCGACGCCTGTTCAAAAACTTCTCTGGGTAAAATAGAAGGGCCTGCGTTGAAATTATGGATCACGCCTCCTGGCCCCCCGGAGGAGGAACTGATAGGATTCATTGTAAGAATTTAAGGGGCAAAAATACCCAAATCAGTTTAATCGGTCTGCGAAATCAGTAAAATCAATTAAATCTGCGATCATTCTTCCCTTCCGATCATCTTCCCTGCCTTATTCCATTGATCATTCAGCGATTCAAATGCTTTCAGGTCGGCTGGTGAAAAATCCTGATGGGCCAGTGATGCCAGGTCGGGCTGACCGGCGTTTACCCAGGCGGTGTACCAAAAAGAAGCTACTGCGAATATGGATTGCCGCATACGGCGCTCGATCATGCCGTTGAGCATTTTACTGTAGGCAATGCTGAATGCCGTTGAATACCTGCGCATCAGTTTACCATTCTGCTCTTCGAAGGCATATTTTTTATCATCGGGAAATTTAAGGGTCAGCGCTTTTTCAAATTTCAATACGGAGTCAGCTGCTTGTGCGCTTTCGAGTATCCTTTTCCAGATGAAGTCGCCGGGGTTTTGGATATACATGGCTTTGCCGATAAAAAAATCATATTCTTTATCGGCCAGCAATTCGGGTATGCGGCTTTCCCAGAAAGCGTGTATACCTTTCTGGTTGGTGAATTGACCGTTGTGGTTGCTGTTCACATGAAGGGGCACATGAGCATCGGCGATATAATGACCAATATCGGCGCTGGTCTTCATTATCTTCCCGAAATCCTTTTCCCTGAAAGCGTTGGTCAGACGGCTCAACATGAATTGTATGTTCCAGGGCGCTGTGCCGTAGGCGGACAATGAATCTTCCCCGAATTTTTTCCTGGCCTCATCCCATTTACGGGGCAGACTGTCGTAAGGGTAGGGCCCATAATGGTCGATATCGATATAATGCCTGCTGCCTTCTCCCGGCGACGCATACCTTCTTTTATCGGGGTCGGTGGCGTGTTCACTGAGGAATGCGATCTGGGGTTTATACAGCACCATCATTTCGGGGGGCAATAAGAAAACGGCGTAGTAATTTATTTTCCGGTGTGCAAAGAATCCCCAGCAATAAGATTGGAGATGGGCAAAAAGCAATAGAACGAGGAAGAATAATATGGGGACTACTCTTTTCATTGTACGGGATTATGTCTAAAATTAACTCCTTTTTTTAAATTCTGCAAACCACTCCCGTTTTATCGTAAGTGGTAAATGGCGAGCAGGATGGAGCTCGAATTATCAAAGTCTTTCCCAATCCCGACTAGCCACTACCAACTCCTAACTCTTAACTCTTAACTCCCCATCCTCCTCCTCAATAGAAGTAACGCCGCCGCTCACGGCAAACTTCATGGTTTGGGAAGCGCTGATATTCTCGATGGTGCGCACCCTTTCCCTGGGTATGATATACACGTTACCCGCAACGGAATAAGCCATTGGGATATACACGGCCACATATTCTTTTAAGCCGAATTCTTCCATATCATCCTGTGTGATGAAGCCCACACGCCATACATCATTATCATCTACATTGGCCAATACGTTTTTTGTGAATTTTTTCTTATCGCCCGCAAAGGCCTCGAAAAAGTCACGCGTGGTGGAATAGATATACTTGATACCGGGTGTTTTTTCCAACACCTTGTCCATAAAACTTACAATGCGCCCGGTGATGAAGAACGAACTGAAATAGCCGATCACAATGAGGGCCACGATGATGATGACGAACCCGATCCCATAATTCCTGACATGTACCAGCCCATTCTTGTCGATATAGGTGAATATGGGCAGCCAGCTATCGATCGAGGAAACCACCCAAAAAATGGAATAAGCGGTAATGGCCACCGGGGCAAGTATCAGCAGGCCCTGCAGGAAATACTGCAACAGCTTCTTGTAATGAAAGGGCTTTTTCATGATGTGTCAAATTTAGTCTTGTAAAGGTAACAGATTAGAAAGCCTTTTAAAAAGAGTTGCACAAGGCCCTGCCGGGCAAAAAAAACGGGCGGAAACTTTGGTTACATTAAAAGTTTCCTTAGTTTTGTGCCCCATTATGAATGACATCGCCACAAAAGAACGCATTAAAAAAACCGCACACGACCTGGTGATGCAATACGGCATCCGGAGTGTGAGCATGGATGATATCGCCAATGCCCTGGGCATGAGCAAGAAGACCATTTACCAGTACTTTGCCGATAAGGACGAACTGGTGCTGGCCGTAGTTACCGATGTGATCAAAAGAAATGAATCTGATTGCGAACGCGATAAAAAAAAGGCGGAAAATGCCATCCACGAAATTTTCCTTGCCATGGAAATGATGGTCGAGATGTTCAGGGCGATGAACCCTTCGATCATTTATGACATGCAGAAATACCACCCCGGGGCCTTCTCCGGCTTTCAAAAACATAAGAACGATTATATTTTCAATGTGATGAAGCAGAACCTGCTGAAGGGAATCAAGGAAGAATTATACCGCCCGGAAATAAATGTTGAGATATTATCAAGGTTCAGGGTAGAAAGCATGATGCTTCCCTTCAACCCCGATTTTCAACGCAGTTTAAAAAACAGCCTTGTGGATATTGAAGAGGAACTGATCATTCATTTCCTCTACGGATTGGTAACACCCAAAGGGTATAAACTCATTTTAAAATATCAACAGGAAAGAAATAAAAAGACACTGAACAATGAAAACAAACTGGCAAATTAAGGCCTGCCTGGCTTTTATCATGCTCACGGGCAGGGCCGCTGCGCAAACGGTTGTTCCGGTCACCGCGAAACAGGCGGTGGATATTGCATTTAAAAATGTGATCGATCTGAAAAATGCCAACATCGATTACAAACTGCAGGCTGCGAAGAACAAGGAATATACCGCGGGCGCATTACCCCAGGTGAACGGAAGCATCGGGATGAACCATTACCTGTCACGACCCACCATCGGTTTCGCCAATTCCAATTATTATTTATACAATGACCTGATCACGCAGGGGGTAAAGGGGGGTAACGGCAGTACCATTACCCGTCCCGAAAGCGCTACCAACCCGCTGCTCGACTTTTCATTCGTTTATCCATGGAATATGAGCTATGGGGTGCAAATGACGCAGCTGCTGTTTCAGCCGGATGTATTTGTGGCGCTGAAAGCACGTAAGGATGCGCTTGAACTGGCCGAGGACAATATCAAAATGAAGGAAGAGGATGTAAAGCTGAGTGTGTACCGTACCTACTATGGCGTTTTGATCGCGGAAAAACAACTGGTGTATGTGAAAGAAAGCATCACCCGGCTCGAAAAATTACTGCACGACCAGGGGGAGATCTACAAGAACGGATTTGCTGAAAAGCTGGACCTGGATAAGACCACCGTTTCGCTCAATAATATCAAGACCACCGCCTACCAGTTGCAAAACGGCATCAGCGTGAATTATATCCTTTTAAAGAACGCCATGGGCATTGGTCAGGCCGATACCCTGGTTTTAAAAGATACCCTTACGGAAGACATGGTGAAAAAGGATATACTGATGCCTTCTAATTTTAATTATGACGACCGCAATGAAATTAAAACGCTGAAAAAGGTGAGCGACCTAATGAAGCTCGATGTGTTCCGGAATAAACTGAGTAAATATCCAACGGTAGCACTCTTTGGCAATTTCAACAGCCAGGCCCAGCGCGATCATTTTGATTTTTATAAGGACAAAAAATGGATTAATACCGCACTGGTGGGCATCAATATAACCCTGCCCATCTACAACGGAAGCGTCCGCAAATTCAAATTGCAGCAGGCAAAGCTGAACCTGGAAAAAAACAATAACACCATCGAAAATGTAAAGCGCATGATCGATATGGAACAGGGTATCGCAAAAAATACCTACACCAACGCGGTTTGGGCGTTGGAGACACAAAAGCGCAATATGGCGCTGGCGCAAAAGGTATTCGAGACCACCAAGAAAAAATATGAGCAGGGATTGGGCAGCAGCTTTGAGATATTAACGGCCGATACCGAACTGCAACAGGCCCAGGGCAATTATTTTAAGGCCCTATACGACGCCGTTATCGCACGTGTGAACTTCTTAAAATCGACTGGGAAACTGTAAACTGTTCATATAAATTAAATGATGATCAAGATAAAACAACATAAAATGAAACAATACTTTTTAATAGGATCGATCACCCTGGCGTTATTGAGCTCCTGTGGCAATAGCGCCAAAAATGATAAGGCGGGCATTAATGATAAAAAGGCCGAACTGGAAAAACTGAAGTCGGCTAAAAGTAAAACAGAAGAGGAGATACTTAAGCTTCAGGAAGAACTGGCCAAAATAGATACCGCCTCCGCCAATTCAACAAAAATAAAACTCGTGGGTGTTTCTGCCGTATCTACACAGGATTTCCGGCATTATATCGACCTGCAGGGAAAGGTCGATGCGGATAATATTTCTTATATCTCTCCCAGGGGTATGCCGGGCCAGGTAAAAGCGATATTTGTGCACGAGGGCCAGATGGTAAAAAAGGGGCAGCAGTTATTGAAGTTGGATGATGCCATCGTGCGCCAGCAGGTGGTAGCCGCAAGACAACAGCTCGAAGGCATAAAGACCCAGCTGAATTTCGCAAAGAACATTTACCAGCGCCAGAAGAACCTTTGGGACCAGGGTATCGGCACAGAAGTACAGCTGATTACGGCCAAAACAAATGTTGAGGGACTGGAAAACCAATTAAAATCGGCCGGTGAACAGGTTAAAGTGGCGATGGAGCAGATGAATACCACCAATGTGGTCAGCGACGTAAGCGGCATCGCGGATATCGTGAATATTCGGGTGGGCGAAACCTTCCAGGGAATGACGGCAACAGGCCCGCAGATAAAAATTGTGAATACCAGCAGCCTTAAAGTGGTTACCAGTATCCCTGAAAATTATCTAACCAGGCTGCGCAAAGGTTCTCCCGTGGAGATCACCATACCCGATGCCGGAAAAAAACTGAGCTCCGTGATCTCGCTTATCAGCCAGTCGATCGACGCCACCTTACGGGGATTCATAGCCGAAGCGAAGATACCATACGACGCTTCATTGAAACCCAATCAGTCGGCCCTGCTGCGGATACTGGATTACGCTGCGCCAAACGCGGTAGTGATACCAGTCAATACCGTACAAAGCGACGAGGCCGGCAAATACGTGTACGTACTGGAGAAACAGGCAAACGGAAAGACCGTAGCAAAAAAGAAACAGGTATTGATCGGCGAAGTCTACGGCGACAAGGTGGAGATCAAAAGCGGTTTGTCTGCCGGTGAACAATTGATCACCGAAGGATACCAGAATTTGTATGAGGGACAACTGATCGGTACGGAGCTAAAATAAACCTCACCCCAACCCCTCTCCTTGAGGAGAGGGAACTGGAAGATTATGGAGGCGGTCAAAGCGAAAGTAAGGAGCGATGTTCGGGGGGAGGGAGGTTAAAAAATATTGAATAAGATTTACTGTACAAGAGTGCCCCGAAACGATGGGGTAAACTGTGTCACCGAAGATGATTATATAACTAACTGATGACAACAAAAATATTTTTATGAATTTCATCGAAGGGATAAGCAAAAAATTCAAGGAATTCGGTCCCACCAGCTGGGCAATCAACAACCGCACTGCCGTATACATCATTGCCATTTTGGTTTCGCTGTACGGACTGGTGAAATTCAATACCATGCCCAAGGAACAGTTTCCCGACATCGTGGTGCCCACCATCAGTGTAAGTACCATCTACGTGGGCAATTCACCGAAGGATATCGAGAACCTCGTTACACGACCGATAGAAAAACAACTGAAAGGCATCAGCGGCGCCAAGGTGAAAAAGATCACCAGCACTTCACAGACCGATTTTAGTTTGATCGTGATAGAATTTGATACGGATGTGAAAACGGAAGTCGCCAAGGTGAAAGTGAAAGATGCCATTGACAAGGCTAAGTCCGACCTCCCCAATGACCTAACGGTACAGCCTAATGCCCAGGAATTTGCGTTCAGCGAAATGCCCATCATGTTCGTGAACGTGAGTGGTGATTACGACGGCGTGAAATTGAAAGCCTATGCCGACAAGATGCAGGATAAGTTTGAAGAACTTCCTGAGATCACTCGCGCCGAAATCGTAGGCGCGCCGCAAAGGGAGATACAGATCAACGTCAATCCTTATAAAATGCAGGCGGCCAGGATCAGCTTCATGGATATTGAAAATGCCGTAAGCCGCGAGAACCGCGATATCACGGGTGGAATGATAGAAGTGGGCGACATGAAACGTACCCTGAAGATAAAGGGGCAATTCACCAGCGCACTCAACCTGCAAAATATTATTGTACGCAGCAGCGCCCGCGGCGCATCAGTATACCTGAAAGACATCGCTGAATTAAAGGATACCATTCGCGAAAGAGAAAGTTATGCCCGCCTCGACGGAAAGAACGTGGTAACGATCAATATCATCAAACGCGCCGGCGAAAACCTCATCACCGCAGCCGGTAAGATCAAGGACATCGTTGCAGAAATGCAGAAGGACGGCGACCTGCCGAAGGACCTAAAAGTGGTGATCACCGGCGACCAGAGTAAGGCCACCGCCACTTCCTTTAATGAACTGGTCAATACCATCGTCATCGGTTTTGTGCTGGTATTGCTGATACTGATGTTCTTCATGGGCGTCACCAACGCGTTCTTCGTGGCACTTAGTGTACCCCTTAGCGTTTTCGTGGCCTTTTTATTCCTGCCTGTCGCGGATTCCGTCATAGGCACCACAGTTACTTTGAATTTCATCGTCTTGTTCGCCCTCTTGTTTGGATTGGGCATCATTGTGGACGACGCCATCGTGGTGATCGAGAATACGCATCGGATTTACAACCAGGGCAAGGTACCCATCATCCGTAGCGCCAAAGAAGCCGCCGGTGAAATATTCATACCGGTACTGGCGGGTACGGCCACCACACTGGCGCCCTTCTTTCCCCTGCTTTTCTGGAAGGGTATCATTGGCAAGTTCATGATCTACCTGCCCACCATGCTCATTCTTACGCTGGCGGCGTCACTGATCGTTGCGTTCATCTTCAATCCGGTCTTCGCCGTGAGTTTCATGAAAC
>JAYWAZ010000309.1:0-9438 GCA_043781975.1 Bacteroidota bacterium
TACCAGTAAGGTCAGCGCCAACAGCATTTGCACAACATTGCGGCTAAGCGAAAAATCATATACGGTAACCGTGGTGTCAATTTCCCCGGCGTCATTAACAGCTACTATTTTGCCGGCGCTGTAAACATTACGGTCCAGTTTCAGTTCGTCTATTTTTTCATTGGTCAGTAATTGGTAACCCTTATAGTTCTGTTCCCCATGATGAAAATTGGAAGACATGAAACAGGAAAATCCTTTTTCCTTTGAGTAAAGGATCACGGGTAAAGGAATGGTGGCATGGTGTTCTTTTCCTTCCCCGTCCTTATATGAAAGAAAGTGAAATTCATGGGCATCCATGATATGGCCGAAAATCACTTCGTTGGCATCAAAAATCTTTTTTTCCTTAACGGGCTCCTTTGGCCCTTCCGGCTGGGCAAATGTGGGGACCGAAAAAAACAGTAAGCTAAGGCTAAAAACCGCTACCAGCAATGATTTGATGCTCTTTACTACCATGTTGTACCTTAAATTTGCCGCAAAGATAAGGAGGGAGGGCTGAAATCCGAAATCCATGCTTAAAAATCCCGGTAAATAGCGAATTTATGACGGTGTTCAGGGCTATACGGCGCTGGCCTGTTTTTCAAACTGCATCTTATGCAACTGGTAGTAAAAACCCTGTTTGGCCAGCAGTTCTTCATGGGTGCCCATCTCTTTTATTACCCCCTTGTCGAGCACCATTATTTTATCTGCCTTGCGGATAGTGCTGAGCCGGTGTGCGATCACTATGGAAGTTCTTCCTGATATCAGCTTCTCAATGGCATGTTGTATCAAACCCTCACTTTCCGTATCCACGGATGAAGTGGCTTCATCAAGGATAAGTATGGCGGGATCATACAACAGGGCCCTTGCGAAGGATAATAACTGGCGCTGTCCCAGCGAGAGGGTAGCGCCCCTTTCCATAACATTATAATCGTAATTGCCGGGCAATTGCATGATAAAATCATGGATGCCGATCAGTTTTGCTGCCCTTTCCACATCGGTTCTTTTTATGGCGGGATTGAGCAATGTTATATTATCCATTACCGAACCGCTGAACAAAAAAACATCCTGCAGTACTACGCCGATCTTACTGCGCAAGGCATCCAGCCGGTAGTCTTCGATATTTTTATCATCGATCTTTATGATCCCTTTCTGAATATGGTACAGTCGGTTCAATAAACTGATGATGGAGGTCTTTCCGCTGCCGGTATGTCCAACAATGGCCATTGTTTCGCCGGCGTTTATGGAAAATGAAATATCCTTCAATACATAGTTTTCATCATTGTAGGCGAACCAAACATTTTTAAATTCAACGGCGCCTTTCATGAAAGTATTTTGATCACGGTGTACTTCAGCAGTACCGGAATTTATCCCGGTATTTTCAGGAGCAGTTTGGGGCGTTGTATCCTCATTATCCAATACTTTAAAGACCCTTTCGCTGGCGATCATGCCCATTTGCAGTACGTTGAATTTATCGGCGATCACCCGAAGGGGGCGAAACAATAAATTAAGACAAAGGATAAAGGAAGTGATGACACCTGCGATCTTATCCGCCTGCTCGGGCCTTACCACGTCTTTGGCGGCCCACCATACCAGTAGCCCGATGGACAAAGCCATCACCAGTTCCACGATGGGAAAAAAAACGGAATAGGCGAAGATGGCCCTGATATTGGCGTTGCGGTGTTCTTTGTTGATGGCATTGAATTTTTTGAACTCCCTTTTTTCCGCCGCGAAAGCCTGTACCACGCTCATGCCTGTGATATGTTCCTGCACGAAAGCGTTGAGCGCCGCCACTGCATTGCGTACACGAATGAATGATTTGTTGACGCTCTCTTTAAAAAAATAGGTGGCTGCGATGAGAAGCGGAAAGGGTGCGAGGCAAACCAGGGTCAACGACCAGTCGACATAGAACATGTAAGTTAAAATGGAAATGATGGAGAGCAGGTCGGCAATGATGGGGATGAGGCCGTCGCTGAAAATATCATTGATGGATTCGATGTCATTGATGGTCCGGGTGGTGAGGGTGCCGATGGGTGTTTTATCAAATTGCGCCAGGTTAAGGTGAAGGATCTTGTGATAGGTTGATACGCGGAGGTCTTTCACCACACTTTGCCCCAGTGATGCCGTAAGGAAAGTGAACAGGAAGCGGCACGCGGTCTCGAGCAGCAGCAATACGATCTGGATGATCGTGATCTCAATGATAAAACCCCCGGGGGTATTCAAAAACAAGGCATGGGAATTTCCCCTGATGCCGTCATTGATGGTCAGCTGAATTAAAAAAGGACGTACCGGCGCCACTACCGCCAGCAACACCGCCAGCAATAAGGAACCATAGAATTTATTTTTATAGGGGGCCGCAAATTGAAATACGCGTTGCAGTAAGGAAACATTGAAGATCTTTTTTTTTGCCCCCGCTTTATCGCTCATGAAACAAAGTTAATTGTTTAGATTTTCCCGTTTATGCCGGTGAAATAAAAGTTTTGATCGCCGTAGGAGGGGATGCCGCAACTATTCCTTTTCCATTTTTTTGGTGTAAGCTTTTATGAAAATGGCGCCCAGGTTTTTATAAGGGGGTACATAATCATCCCATGATTCGCGGGTATCCCGGTCTGATGCCGCAAACTGCCGGGTCAGTGTTCCCCACATGTTTTTCCATACCAGCGTTTTGCCCGATACAACGGATTGGTTGATATAATTGATCACCGGTTTATTAATATCTCCCTTGCCAATCTCCTTGGTTGAAATGATATGCGCATCGGGGTTAAAGTCCAGTATCTGGTTCAGGTTCCTGAAGCCTCCGCAGGATCCCAACACTACGATCTTTGCATTGCCCATCATCATATCAATGGTATGCGGCAGCCAGTAACTGTGTCCGCGGTGAATGACGATAGAAGGTTCCAGGTCGTTCTGTTGAAGATATTTGGTAAGGTTGATTTGTGCGGTATCATCTTTATTGGAATCATTATCCAGCGGCCGGTTGGCGTAGATCCATACTTTTTGTCCCTTTAATGATTTTATTTCAACCCAATTGGGTTTCATGGTCACCTTCCATTCCTTTGGTGAAAACGAATTGATGAAACCGTTGAAGATACCCATGCCGTCTTTGTCTCCATAAAAGAACGACTGTTCTATGATGCGGCCGCTGTCATCCGAAAGGTATTTATTATTGACCGTATAAATCGAAGGGATGCCTGTTTCGGCGGTAAGGTCGGTATGTTTGGAACTGTCGCCCGAGAGAAAGATCGTCTTTAATAAACCATATATCGTTTTACCATGCTGGTTATTATTTTCGATACAGTTCTTTTCGTTTTCAATGACATTGTCGAGGATGGTCTTTAGTAGTTTTTTATCGTTGATGCTGCTGTAAGAATCAGCAACATCCACGGCATCTTCCAGGCTTCCTGTCTTGTCGAGGTTGCTGACAAACGCTTTCATCAGTAATCTGGATTTTGACTGGGGCATCAGTTTCAGGAAGGTATCCAGCTGGTTATAGTTGGCGGCCATTTTAATGAACTTCTTAAAATAATCGAAATGCACTTTCATCAACAGGGAATCTGTTTTTGAAGGTTTACCCAGCCGTTGCAGCAAACGGTTGAAACTATGCTTGTAGCTGGAAGTATAGATATCATTTTCACCCATTATGATCATATAGTAGAGGTCAATGGCCGACAAAGGTTCTATGGCTTTCATCCTGATGGCGAGGTTGCCCTGGTTGTGCAATGCATTGATGGGTGTGATAAAATGCTGGATCGCTTTATCGTGCAGCATTTCCCTCAGCCCATTGGGTCCCAGCATGGCGATGGGGGTATCCCTGAGCGGCGGGGCCATCCTTTTAAAATACGAGATCTCGGTTTGTACCAGCAAATGAAAATAACCCACACTGTCGTAAGGGGCCTGTCCATCACCCACATATTTTTTTATATCGGCAACCGTTTGCCTTTCATTCAGGAGGTCGTCTAAAAAAGGGAAATACAATAATGCATTGGGTGTTTTGCTGATGGCGATCACGGTAGTTACAACCGGGTTTGTACTGCGATGGATCAGCTTGCCAACAATGGATTCCGGCGCCTGTGAAGCCGAATAAACAGCGGTAGGATTATTTTTGCAGCAAACCACCACCAGGCTGTCGGCAAAGGGTTCATCCACATAAGGTTCGATGTGCTGTAATATCTTATCGGGGTACAGGGCGCTGAATTTCAGGAACAATATCTTTTTACTTTCCTTAAAACCGGGATTATCAGTGAAGATCTCTGTAATTATTCTAGCGGCCTCATAAGGCATGGGTTCAATGAGGGGAGCCATACTGATGCTGTCGGTATTGGCATTCATCACTTTTTCAAAACGGTTGACCAGTTCAGCTGCATAGACGGGGTTCAGCTGTTTTGATCTCCAGGCATTCCGGTAAGACCTCAGTAAGGTCTGGATATAATTAAGGTACCTGATCTTTTCATTGTTGGTCCTGATCTTTTCATTGGTTTCCACCATATCCTCCAGCCCGTCGATCTTTTTTGTGAGCGCTTCCGTGATGGCCAGGTTGATCTCCTCATTCACTGTGGCATTGATCATTCCATCACTCTTTCCGTCGGCCTTATCGAGTAGTTTTTGTTCCTGGTTGATCCTGTCATGGAATAATTGCCGGAAGATGGGCACCTTCACGGTATCAACGGCCGCATAAACACCCGAAGTGCAGAGCAGTAAAATAAAGCCGATTATTTTTTTCTTCATAGTTTCAATTCAACTGCAAAGATGCAAAAAAATGCTGAGGGCTGCTGTTTCGCCGGGGCATAAGCGCAGGGAACAGCAAAGGCCCCTTCCGCTACTTAACAATTTGATAATACAAAACGCCGGCCAAACGCTCTATCCGATGAAGGTTATGACTACTTTTGCTGAGTATGAGCGTTTCTACTTTTGCTAAAAAGGTGCTGGTTGCGGATGATGAACCGGATATTCTGGAGATCATCCAGTACAACCTTCAGTCGGAAGGATATGAAGTGGTTACTGCCAGGAATGGTAACGAGGCGCTGGACCTTGCAAAAAAACATCAGCCCGATCTTATCATTCTCGATATCATGATGCCCGGAAAGAATGGCATAGAAGTTTGCAATATCCTTCGGGTGCAACCGGCTTTCAATGATACACTCATCATATTTCTTACCGCACTGAGCGATGAAGGAACTGAAATAAAGGGACTCGAAACGGGCGCCGATGATTTTTTGACCAAGCCCGTTAGTCCTAAGGTACTGGTGAGTAAGATCAATGCTTTGTTCCGGCGGGTGTTAAAAGAAGATACTGGGATCCTCCAGGTCGGCGACCTGAAGATCGACCGCGAAAAATACCTGATCATCTACCAGGGAAATGATATTATCCTCGCCCGGAAGGAATTTGAATTGCTGGCCCTGCTGGCGGGCAAACCGGGTAAAGTGTTTCTTCGGAATGAGATACTGAACCAGGTCTGGGGCACCGAAGTGATCGTAGGCGACCGCACCATTGATGTGCATATCCGTAAGATCCGCCAGAAGCTGAACCTGGATTGTATTACTACCGTGAAGGGAGTTGGGTATAAATTTGAGATGTGAACCTGGAGTCAATGGTTCATGGTTGATAGCTAATAGTTATTTACTTTCGCATCGGTTCCTACCATGACCAATGAACCATGAACTAAAATGCCGTCTTCAAAAAATCTTTCGCCACAGCAATTATCGGCACTAACAGCTTTAGCGCTGGCCATACTTGTTGCACTGGGTTCTTTTTTTGTTAACCCTGTTTGGTGGATCGTATTGATTTCTTTTCTATTGACCTTCCTGGGTGGTTATGGGTTGATATTATACACGCTGCAGACTTTCATCTACCGCAAAATAAAACTCATTTATAAATTTATTTATCAGACCAAGGCCAGCAAACGCGAAGAATTTTATTATAAGAATATTTTACCACAGAAAAGTATTGATGAAGTAAGTGAGGATGTGGAAAGATGGGCCGAGCAACGGAAGGCGGAAATTGAAATGCTGCAGCAAAATGAAGCGTATCGGAAAGAATTTTTGCAGAACCTCAGTCACGAACTGAAGACGCCCATCTTCGCCATCCAGGGATATGTGGATACCCTGCTCAACGGCGCACTGGAAAATACCGAGGTGAATAAAAAATTCCTGCAAAGCGCTTCCAGGAATATCGACCGTATGGTAAACCTGGTGGATGACCTGGACGAGATCACCAAACTGGAGATGGGGGAACAACTGTTGTTCAAAGACGCTTTTGTGATCCAGGACCTGGCAAAGGAAGTATACGACTCTTTATCGATCAAGGCAGATGAAAAAGAGATCAGGTGCATCATAAAAAAAGGATGCGAACTGCCACTCACCGTTTTTGCCGATAAGGAAAAGATAAGGCAGGTACTGATCAACCTGGTGGATAATGCCATCAAATACGGCAAACAGAGCGGCACCATCGAATCCAGTTTTTATAAAGTGGATGGCGCCCACATCCTTATCGAGATCAGTGATGACGGGGCGGGCATTTCCGAAGAACACCTCCACCGCATTTTTGAACGCTTTTACCGCACCGACCTGGCACGCAGCCGAAAAGTGGGTGGAAGCGGGTTAGGACTTTCTATCTGCAAACACATCATTGAAGCCCACGGACAAACCATTCATGTTCGCAGTAAGATAGACGTGGGGAGCACTTTTGGATTTACACTTCAAAGCAGGAAGGATTAATTTTACGCTATACTTCTTTCCATCGGATAAGGCAACTTCACTTTCTGAAATTTTTTCCGCCTGTTACAAAAATCCAGGATGCCATTGCACTGCTTATCCCTATAACTGCGCCAGCAAGGATATCCGTTAAAAAATGTTGTGCAAGGTATATTCTTGAATACCCGGCCAGGACCGCCGCAAGCAAAAGGGGAAGCTGCCACTTTTTATTATTTATCATCAAAATGAGGACGGTGGCTATGGCAAATGCAGTGGCAGTATGGCCCGAGGGAAAACCGGAATTATTTACAAGTGAAACATCATCAACAAAAAATAAATACTGCCCCGGTTCAAAGAAAAGTCTTGGGCGGGGAAAGTTAACAAGATTTTTAATCAATTGCACTGTAATTCCCGATAGTAAAAAAGCATAAAATAATGCCAGACCCTGTTGTCTTTTCTTAAAAATAAATAAATAAAGGGCAATCAGACAAATTGCGAATATCCCGTCACCAATGAACGTGTAGTTTATAAAAAAAACATTCAGCCAAAATGGGTGCCAGGCATTTAAAGAGATAAAAGTTGCGGTCTTCCCGTTTAATAGTAACAATAAAGAACCTGTGAACATCAAAAAGAGAAAGCCAAAAAAATAGGAACGGTTGCTGCGAAAGATGTGTATTGAATTGCTCATGAGGGTTAATTAACGGGTTATTAAATAACTGCAAGCTATACACACAAGTTTATCTGTATGTTAAGTTGCCATTAAGCCAATGTTATCTAAAACAGGGCGAAATTCTATTCCGCCCTTCCTGCAAGACCACAGAGATATATACTAACTGATTTATGAGGACCCCTGAACGGGGGATGTAAAAGCTGAAATAAAAGTCTCCATAAAAGTTTAATGAATTGTGAAAATGCTATTACCAAATCATTAATAGAACACATGATATTTTCATAACGGTTTGTTCACATTATTGCAATATCCTGGAAGTAATTTTGCATAAAATTTAATCCTCGGAATGCATCATGAAAGTACTTTACGCCATACAAGCCACCGGCAACGGGCACATCAGCCGTGCCAATGAGATTATTCCTTTTTTACAGGCAAAGTGCGAGCTAGACATCTTGGTAAGCGGTACTGAATCTGTTGTGGAACTGGACCATTTTATAAAATACCGCCGAAAGGGATTGTGTTTCGTATTTGGTAAAAAAGGGGGAATTGATTTCCTGGCAACCTTACAGAAATTGAGATCGAAACGTTTTTTGAATGAAATACGAACATTCCCTGTTGAAGACTATGACCTGGTGATCAATGATTTTGAGCCCATCAGCGCCTGGGCCGCTAAAGCAAAAAATATTCCCTGTATTTCAATGAGTCATCATTACGCCGTATTGCATAAAAATGCACCGCGCCCCGGATGGATTGACCCCGTGGCCTGGCTGGTATTGCGTTATTATGCGCCCTGTACGACCGGGGTTGGTTTCCATTTTAAAAGCTATGATGAAAATATTTTTACACCGGTGATTCGAAGAGCAATACGCAATGCCTATACCCGAAATCTTGGGCATTACACTGTTTACCTGCCTGCCTATCATGATGCTAAACTGGTAAAAATATTTTCCACATTCAAAAATATTCAATGGCATATTTTTTCCGGGTATTGCAAAAAAGCCTATGGCAAAAATAATTGCTGGGTTCGCCCTGTAAATAGTTATGAGTTTACCGGAAGCTTTATCAATTGCGAAGGGATCATTTCGGGTGGAGGTTTTGAAACTCCTGCCGAAGCCTTGTTCATGGGAAAAAAATTACTGGTAATACCCATGAAGCAACAATATGAGCAGCATTGCAATGCTGCATCGTTAAAAGATTTTGGCGTACTGGTAATAAAAAGCCTGCGAAAGAAAAATTTTCATAAGATCAGAAAATGGATTGCTCAAAAGGAAAAACTTCAGGTCGATTTCCCTGATCAGACAGATGCTATTATTGATCAGGTACTGGAAAAAGCATTACAGATCAATAAGCCAGCATTGAAGATCTCAGGTGAATCGAAGAAGACCATATCTATTACCATCTTACCCGAACAGGTCAATTGATTTTTGAAATACACCTGCCCGTACCCTTCCGGATGCCTTCCAATACTATCTTATAGATACCCGGATATTCCCTGCCTTATACCAACCATCTGCCTGTTCCTGTTCTGAACCCACCCTGTTCCTGCCCTTCCCCGAAACTATACAGCGGTTTCAGGAACTTTTCGGGAACAGTTCAGGAACAGTTCAGGAGAAAGTATAGAGAAGGGATAGGGAAGAACGCTTGAAGACAGCTCATAAGGGCAGAAGATAAAGGGATGATCAGTATATATTGAACAGGGATGTTGATTTTTGCATGCGTGAACATGAACCTGGCTAGCGTACGATTAAAGGTTGACCGGCATCATGTTCTTTTTTGTATAATAAAGAGTAGGCAGGTTCAGCCACGGGATGTTCGGCAATAAAACTTTCTCCCAAATACCCGGCAATGGTTTGCGCAAATTGCTCGGCGCTGAGATTCACCCTTTTTTTTACCTCACCCAGTGCCCGAATATTGGGTCCCAGCTGTACCATCCCGGTTTCATCAGAACCGCCGGTGAAAGGGCCATGTGTTGTCCATTTGCCGGGCCTCCTTCCACGGCCATGGTCGGTAGTGATGAATAAAGTGGTCTTGTCCTTATAAAAATCATCCTGCTGTATCAAGCTC
>JAYWAZ010000310.1:0-3403 GCA_043781975.1 Bacteroidota bacterium
GACAATTCGGGAAAGGTAGATGACAGCATCCGCCTGGGTTTTACCGGGGTGGTAAATGATTTTTATAACGGTACGGGTTACACTCCCGCCTGGAGCCGGAAAGAAAAATGGCAGCCCCTCGGCGACAGTTTGTACCAGTACATCCTTCATGCCAAACTGGAAGGGCTTTACCCGGGGGATTATCATTTCAAACAACTGCAGGCCTTACGAAATAAGCTCGATGGGGATTCCATAAAGCGCATGGATGCCGCGCTGTGGGCCAGGGCCGACCTGATGCTAACCGATGGCTTCATGCACATCATCAGGGACCTTAAGATCGGCCGTTTGAAGCCCGACAGTATTAGCCTGAACAAAGATTCCGCCCTGGCGGATAATTTTTTTGTGGCCAACATGAAGGAACTGCAGGAAAAAAAACAATTTGGTCCGCTGCTCGCTTCACTCCAGCCAAAGAACAAGGGTTACTGGGAGCTGAAAAAAGGTATCCGCTCCTTTATTGACAGCATGGACAACCGGATCTATACTTATGTGACCTATCCTTACAAAAAAGGCGATGCAAAAGATTCTCTGAGTTTTATTAAAACCCTTCAAAAAAGGTTAAGTGAAAGCGGCATTGTCACTCCGGGCGGCGGCCTTCCCGATTCGGCACAGTTAAGGGCAATAGTCATGAAATATCAGAAACTGAAAGGGCTTTTGCCGGACGGAAAGATATCGACGGGCCTGGTACGGTCCCTCAATACCAGCGATGCGGAACGTTTCAAACGCATTGCCATTACACTTGACCGTTACAAACTCCTGCCCGAAAAAATGCCTTTGAAATATATCTGGGTCAATTTACCGGGGTATTACCTGCGGGTGATCGACCATGATACCGTAGCGCTGGATTCAAAGATCATCTGCGGGAAACCCGATACAAGAACCCCCCTGCTCACCAGCTTCATATCGGATATGGTGACCTATCCCACATGGACCGTGCCCACCAGCATCATCGCCAAATCCTATCTTCCCAAACTGAAGAATAATCCCCATTACCTTGCGCGGATAGGCCTGAAATTATTGAACGGGAAAGGGGAGACGGTTAATCCCGAAGAGATCAACTGGAGTAAGTATTCTAAAGGGATACCTTTTAAAGTGATGCAGGAAAGCGGCAACAATAATGCGCTCGGGGTATTTAAATTCAATTTCAATAACCCTTATGCCGTTTACCTGCATGATACCAACCAGCGGTACCTTTTTAAAAATGCGAGCCGTGCATTGAGTCATGGTTGCGTGCGGGTACAGGAATGGGAAAAACTGGCTTTTTTTATCGCACGCAACGATAGCGTAACCATTGCAAAACGCGACTCGCTGCGATATAATACCGATTCTATCCGAAACTGGATCGCTCATAAGGAGCGTCACCGCATAGACGTAAAGAACCAGATCCCGCTTTTTATCCGGTATTTCACCTGTGAAGGGAAGCAGGGCAGGATCGTGTTTTATGATGACATCTACGGGGAGGATAAAGTGCTGAGGGAAAAGTATTTCGCCAACAAGGAATGATAGGGATCCGATTTAAGTTGAGTGCCCGTCTTTTGAAAGGGGGCCGGGATATTCCGCATCGGGTATCCTGCCCGGGAAAAGATGATTTTACCCGGCAAATTTGTACATTCAGGGTCAGAATACAGGAGGTTTTGCAATAACCACCCTTATTTAAAGCTTATCTTGCAGCTTTAAAGGCTTTTTGACTGTCTTTTACGACATAGAGATAGTTCGAATTATGTTGGTAAATTATTTTATGTTTTGGAACTAAGCGACTATTTTTGTTCAGATTTAGAAAACTAACATTTATGAAGAAAATCTTATTATCATTCCTGGTCCTTGGGTTATTCGCTAACTCCTATGGTCAAAATGACCTGAAAAAGCGCCCAACCCTCGCAGTACATTTTTTCCTGAACGATTTTAAAAGCGCTGCCGCCATCAGGGCAACCAGCTTATCAGAGGTGCTCAGATCCAAAATATGGCATAAAACCGGAAAAATGTCAGCAGGTATGGCCATTGGTTATATGCAGGGCCTGACCAATCACCTGGATTTTGTTGGTGGCCTGGGGGCTTCTTTCCTGGATTACCCGATCCCCGGCAAGCCCATCAACAATGACAATTATTTATTACTGGAAGCAACTGCCGGTGTTAACCTGAAACTGGTACCCGATAATTATTGGGTAGACCCATTCATTTCCATAGGCGTAGGCGCTTCCATGTATAAGGGATATTTTGGCGCCTTCATCCCGGCCGGAATTGGTGTGCAGGTCAATATTTTTGATGAGACCTTTTTGCTGATCAACTCACAATACCGTATCCCGGTCACTGAAAATTCAGCTTATCATTTTTATCACAGCGTTGGTTTTGCCGGTCCTCTTAGTAAAAAGAAAGTGCCCGTACCTGTTGTGATCCCGCCACCACCACCGGTGATCAATTATGACCGTGACGGAGATACGGTTCCGGATTCTACCGACAGGTGCCCTGATACTCCGGGTTTGGTTTCCCTGAAAGGCTGCCCCGACAGGGATGGAGACGGTATCGCTGATATCGATGACAAATGTCCTGATGTTCCCGGTCTGGCCCGTTACCAGGGTTGCCCGATACCGGATACGGATAAGGATGGTATCAATGATGAAGAAGATAAATGTCCTACGGTTCCGGGATTGGCCCGATACCAGGGTTGCCCGATACCTGATACTGACGGCGATGGTGTAAATGATGAAGAAGATAAGTGTATCAATGAAAAAGGTCCGGCTTCTAACTTTGGTTGCCCGCTGATCAACGAAGAGATCATCCGCAAAGTTGACCTGGCTGCGAAAAACGTATTCTTTGCAACGGGAAGCTCCAAATTGCTGACGAAATCTTTTGCTCCATTGAATGTGGTGGTTAAGATCCTGAATGATAATCCTTCTTTCAATGTGAACATAGACGGACATACTGATAATGTTGGTAAAGAAGATTATAATCAGGGTTTATCTGAAAACAGGGCAGCTTCCGTTAAAGCTTACCTGGTCAGCAAAGGCATCAGCGAAAGCCGCCTTACCTCTACAGGTTATGGTTTGACCAGGCCAGTTGCAGATAACAAAACGGTTAAGGGCCGTGCACAGAACAGGAGAGTGGAAATGAAACTGCGGAATTACAAATAAATCGATAACCGATCAATAGGAAAGCCCTTTGCATTTGCAAAGGGCTTTTTTGTATGGCCTTTCGAAATGTTATTTAATGCTTTTTGCAGTTTTGGTTGATCTATAACTATCCTTTTCAAAGACGAGAGAGTACAAGACACAAACTATATGCTCAAGTGTTCCCCTGGTTCTTCAGGGTGTCTGCTGCTGCTCTTCTCCCGGACTGTTCCCGAACTGTTCCTGAACTGTTCCTGAAACGC
>JAYWAZ010000311.1:0-3389 GCA_043781975.1 Bacteroidota bacterium
GTGATGATGGCGGCATTATCCACGCTGGTCTTAACACTGCTCATCACATCCTCCATCTCGATGGCTGCCTTTGAAACGATCTTGTCATTATTCTTTACATCATTCCCCGCAATACCGTTGAGCGCAATACCCGGGCTGATCGTAAGCACTTTTTCGCCCATTAATCCGTCAGAGCTGATACTTGCCCGGGCATCTGTTTTAATAAATTGCTGCACTTCTTTTTTTATGGTCAGATCAACCAGTACCGAAGTGTCTGTTATCAATTCTATATCATTTACAGTTCCTACATTGATGCCTGAAAACCGGACATTGTTGCCCACTTTCAAACCACTCACGTTTTTGAACTCTGATTTTAACCGGAATGTTGCGCCAAATAAGTTTTTTTGTTTTCCTACATAATAGATCGTATAGATGAACAGTACCAATCCTATTATCACAAACATGCCCAATTTCCATTTGAACCCCGATTCCTTATTCATAATTAATTTTTTAGTTGAATATTTAATTGAAGAATGAACGCACCCATTTGTCCTCACTTTTCTCCAGCGCATCGTAACTACCTTCCGCAACAATCACACCGTCTTTTAAGATCACCAGCCGGTCGCCGGTAAGTTTTGCGCAAGCCATGTCGTGAGAAATAATGATGGAAGTTGTTTTATTTTTTTTCTGGATGGCCAGGATTAGCTCACTGATCTCACGGGAAGTGATGGTATCCAGGCCGGTTGTTGGTTCATCATATAACATGATCTCGGGTTTTAAAATGAGCGTTCGTGCCAGCCCGATCCTTTTGCGCATGCCACCCGATAATTCAGAGGGCATTTTATCGATCGCTTCTGCAAGCCCTACACTTTCCAATGCTTCCAGGATCGTTTCCTCCACTTCTTTTGAAGACAGTTTCTTTACATGGCGCTTTAACGGAAAGGCAAGGTTCTGTCTTACCGTCATGGAATCATATAAAGCCGAATTCTGAAAAAGAAAACCGATCCTTACCCTGATGGCATTCAGTTCATCGTTATTCAGCGTGGCGATATCGGTATCAAATACTTTTATTTCACCTTTGTCTGCGGGTACCAGGCCCACGAGGCATTTTATGGTGACAGACTTGCCTGAACCCGACTTCCCAAGTACCACCAGGTTCTCTCCTTTATTTACGGTAAGGTCAACACCTTTTAATATTTCATTGGTTTTCCCAAAAGATTTATACAAGCCCTTTATGTTGATCACGGGCCCGCTAAGGTCTGTTGCGAGGGGCATATTCATATTTGTTTCTGCGGTCATCATTGTATTTTAGAAAAAAAGATCTGTGATCTGCACAGCCAGCATGTCTATAATGAATATGGTCAGTGAAGCCGCTACCACGGCCGAGTTTGCCGCCTTGCCCACACTTTCGGTTCCGTTGGCAGCATTGAAGCCCTTGTAACAGCCGATCATTCCTATAAAAAATCCAAAGAAAAATGTTTTGATCGTGGCGGGAATGATGTCAATAAAATCCAGCGAAGCGAGTACCTGCGAAAAATAACGGAACAGGTTTACATCACTGTGAATATTGATGCTGACGTATCCTCCCAAAATACCGATACCATCCGCGAATACAACCAGTACGGGAACCATCAGCGTAGTGGCGAGAATACGGGTCACCACCAGGTATTTATAAGGGTTGATGGCAGAGACCTCCATAGCGTCTATCTGTTCGGTCACTTTCATCGAACCCAATTCCGCACCAATACCCGATGCGATCTTTCCTGCACAGATCAACGCGGTGATCACCGGTGCGATCTCCCTGATCAGGGAAAGCGCCACCATGCCGGGCAACCAGGATTCGGCTCCAAACTCGGCCAGTGTGGGCCGCGTTTGAAGGGTGAGCACCATGCCCATGATAAAACCCGTGATACCCACCAGCGGCAGCGACTTGTACCCGATATAATAGCATTGCCTGAGGAATTCCCTGATTTCAAAAGGAGGCTTGATGACCTCTTTGAAAAATCTTGCTGTAAATAGGGTTACATTACCCGCATCCGTAAAAATATTTTTCAGGTTAATAGACAGGTTCATATATTTCTTTAGGGGTCAATGAATGATCAAACCGCGTATCGTTTAAGAACCTCATTCGCATAAATGCAAATTTTATTCCTAAAAACTGGCAATAGATCATATGTTTTAATTTATCGGTTAAGTACTCAGCTAATAATTCAGTATATAACTGAGTAAAGAATGATTCGCAACTTTCGATGATGGATAATAGTTCTTTCCCTTTCTCTTTGCTGAGATCAAGCAAGTGCTTTTTAGTAATCACCTCCTCCAGTTCATGGATATCGGGCAATGCAGGTACCAATGCGTGGATGGTTATTACGTCATTCAATTCTTTTGCATACTGGTAGGTTTCAATGGATGCTGCCTGCAAGGTGTTTTTTAGATTTACATGGTCGATCTCGTCCGCGATCATTTCAAATTTGCATGACAGATCCTTTAAGTAAGTCCACATTTTATAAAGCTTATTATTCATATCCTTGCAAAGCTTTTCCATAATATATATAATTTATAATCTTATAAAACCACAGGTGAAAAGAATCCTGTTTCAAAATCCATTCAATAAGCCATCTGTAAATGAACATCCGGTACATATTGAGCTCATCCAGTAAAGTATCGAGGGGCAACCTCAGGTCAATCCCTGTATGCTTTTACATACAGATCCAGTTCATTCCTGCTTGCCTGACTATCAAGCAGGTCATACACCCCGCTAAAATTATTCCTGTCAGTGATCGTGCGATAGGAAAGTTTTGCCAACTGCAGCCTATTACCTTCCAGGGATACCAGTTGTATCAGTTGCTTTGCCTGGGCACTGGTAAAGAAATTTCCGGTATTGTTGAATATGTTGGTCAGTGAATTCATTTTTTCCCCGGGGAAAAACTGCAGCTGTACCGACTTGTATAATCTGTTAAAACTGTCGTCCGTCATCGGAACTTTTGGATTGATACCCGTATTGTTATTGTTGATGTAGGCTGCCAATTCATCTTTGCTGGCCTGCGTATTGAATAAAGCATAGACCTGGTTGAAATTATAAGGATCCGTGATCACGCGATAGGCCAATTTGGCCAGTTGCAGCCGGTTATTTTCTCCGTTCACGATCTGTATCAGCTGGCTCGCTTGGTATGTGTTGAAATAATTAGCCGGGGTAGTAAACGCAGTGGTCAGCGAATTCATCTGCGCGCTAACAGGCCATTCCTGCTGAATGGACTGGAATAATACTTTAAAGTTTTCATCCGGCATGGCTGTTTTAGGATTGGTGTCCGTAGTATTATTATTCACGAATGCGGTAAGTTCGTCACGGCTGGACTGACTGTTGAGCAAATCGTACACCTGTTTGAAATTAGAGGGGTCGGTGATGCTCC
>JAYWAZ010000312.1:0-3373 GCA_043781975.1 Bacteroidota bacterium
ACGCCTTTATTTGCCAGGTGATCTTTTAAAGCCAGCATCATTTTGCCGGGGTTAAAATGGCAGTCATCCCTGAACAAAACAGCGCCGGATACACGCAATTCTACATCGGGCTCCAGCGCCTGTACCTGCCCGGCGTTCAGGCGCTCCACCCGCAGGCCAAATTTTTCAGCCTCATCCGCAACATGAAATTCATGGTCCAACGTTTTTTGTTCCCTGCACAGCATCAGGCAGCCCTTTTCTTCCATGCTGAACAGATCGCCGATATCGTTTCGCATGTCGTTGATCAGGCGGCGGCTCAGTTGTAAAATGGCGTTGAGGTGCGGGGCGTTCGCGGCGGCGGTATTTGCATTGCTGCTCTTCCAGAAATGATAACCCCATTGCATGAGCCGCCAGTTCAATCTTGGTTTTATATAAAAGGGGCTGCTGCTGCTCATCATGTGACGCAGGCCCTCCCTGATAATGCCGGGAGAGGCCAAAGGGATAAAATGGCTGGGCGACATATAGCCCATATTACCAAAGGAACAGCCATCGGTGATATCGCCCCTATCGATGACCGTTATTTCATAGCCTTCTTTTTGCAAATAGTAGGCGCTGCATAAACCGATAAAGCCCCCGCCGATGATGGTGATCTTCATACCCTGTCTCCGCCACGGCAGAGAAGCTTCAACTTATAAGTTTCTATAGCATAGAATAGAAAATTAAATAAGTTGGTTTTTTAGTTAACTAAAGATTTCTATGCAAATCGATTTGTCAATCAAATATATACTACTATAAACATAAAAATGGTATTGAATAAATAACCCTGATATGTCCTAAGTTTCCCCTTCGGGGGACAGGGGGCTACACCTGGAATCCCAGCGCATACGGATCATCCGCTTCATCGATCGTGATGATATTATGTCCATATATTCTCGCCCATCCCTCAATACCCGGACGGATCGCCGCTTTGCCGCCAACCATTAACGCTTCTTCAATGGTACCCGTGAATTTGCTGCCAATGATGCTTTCATGAATGAAGGTGTCGCCTTTTTTTAATTTACCCCTGGCATACCATTGCGCCATCCGCGCCGATGTACCTGTACCGCAGGGGCTGCGGTCGATGGCCTTGTCGCCGTAAAATACGGCATTCCTTGCCGTGGATGTTTTGTCCAGCACGGCGCCGGCCCAGAGAACGTGGCTGCATCCCCTGATCGTTTCATCTTCCGGATGAACGAATTCATATTTTTCGTTGATGCGTTTGCGTAATTCCCTTGCCCAACTGATCAACTGGTCGGCGGAATGATGTTCCAGCCCCCTGAAGTTTTTCTGCTGGTCCACGATGGCGTAAAAATTTCCGCCATAGGCGACATCAATAACCAGTTCTCCCAAACCCGGGCATTCAACCACCAGTTCTGCAGCAGCGAGGTATGAGGGAACATTGGTGAGCTTCACGGATCTTACTTTACCCCCTTCCTGCCGGTAGGAAATCATCACCAGGCCCGCAGGCGTTTCCATCCTTACCCTGCCGGCTAGTTTCGGGTGTATCAATCCTTCTTCAATGGCGATGGTGATCGTGCCGATGGTGCCGTGCCCGCACATGGGGAGGCAGCCGCTGGTTTCAATGAACAGGACGGCCATATCATTCTGCGGGTCCTGCGCCGGGTACAGGATACTGCCACTCATCATGTCGTGCCCGCGGGGTTCAAACATGAGGCCCTTCCGTATCCAATCGAATTCTCGCAGGAAGTGCTGGCGTTTTTCGCTCATGTCCTTTCCCACCAGCACGGGCCCACCTTCTTTTACAAGACGAACCGGGTTGCCGCAGGTGTGGGCGTCGATGCAGTTAAATGTATGTTTCATGTATTGATACTTTGCCAAAGTTTTAAACTTTGGCAAAGTTTGTTATTCAAGATATTTATAATTTATGTCAATCGCTTGTTGATGATACTTTATGAACGCATCCAATCCTCCAAACAATTCAAGCACATATTCCCTTTCTAATTTTGTAGGGCTTTTACTCAAAAATATTTGATAAGAACTATATATCCAGTCCTCCATCTTTTTTGTAAAGCCATGATGGACCGGATTGCTATGTGTATAATGAATTACTTTGCAAAGATCATTTTCATTATTAATTGTTGTTAATTTCATACTCGGGATAAACAAACTTCCCATTCGGTTGTAAACTTTGTTAAAGGCCTGGGTATAACTGCTGAACAAATTGGAAAATGATTTACTTGCTTTGAGCTCCAGTTGCTTTTGTGCTAATCCTGACAAAGTTCCTGATTTTTGCCAAAGTTTTTGAAGTTCTTCTTCATTTCGCACCTGTAAAACCAAATGAAAATGATTGGGCATCAGACAATAACTGAAGATCTTGCACACAGGCAATATATGATGAGCCAGTTTTTCGAGAAAAAAGTAATAATTTTTTTGCTCTATAAACAGGTTTTCCCTGCCATTGGCATGGTTGAAAAGATGGTAGTTTTCACCGGGTAACATTGTCTAATTTATTTAAACTTTGGCAAAGTTTCGAAACTTTGCCAAAGTTTAATTTTGTAAATTTATGCCATGGAACAATACGGAAAAATTTTACTCATTGCCATGCCCGCATTTTTAGGGCTGGTATTGTTTGAAAAATGGTATGGCTGGCGTAAAGGGATGGACACCGTAAGGAATATGGATATGATCAGCAGCCTCAGCAGTGGCGTCACCAATGTTACCAAGGATGTCATCGGACTTTATCTCATCATACTTTCCTACCCGTTTTTTTTGCGCTACCTGGCCCTGACGCATATTTCCAACAGCATCATCGTTTATATCATCGCTTTTTTTGCGCTGGATTTTGCGGGATACTGGGTTCATCGCCTGCAGCATGTTGCTAATTTTTTCTGGAACGGCCATATTGTTCATCACAGCAGTGAGGAATTCAACCTGGCCTGCGCCCTGCGGCAAAGCATATCATCGGTGGTAAAGACCTTTGCCATATTCCTGTTACCCGCGGCCTTATTGGGTGTGCCCGCCCAGGTCATCGCCATTGTGGCGCCGCTTCATTTGTTCGCACAGTTCTGGTACCATACCCAGCATATCAACAAAATGGGTTTTTTGGAAAAGATCATCGTTACGCCCTCTCATCACCGGGTGCATCATGCCATCAACCCGCAGTATATCGATAAGAACTACGGACAGATATTTATTTTCTGGGACAAATGGTTTGGTACTTTCCAGGAAGAACTGGCGGATGTTCCGCCCGTTTATGGCATCACCAGGCCCGTAAGGACCTGGAACCCCATAAAAATAAATTTTCAGCATGTATGGCTGCTGATCAAAGATGCATGGAGAACTAGGAACTGGAAAGAAAAATTCACTTTATGGTTCAGGCCAACGGGTTACCGCC
>JAYWAZ010000313.1:0-9319 GCA_043781975.1 Bacteroidota bacterium
CAGCCAAATGTGTAAATACGGATTGTACCTTAAAGGATGAAGCTGAACTGAGTTTGGTACAGAGCGCCGTCATATCCTGCTGTTCAAAACCCAGTCGGCGCATACCCGTATCCAGTTTGATGTGCACCGGGTAATGGGTGACACCCGAGCGCAGCAGGTAATTTTCAAAATCAGTAAGGATGCCAAAGGAGAAGATTTCGGGTTCCAGGTTATGCTGCAGCAAGAGGTCAAATGTGGTGGCCTCAGCGTTCATCACCATGATGGGCAGGCCGATGCCGGCCTTTCGGAGCTCCACGCCTTCGTCGGCATAAGCAACGGCCAGGTAATCCAGTTTGTGAAACTGTAGTAAGTTGGCGATCTCAAAACTGCCGCTGCCGTAACTGAATGCTTTTACCATAGCCATCATCTTTACCCCGGGATTCAGCAACTGCTGGTAGGCCTTCAGGTTATGCGTGATGGCGTCGAGGTTGATCTCCAGCACCGTCTGGTGAACCTTTTGTTCCAGTAAATGGCTGATCTGTTCGAACTCAAAGAGCCGGGCCCCTTTCAGCAGGATGGTTTCATTGTGAAAATCCCGGGGATGAAACTGTTGTTTGAATTCGGCGGTGGAGCCAAAGAAATATTTTTCTTCGATCCCCGCAAAAGTATCCTGTTGCCTGCTTATTTCGGGACCGATACCGATGAAGCGGTTGATATGCTTTTGTTGCAGGATGAAGGCCACGTCGGTATAAAGTTCCCTGCCACTTTTCCCCGATTGTAAGATATCGCTCAAAATGAGTGTGCGCCGGGGGTGTTGCTGCTGGTGCTGTAAAAAATCCAGTGCGATGGTGAGTGAATTGATATCTGCGTTATAACTGTCGTTGATCACCGAACAATTATTGATGCCCTGCTTCAGTTCCAACCGCATTTCCACCGGGCGCAGCTGTTGCATACGATCAGCAATGACGCCGGCGCTTTTTCCAAGCAACAGCATCACGCAACAGCAGGTAATGGCGTTCTCGATCGCCGCTTCATCAATAAAGGGTATGGTGAATGGTATATCCATATCATTCCACCGGGCGGCGATATGGGTACGTGCCGTTTCCTTTTCGATCGAAATGATCTGCAGGGTGGCGGCTTCTTTTTTACTCCAGGAAAAAAGTTTGAAATCATCGCCGGCCCTGACATTATTGGTAAACGTATTTACCGCGTCGTTGATATCCGGGTCATCGGCGGGATACACCAGCGCTTCACTGTTCACAAACAACTTCAGCTTTTCATTGATCTTTTGCCGGATGTTCAGGAAACCTTCCCCATGGGCCGCGCCTATTGAAGTGAACACCCCGATGGTTGGCGCAATGATCTTTTCGAGCCGCTGCATCTCATCGGGTTGTGAGATGCCCGCTTCAAATATCCCCAGGGTATGATCCGCATTCATTTGCCAAACGCTCAGGGGCACGCCTATCTGTGAATTATAACTCTTGGGGCTCCGTACGATATTATCATCGGGCTGTAACAACTGGAACAGCCATTCCTTAACGATGGTCTTTCCATTGCTGCCTGTAATGCCGATCACCGGCACATTGAACCGGCGGCGATGGAATGCTGTGAGCAGGTGCAATGCCTGCAATACATTGGGCACCTGTAAAAAATTAGCCGAAGGGTATTTTATTATTTCATTTTCCGGCAGGCTTTCGTCAACCACAAAATGTCGCACCCCCTTTGCATACAATTCAGTGATAAACAGGTTACCGTTCCTTCTTGGCCCGCCCAGCGCGAAGAACAGGGATGTTGCGGGGAATAAAAGTTTCCGGCTATCCAGTAAGATATGTTCGATCCCGGCTTCAGCGGTTTGTTGCAAGGGTGTTGCCTTAATGACGGTGATGATCTGTGAAATGGTGTACGTCAAACTGTTGTTTTAAAAATTGAATATATGTATTTACCTGAATTTTTAATTAGTTTATCTAAAGGTTTGATCAGTGTAAAGCTAAATTTTTCACAAAGATCACGAAGTGTTTTCAGAGGGATTCACAAAGAGATCTCAATAATTTATACTTTTCCATAGCTTATCCCTTCTTTGTACATCTTTGTGACTTCTTTGCGCATCTCAGTGAAATATTTACAACCATGTTAATAGCATATCCCTTCACGCTTTACTATTTTTTGGCGCCCCTTTTCTTGTATGATAGGTTGAATAGACAATGGAGGCCGTGATGCAAACCACGATCACCGTTAATGAAACCCATACGGGCAGGTGTATCCATTTTTCGACCAACATCTTGACGCCGATAAAGAACAACACGATGGCGATGCCCTGTTGCAGGTAATCGAATTTGCTGGCCGCGCCGCGCAGTAAAAAGAAAAGACTGCGCAGACCCAGCACGGCGAAAATATTGGAAGAATAGATCAATAATTTTTTAGAGGGATCCGGGATGATCGAGAATACCGCCGGTATGGAATCCACCGCGAATACGATGTCGATCAGTCCCAGCATTACCACCACCATTGAAAGTTTGGTGAAATATGCTTTGTTGTTCTTCATAATGATGAACCGGCCATGGGGTTCCTCCTCCGTGGTGCGCATGAATTTTTTCATGAGCCGGAAGGCCCGGCTTTCCCGGGGGTTGAATTCCTCCTCCTTGCCCTGCAGGAACAGTTTTATCCCGGTATAGACCAGGAAGGCTCCGAAGATATACATGATCCAGTCGAAACGAGCCACCAGGGTGGTTCCCAGGGCGATGAAAATGATGCGGAAAATGATGGCCATCAAAATACCCATCAGCAATACCCTGGAATAATTCATTTCCTTCACCTTAAAAAAGGAGAAGATGATGATGAACACAAAAATATTATCGATGGAAAGCGACCATTCCAGTAAGTAGGCGGAAATATAGGAGATCGCGTCTGCCTTACCGTTACCTCCTTCATTTTCGAACCAGATAAACCCGCAAAACACGAATGATAACAGCACCCAAAAAAAAGTTTGTACGAGAGCCGTTCGTGAACTGATCACCTGGTTCTTTTTGCTGAGCAGGCCCAGGTCAAAGACCAGGGCGCCAATGATCACGGCGCTGAAAACAATATATATCAGGGTGGTCTTATCCATTAGTATGCCTTCGTGTATTTTCTTCTCCGCAGCCATTGGTAGATAACCGCGAAGAGCAGCAGCAATATCACCGGCATGCCGATGTCCAGGAACTGCCACATGCTACGCTGGGCGCTGAGTTTTTTTGGATCCAGTAAACGCAGGGTATAGTCCTTTGCCTTGGCCTCAGAGAGCCCAGAGGGGTTCACCAGGTAATCAAGACAGTTCTGTAAAAAATCCTTGTTGGCGAACTGGTACTGGTACTGTGTGCCATAGGTAAAGGGGTTCATGCCCATGGGGAGGGGCTCGTTCTTTTGAACCGAATTCAATACCATATCCCCGTCGGCCACCACGATCATCTTATTATCGGTGATGCATTGCGACAAGTAAAGCGCACCGTATTTCGCCAGGCTGTCCTGCATGGCCTGTGACAGGCGGTTCTTGAAAAGCGACTCAAATTTCCCTTCCAGTAAAACCGCCGTTGGGATATTGGCCCTTTTGAACTTATCATCCTCCGGGGCATTCACATTTTCTTTGCCGCTGATCAGGGCGGGCGTGGCAATGGTTCTGGCATTGGCGGATGAACTTAACAGGATCGTTTTTTTAATGCCTTCCGCCTCGATGGTATCCATGGAATTGACGAACCTTCCAGAAACCAGGCCCAGGTTCTTATTGATCATGTGGTTGGACCTGGTTTCAAACAATGGAAAATAATTCCAGTGCAAAAAATCGTACTGGCCGTTCCCATTCACGTCAAAGGGTAAAAAATCACATTGAAGGTCCATCACCAGATCGGGATTTATCCTTACACCGTATTTAAAGAACAGGTCGTTCAGTTCCAGGCCCCGGTCGTATGCCACCAGTTCATTTTTTATCCGCAGGCTGTCCATCTCCGCATTCAGCCGGTCGGTAAAACAGATCAGTTTACCGCCCCGCATCACAAACTGGTCGATCTTCAGTTTTTCCTGGTCGCTGAAAGCCAGTGCAGGCTTAACAATCATCAGCAACTTAAAGGTATCGGGTATCAGCACCTGGGTATTGAGGTTGAAGGTGAAAAGGTTGTAATCATTCCGCAACACATTTTCCACCAGGTCGTATGTGATGAAACTCCCGACCGGCGGTTCGCCGTTACCGATAGAATAAGCGACCATGGGTTTTACCGGGCGGGTAAGCTTGTCGATGGCATTTGCGAATTTGAATTCCATCATCGCCTCGGCGCTGTTCAGTTCCGCCGGTGAAATGAAGGTTTTGTTGCCGCTGTACAGGTCAACCGGCTGAACCGCATCCTTATAGCGCACCAGCGCAAAGGGATATACAAGCTGCTGCTGTTCCCCGGCCTTTAACTGCGATTTTAAATTGATGGGATATAAGCCGGATGCGGAAAGGGTGTCTCCCCATTTTACATGGGTTCCTTCCATTTCATCATCGGGCGAGATGAAATTGTATTGCAGTTTGTTCCCGGCGATCTCCCTGAACTCCTCCAGTAACTCCCCCGTACTGTTGGCCAGTTTTTTGAAAGCGCTTGGGAATTCTCCCTTCAGGAAGATATTTACCTGCACCACATCATCCAGTTTCTTTATTATTTTTTTTGTGGGTGCCGATAGGGTAAATCTTTTTTCATTGGTAAGGTCAATGCGGGCATGGAAGGCCGATGCCAGCCAGTTGATGAGGATCAATACCAGGGCTGTGGTTAGTAACCATCCTTTGCTTTTCCATATTGTATCGATCCCCTTCATCATTTCCGGCGCAGGTTTTTAACAGTGATCAATATGAACAGGTAAATGAGACTGATGAAATAGATCATATCCCGGCTGTCGAGCACACCGCGGCTAATGCTCCGGTAATGAAAATCGATTCCCAGCATCTCGATATAATAATCGGCGCTGCCCTGGAAAGCCGGGATCTTACTGAGGGCGTTGAATCCAAAGTAGATCAACAGGCAGGCCGACGCGCTGACCAAAAAAGCCACAACGGCATTATTGGTGAACCCGCTGCAACAGATACCAATAGACGCAAATACCGCGGCGAGGAAGAACAAGCCGATATAACTGCCCGCAATGCCGCCACCGTCGATACCGCCCTGGGCGCTTAAGGACCGGATGGTAAACACATAGATGAGCGTAGGAAGGATCGCGAATAAAAGGACCAGCAATACCGAAAAATATTTGCCCATCACGATCTGCCACCCCGACAATGGCCTGGTCTTAAGGATCTCAAAAGTACCACTCCTGAATTCTTCCGAGAGGCTGCGCATGGTGATGGCTGGGACCAGGAAGACCAGGATCCAGGGCGCGAGTTCAAAAAATTTATCCAGAGAGGCATAGCCGAAATCGAACAGGTTACTGTCTTTTAGTATAAATAAAAAAAGGCCGTTGACCAGCAGGAACAGGATAATGGTGATATAGCCCGTAAGGTTACTGAAAAACTGTTGCAGTTCTTTTTTACAAATGCTCCACATGAATTGAATAATTAATGCAATTTACTAATTAACAGGCTATTGGATATCCATATTCTGTACCCTGCCCCAAAAGGCTCAAAACCACATGCCAGGGCAGGTTTTTCGGGGATATCTAAAAAGAAAAAAAATAACTTATGCAGCATTTCCAGATTGGCCCTTGTCCATAGCTGCAATGGGGTTGTTTAACAACTGGCGACCCTGACAAATTAACTGCTCAATAAGGGGTTTTTGAACAAGGGAAGGTACCTGGTACCGTTTCCGGGAACATGACAAACAATCGTTCAAAGATTCAAATTTGCAATAAGTTGTTTACCCAAAACCAACTGCTCAGTCCTCCCGCCAAAAGCGGGGGGCTTTTTTTATGGATTATTTTAGATACTGTGTCTTTAGAAAAACTAAACACCATGAAAAAAATGATCCTGTTGCTTGCTGTATGCCTTGCCGCATCACAACTTATGGCACAAACCAAAATCACTGACCTAAATCCTCCACCACCCCCGCCGCCCATTGAATTGGTAGCGCCGCTACCACCGCCACCACCCGAATCGCCAGTACCGGTAGATTTTACCCCGCCAAAGATCATGAAAACACCACCACAGGTGCCACCCAAACCGCCCTACCCGCCAAAATTGCCAAAGGCTCCAAAAGAACCCGTGAAATTCACTCCACCTGTAATTGTAAAAGACAAAGAATGATTGGACAGGGATATAAAATAAGCCCTTCGGAATTCCGAAGGGCTTATTTTTATTTATGTAATTAATGTCGTCAGACTGCAAAACTTTCCCCACATCCGCAGCTCCTGCTGGCATTGGGATTGTTGAAATAAAAACCCTTCCCATTCAAGCCATCGCTGAATTCCAACTCGGTATTCACGAGGTATAAAAAGCTTTTAAGGTCGCATGCGATCTTAATGCCCTTATCTTCGAAGACCTGGTCCATCGGTTTGATCTCATTATCAAAATCAAGTTTATAACTCAGGCCGCTGCATCCCCCCCCTACTACGCCTACACGCAGGAAATAGGAAGTATCTTCACCCACACCGGCATCCTTCATCAGGTTGATGACCTTGGCCTTTGCCTTATCGCTGATAAATATTGAATTCTCTGCAGCCCCCTCCAAACCTCCCCCCACAGGGGAGGCTTTTGAAGACGCTGCTAATACAGCATTACCAGTTATATTTGAAACATTACTGCTCATGTTTTTAAAAAAGCATTAAATTATTGAACGCTTTAAAGCCCCTCCTGGGGAGGGGTTTGGGAAGGCCTAGTGAACCACACTCTCTTCAAATTTAATCGCTTCCATACCATTCTTCACGCGGTAGTCATTGATGGCTGCTTTGATGGCATCTTCTGCCAATACACTGCAATGGATCTTCACCGGGGGGAGGTTCAATTCTTCCACGATGTCCATATTATCGATCTTCAATGCATCGTCCACGCTTTTTCCTTTTAGCCATTCCGTGGCCAGGGAGGAAGACGCAATGGCGGAGCCGCATCCGAATGTTTTGAATTTGGCATCGGTGATCATACCGGTAGCGTCATCCACCTCTATCTGTAGTCGCATCACGTCGCCGCATTCGGGAGCGCCTACCAGGCCCGTACCTACATTCTTGGCACTTTTGTCCAGGGTGCCTACATTCTTGGGATTCTGGTAGTGGTCGATTACTTTTTCTGAATATGCCATAATATTTTTTCCCCTATCCCCCCTAAGTGGGATTTGACCCTGTGGAGTTAAACAGGTTTTATTTCTTTGAAAAATCAGAACTTTTAAACTTACAAATTTCCTTCGCTTCGATCTTCTCCTTTTCCCCCTTCAGGGGATAGGGCAGTAACTTTAATGTGCCGCCCACTCGATCGTACTCAGATCAATCCCTTCCTTGTACATTTCCCAAAGCGGGCTCATCTCCCTTAACTTCAAAACCGTTTCACTTATTGCCTTGATGGTATAATCGATCTGCTCTTCAGTAGTGAATCTTCCCAGTCCAAAACGCAGGGAAGAATGCGCCAGGTCGTCGCCAAGGCCGAGTGCCTTTAACACATAGCTTGGTTCCAATGAGGCAGAAGTGCAGGCCGATCCGCTGCTTAATGCGATATTTTTATTGAAGCCCATCAGCAAACCTTCGCCTTCCACGTGCTTAAATGAAATATTGGTCACGTGTGGCAAACGGTGTTCCGTACTTCCGTTGATATAAGCTTCTTCAAGTTTCATTAATTCGGTTTCCAGCTTATCCCGCAGTTTGGAAATGCGTATGGTGTCTTCTTCCATATCCAGCATGCATAATTCACAGGCCTTACCAAAACCCACAATGCCGGGAACATTCAATGTGCCGCTGCGCATACCCCTTTCGTGGCCACCGCCGTCCATCTGGGCGGTTACTTTTACCCTTGGATTTTTCCGGCGTACATACAAAGCTCCCACGCCCTTGGGTCCATACATCTTGTGTGCGGTGAAAGCCATCAGGTCGATGCCATCCTTATTTACATCCACGGGAATTTTTCCTACGGCCTGGGTACCATCAGTAAATAATAAAACGCCATGCTTACGGGCGATAGCGCTCATTTCTTTGATGGGCATGATGGTTCCAATTTCATTATTGGCATACATGATGGCGATCAAAATGGTAGTTGGTTTTATCGCCGCTTCCAGTTCTTTCAGGTCAATCAGGCCATCCCGCTTTACCTGCAAATATGTTACTTCCCCGCCTATCTTTTCGATGTGCTTACAGGTATCCAATACTGCCTTATGTTCGGTGGTGGCAGTGATGATATGATTCCCTTTGCTGGCATACATTTCAAATACACCTTTAATGGCAAGATTATCTCCTTCGGTTGCTCCTGAAGTAAAGATGATCTCTTTGGGGTCGGCACCAATCAGTTTGGCCACCTGTTCACGTGCATAATCCACCGCTTCTTCCGCCTCCCAACCAAAAGGGTGGTTGCGACTGGCAGCATTTCCAAAATGTTCCAGGAAATACGGGGTCATGGCTTCCAGCACCCTGGGGTCCATCGGCGTGGTAGCATTATTATCAAGATAAATGGGCAATTTCAACATAAGATCGAATGATTAGGTTTCTGTCGCTAATAACGCAAATTTACTGCAAAAGGTTCTATTTTAGCTTTTAGAACCCATGGATAAAATTCATTTTACCGATTTCGTAAACCTCGTCTTTAAATAAAACAGCATGCTCAAAACAGAACATATCGGTATCGCCGTAAAACAGCTTGCAATATCCGTTCCATTGTTTGAAAAATTGCTGAACAGCCCCTGTTACAAGACGGAAAGGGTAGAAAGCGAACAGGTGAACACGGCTTTTTTCCGGCAGGGAGAAACCAAGATCGAATTGCTGGAAAGTACGGATCCAGGTGGAGTGATCGCCAAATTCATTGAAAGGAAGGGAGAAGGTCTGCACCATATCGCATTTGAAGTGACCGATATTGAGGGGGAGATGGAACGCCTGAAAAATGAGGGATTCATTTTATTGAATGACGTGCCCAAACCCGGCGCCGATAATAAACTGGTTTGTTTCCTTCACCCCAAAAGCACCAATGGGATATTGATAGAACTTTGCATGGAGAAAAATAGTTAGCTGCATGATTTCGACTCGTCCTCGTCTCTGAATCAAACCAAAAAAGGATTCTCTCTTTTTTCTTCCCCGATAGTCGTCACCGGCCCATGCCCGCTATACACTTTCGTTTCATCCGGCAAAACAAACAGTTTTTGTTTGATATTATTTATCAATGCCTGGTGATCGCCGCCAGGCAGGTCCGTTCTGCCGATACTCCGATTGAACAACACAT
>JAYWAZ010000314.1:0-9314 GCA_043781975.1 Bacteroidota bacterium
GCTATGCATAATAATAGAGCCAGTCGGTCAGCAGGCTGGGGAAGATCCCCAATATGATGATCAGAACGGCGGTAACCAGCAGCAGTATCTTAAAAGCGGGCGTGATATCCCAATCATGGTTCACCGTGTCACTGCTTTCTTTGAAATAAATGGCCTGGATGATCCTGAAATAATAATAAGCGCTGATGGCCGCACATAATACGGCGAGCACGACCAGCCAGACATGATGCCCGTTTTGCAAGGCCGCCAGCAGCATATAAAATTTTGCCTGGAAGCCCGCGGTCAATGGGATACCCGTCAATGACAGGAGGAAGACCGTGGCGGTGATCGCCAGTACCGGTTGTTGCCTGGCCAGGCCATTAAAGCCATCGATGGTATAGTCTTTCATTTTGATCAGGATCGCAAAGATGCCGATGCTCGCCAGGCTGTAAGCGGCCGAATACAATATAAGGCCCTGGCGTGCATAATCATTGAGTGCAAATACCGCAAATAACATAAACCCTGCCTGCGCTATGCTCGAATAAGCGAGCATGCGTTTTACGCTTTGCTGAAAAACAGCGGTGAGGTTTCCGATGAGCAATGTGGCGGCGGTGATCACAACGATCAGGTTCTGCCATTGGTCCTGGATGGATCCAAAAGCATATTCAAACAGGCGGACAAAAGCAAAGAAGCTCGCCACTTTTACAATGGTTGCCATAAATGAGGTGAAAACCGTGGGCGCGCCATCGTACACATCTGGGGTCCAGAAATGAAAGGGCGCCGCCGAAACTTTGAAGGACAGGGAGATCAACAACATCACCAGGCCCACGGCGATCATCACCGGCATTTTTCCCGTTCCCAGGCTGATCTGGTCAATATAAAAAGAAGCCGTTGCGTTGCCGCCATAGATGAAGGCGATCCCCATCAGCATGATACCCGTAGAAAAGGCACCCATCAGGAAATACTTCAGAGCGGCCTCATTGCTTTTAAGATTGCGTTTATCGCTTCCCGTTAAAATATACAGCGGAATGGAAATGATCTCAATACCCAGGAACAGCATTAAAAGCGTATTGAAGGTCGCTACGATGGAAACCCCGCACAAAATAAAGAAGAGCAGGGCGAAATATTCTGAAACATGGGCGCCTACTTTCTCCACATCGCGACCGTTCAGTAAAAAATAAAGCAGGGTACAGCCCAAAGCTACCGTGATGAACATTAAATTAAAACTGTTGGTATGCAACATATCCTTTACGTCCACCCGGATAAGGGGGTGGCCATACAGCAGTTCATGGAAGTTGGCTGCCAATATCAGCACAAGTCCGCCCATGGCAAGGTATTTGGGCAGGCGTTTATCTTTGATGAATGCTCCTCCCAGCATCATCACCACACCCCAGATCGCTGTAAATATAATTGCGTTCATAATTGCTCCAGGCTTTTCTTTATTCCGGCTTCATCTTTTAAAAAGACAAAGGATAACTTTTAAAGATTCATTCTTTATATAGATCCTTGTGCTGCCATTTAGCAGAACAGGAAGATCATTTAAACCTCGTAAATATCACCGATACCGCATCCCTGGTCAGTTCAATGACCGGTTGCGGAAACAGGCCCATCGCGAATATCATCACCACCAGGAAACCCAATACTAGTTTCTGCACCATGGTGATATCGGTCATAGCTGCAGTGAGCGTATTCGTTTCCCCGTAAAAAACCCGCTGCACCATATTTAAAGTATATACCGCGGCCAGGACGATGCTCAGTCCGGCGATGGCCGTTGCCCATACATTGTATTTGAACAGCCCGCTGAACATCATGAACTCTCCCGTAAATGCGTTGGTCAGCGGCAGGGCGATATTTGCCAGCGCGATCACCACCAGTAAAATGGTCAATGCCGGAGCCTTCTGCGCAATACCGCCGAGCTGCGATATTTTGCGAACCCCCGTTTGCTTTTCGATCAGGTCGATGACGATCCAGAGGCCGATGATATTGATACCATGACTGAACAGTTGTATCATCACGCCCTGCATGCCGATGGGCTGAACCGAAAAGACCGCCGCACACATCAGTCCAAGGTGTGCTATGGAAGAATAGGCCACCAGCCGCTTCAGGTCGTCCTGTTTTATGGCCAGCAGGCTGGCATAGATCATCCCCGTTACGGAAAGGGCGATCACAATATTATTATAGCGTGCCACGGCATCGGGGAACAGGGGCAATAACCAGCGAAGCAGGGCGAACACACCCATTTTCACCATGATGCCGCTCAGTACCATGGTGGTTGCCGCAGGCGCCTGTTCATAAGTATCCGGCTGCCAGGTATGGAAGGGAAAGACCGGCATCTTGATCGCAAAGGCGATAAAGAATAACCAGAATAGCCAGTTCTGCATTCCGGGTGGAAGTCGCAGGCTGTAAAAAGCGTTGATAGAAAAGGAATGCTCCGATATCACCGCACCCTGCAGGTCATGCACGGGCGATGTTTGAAGATATACCAGGATGATGCCGATCAGCATCAACAGTGATCCCGCGAACGTATATACGAAGAATTTAAAGGTAGCCGCGATCCGCTTCTCCCCGCCCCAGCGGCTGCACAAGAAATAAACAGGGATCAGCGCCAGTTCCCAGAAGAAATAAAATACCAGCGCATCCATTGCACAGAACACACCCATGAGGCCCGCCTGTGACAACAGCATCAGGCCATAAAAGGCCGGGGCATTCTTATAGTTTGTTTTATAGGTCGCCGCGAAGATGACCGGAAAGGCGATGGCCGTTAACATGGTAAGCAGGCGGCCCGTCCCATCCAGCGCAATGGAAAAACTACTGCCCAGGTAATGCATCCATTCGTAGCTGAAAGTTAGTCCGTTCAGCTCCTTGTTTTTTGTAAAGAACAAACTGGTGATGGATATGGCGAGCGTAATGACAGATGACAGCAATGCCCAGGCCCTTGACCTTTTTTCATCCCTGATGATAAAACATACCAATCCCGCGATCAGCGGAAACCAGATCAGTAATTCAGGGAACCGTATTCCAAAATTTTGCATAACCTATCTTCTGTTTACAAGAACAATTCAATGATAAATAATACCAGCATGCCCAGCACCATCAGCAATACATAAGTGCCCACCTGTCCGTTCTGCAATAACCTGATCTGCCGGCTGCTGTAATTCACGGCCTTGCCCACCCCGTTCACGAAACCATCGATGCCTTTTTTCTCCACCACATTGGTGAAATATTTCGCGATGGACTGCATCGGCCTTACAATAAGTCCGTCATACAACTCATCCACATACCATTTATTTTCCAGTACTTTTCCAAGGCCGGTCTCCACGGCATCCGTTTTCTGGTATTTCCTGAATCTTCTCCAGGCGTATACCAGGGCCAGTAATGCCAGCGCAACGGAAACGATCATCAGCATATATTCGGTTGAATGACTCAATTCATTCTTCACCGTGATGGCATCGCTTTGTGAAAATACCGGCGCTAAAAAGGCCGCTAAGCGATGACCGTCCGGTACAAGGCTATCCGGTATTCCCACCCATCCGCCGATGACCGCCAATATGGCCAGTATGATCAATGGTATGGTGATGGCTTTGGGACTTTCGTGCAGGTGATGTTCCTGTTCCGCCGTTCCCCTGAATTTTCCCAGGAAGGTCATGGCGTATAAGCGGAACATATAGAAGGCCGTCATCATCGCACCGGCAACACCAATCCCATAATACAAAGGATTTTTTGCAAAGGCCGCACCCAGTATCTCGTCCTTTGAAAAGAAACCCGAGAAAGGCGGCATGCCGGCAATGGCCAGGCAGCCCAGTAAAAAAGTGAGCTGGGTGATGCCCATGTATTTTTTCAATCCCCCCATGTTACGGATATCCTGTTCACCGCCCATGGCGTGGATCACACTTCCCGCTCCCAGGAAAAGCAATGCCTTGAAGAAGGCATGCGTCATCACATGGAAGACCGCGCCTGTATAAGCGCCTACTCCCAGGCCCAGGAACATATATCCCAGCTGACTAACGGTGGAGTATGCCAGCACTTTCTTGATATCATTTTGTTTCAACGCGATGGTTGCCGCAAGTATCGCGGTACTCAAACCTATAATGGCCACCACTGCCTGCGAAACCGGGGCCATTGTATATAAAATATTACTGCGGGCGATCATATAGATACCCGCCGTGACCATGGTGGCGGCATGTATCAGGGCGCTCACCGGCGTAGGACCCGCCATGGCATCGGGCAACCAGGTGTATAAAGGTATCTGTGCGCTTTTACCCGTTGCACCTACGAATAATAATAAGGTGATGCCGGTGATATCGAAGGTGGAAAGTTTGGAAACATTGGCAAACACGTCATGAAAATCAACCGACCCCATCTTATTCACCAGCCAGAACACGGCCAGTAAAAAACCCAGGTCGCCGATACGGTTCATGATGAAGGCCTTCTTCGCCGCGTTATTAAAGTTGTTGTTCCTGAACCAGAACCCGATGAGCAGGTAAGAACACAGGCCCACGCCTTCCCATCCCATGAACATGATCACATAATTGGCGCCCATCACCAGCAAAAGCATGGAGAAGACGAAAAGATTCAAAAAGGAAAAATATTTTGCAAAATCTTTCGGCGCTTCATCATGCATATACGCCGTTGAATACACATGGATGAGAAAACCAACACCCGTTATAATGAGCAGGAAAATGGAGGAGAGCTGGTCGATCTGCAGGTCGAACCCCACTTTCAGCGCGGTGATATTGATGAAATCAAAATAATGCGCCACGTGGGTATTGCCATTCTTTACCGACAGAAAAACATAAACACTGAATAAAAAAGAAAGAAAGATCACTCCGCAGCCAATAATGCCTGCCGTCGTTTTTGACAATTGCTTTCTTCCCAATCCATTAATTAAAAACCCAACCAATGGAAGCAGGGGAATAAGCCAGACTAATTGTAAAACGTTATTCATGATAAGTCAAAAGTGAAAAGTGAAAACCAAAAATTGTTTCAAACTGTTAGTGTCTAAGTTTTGGGTTTTGACTTTTAACTTCTTAGTTTTTTAATCTGTTCAAAAAATTCACATCCGTCGAATGCGTATTCCTGTACATCATTACAATGATCGCCAAACCCACGCTTACTTCAGCGGCGGCCACCACCATGATAAAGAACACGAGTATCTGCGCATCACTCACCACCGATGGCGTTGTGAGGCCAATGGCTGAAACCGCGTGCATCTTGGAAAATGCCACCAGCAACAGATTCACGGCGTTGAGCATCAACTCCACGCACATGAAAATGATGATGGCATTGCGGCGGGTAAGCACCCCTACAACGCCAATACAAAACAGCGCCAATGCCAGCCCTATGTAATATTTAATTTCCATATGCTTATAATTTCACGTACACCCCCGGCCCTGTTGAAGGGTATGATGGTGTTATTGAAAAAAGACCTTTTACTTTTTTCTTAATAATCCCGTTAAAGATATCTGCCGCTTTGTACGAAGCCCCCTTGGTCAGGAACTTCACCAGCAAACCCGTGGCGATGGTACTCAGGCCTGATATCAGCGCTCCTTTATAATCCTTCTGCACGGCCGACTTATCGATCGCTTTTATGACGCCATATGCTGCGATGGCGCCGCCGGCATAGGCGGCGATCTTATAGATGGTGCGGCCGGTACGGAAAGTGCTGAACAACCTGTCGATCTGCTCATTTTTTTTCAGCCCAAGGATCTCGGCTACTTTGGCGATCCTGGGAATTGATATATTACCCAACGAAAACTTTGGAGCAAAGCCCCGCTGTACATTCAGTATCTTACCCAGGATCTGATCAAGGTTGATGATCTTATCCAGATCGATCTGCGCCGACGCCCGGCCAACGGTAAAACATAAAACAAGTCCGATGATTGCGATCTTTTTCATTGTCCGATTTTATTTATTGTTTCTCTTTTTTACCGATCACTACCGCGCCGATCATGGCGCTTAAAAACAATACACTGCTGATCTCAAATGGCAGCACATAATCATTGAACAATGCCTTGCCGAGGTTCTTGATCAAACCGGCATCGCCCGAATTCAACTGTACGGCTGAGCCAACGGTCTGCGATTTCACCAACGCAGCGATGATCACCAAAAACAAACATCCCCCTGATAACAAGCCCGCAAACTGAACCATCTTATTCTTCTTGGGCTCGGTCTCCGCATTCAGATTCATCAGCATCACTACAAATAAGAAGAGTACCATGATGGCTCCTGCATACACGATGATATTCACGATGGCCAGGAACTGGGCATTCATTAAAATATAATGGCCCGATATGGCAAAGAAGGTAACGATCAGCGCCAGAACGCTGTGCACCGGGTTGCGGCTTGTGATCACCTTAACAGCGCTTCCCAGCGCCAGCAAGGCCAGGAACCAAAATAATATTTGCGTGATGCCCATAAGCCCCCCGCAGGGGAATTGATTTCGTTAATTAATAATTTCTTTCTTCGCCCTGTTGCCCAATGCCTTTTTATAGGCTTCGGGTTCCTGGACAGGGTGTGGTATCAACAAGTCTTCCTTGCTGTAAACAAATTGTTTCCGCTGGTAATCGGCCGGAGCGAATGTTTCGCTTAGATAGATCGCGTCCTTCGGACAGGCATCTTCACAAAAGCCGCAAAAGATACAGCGCAGCATGTTGATCTCATATTTGGCCGCGTATTTTTCTTCGCGGTATAAATGTTCTTCCCCGGACTGGCGTTCCGCCGCTTCCATGGTGATCGCTTCCGCCGGACAGGCCACGGCACAAAGGCCGCAGGCGGTACAGTTTTCACGGCCTTCTTCATCACGGTTCAATATCTGCAAACCACGGAATACCGGGCTGAAGGGCCTGGTCTTTTCGGGGTAATTGATCGTTGGCCTTTTTTTGAACATATGCATGAACGTGATGAGCATGCCCTTGAAGATCGCTATCAGGTACAACCGCTCCATGATGCTCATCGGCTTTCGCTCCACCTGCCTGACCCTGTTCGTTAATGCTTGCATAATTAGACCTTTTACAAATATTCTTTATTTAAAAATGCCAATGGTTCTGTTTCAGTAAGACCAACCCGCCTGTCACCAGCATGTTCACCAGCGCCAGTGGTATCAGTATCCGCCAGCCCAGGTTCATCAACTGGTCGTACCTGAATCTCGGGATCGTCCAACGCACCCACATGAACAGGAACAAAAAGAAACACACTTTGGCCATCAATGCCATGATACCCCATAAGGCGGCCCAGTTTGGCGATAATGTGGCTTCATTTAAAAAAGGTATATCATAGCCGCCAAAAAACAAGGTAGACATGATGACACTGCTGATGAACATATTGATGTACTCCGAAAACAGGTAGAAACCCAGTTTCATGGAAGAGTATTCGGTATGGTAGCCGCCGATCAGTTCATTCTCCGCCTCGGGCAGGTCGAAGGGGGTTCGGTTGCATTCGGCGAATGCGCAGATCAGGAAGATCAGGAAGCCCAGCGGCTGGTAAATGATATTCCATCCGAAATGAGCGCCTTCGGAGTGCTGCTGCAGCACCATTTCTTTAAGGCTAAGCGTACCCGTTACCATCAGCAGGGCGATGAGTGAAAGGCCCATGGCCAGTTCATAGCTGATGATCTGCGAAGCGGCCCGCAAGCCACCCAGCAGGGAGAATTTATTATTACTGGCCCAGGATCCGATCATGATGCCGTAAACGCCCATGCTCACTACGGCAAAAACATACAGGATGCCCACGTTCACGTCGGCGATCTGCAGGGCGATATCCCTTCCAAAAAAATGCACTTTGTCGCCCCAGGGAACCACCGCCCCCGTCATGATGGCCGTAAGCATGGCCAGTGAAGGTCCCAGTATGAATAAGAATTTGGAGGAGAAATCGGGAATGATCTCTTCCTTGAAGAATAGTTTTATCCCGTCGGCCACGGGTTGCAGTATGCCAAAGGGGCCGGCGCGGTTGGGGCCCCGCCTGTCCTGTAAAATGGCCGCCACTTTTCTTTCGGCATAGGTAGCATACATAGCAATAAGCAACGAAGCCATTACCACCACAATGATGAGTACCAGCTTCTCAACGATCATCCACAAATCAATTGCTAAAAGCATAATTCCTTATTAAAATATTTTTATTGTGCTGTCATACCCAGACAGTAAGCAGCGCATTTGCCAGCTCTATAAAATCGTGAGCCCTGAACTCATAACTCATAACTCATAATTCATAATTCTACCTCTTCATCCCCCACTGCGTCGATTCCCCCTCACCCTCAACATGCTCACCCGCATTATTAAAATCTTCGCCATGTGCCGGACCCTCTATCACACTTAAATGGATCCCCGGATTATTCACTTCGCTCACATTATGTATGTTCATGAGTAATTTTGGATCGCGGCCTCCCATCACTTGCCTCACCGTTTCTTTGGGCATTTCCAGTACCTTATATTTATTGGCGCCCATCACCGAATGGCGGCTGATCGTTGAGATGCCTTCGATCTCCCAGTCGCTTGTTTTTTTCTTATCAACGCGGCAGCTGTTGCAGATCCATCCCGGCTTGCCGTCATAGCTTTGCACTTCACCCCACTGATCTTTCCGCGCCGTTACCCTGTACACTTCATCGCCCCTTAACCAGAGGGTGGCCTTGCCGCAACATCCTTTTACATCACAGTTGCGGTGCGCATCAACAGGTTTGGTGAACCATACCCTGTTTTTGAAGCGGAAGGTTTTATCGGTCAATGCACCCACCGGGCAAACATCGATCATGTTCCCGCTGAAATCATTGTCGATCGCTTTGGAAATATAGGTTGATATTTCAGCATGATCGCCACGGTCTAAAATACCATGTACCCTTTTATCCGTTAACTGATCGGCCACATAGGTGCAGCGATAGCAAAGGATGCACCGGGTCATGTGGAGTTGTATGTAAGGTCCGATATCCTCTTTTTCAAATGTTCGCCTGGCAAATTCATAGCGGGTGCCCGCCTTGCCGTGCTCATAACCCAGGTCCTGCAGGTGACATTCACCGGCCTGGTCACAGATGGGGCAGTCGAGCGGGTGATTGATCAGCAGGAATTCCACCACGCCGTTGCGGGCGTCTATCACTTTTTCACTGGTGATGTTCTTTACCACCATTCCATCCATCACGTTCGTGCGACAGCTGGCCACCAGCTTGGGCATCGGCCGGGGATCGGCGGTAGAACCTGCCGCCACTTCCACCAGGCAGGTGCGGCATTTGCCCCCGCTACCTTCCAACTTGCCATAATAGCACATGGCAGGCGGGGTTACATCTCCCCCGATCTTCCGCGCTGCATTCAATATACTGGTGCCCGGCGCTACATCAATGGTGATGTTGTCGA
>JAYWAZ010000315.1:0-3348 GCA_043781975.1 Bacteroidota bacterium
CAAAACACCACCATTTACGACCTGATGGTGATTCCCGGGAAGATCAAGGGAACCGACACCACGGCATTGTGCAATATTTTAAATATTGATACCGCCGAATTCAGAAAAAGGATCATCAACGCGATCGTAAAAAATAAGAGTTTCAGACCCTCGGTCTTTGAGGCCTTACTGAGCAACGAAAAAATGGCGAAGTTCCAGGAGAATATGTTCAAATTCGAGCCTGGGTATTATTTACAGGAACGCTCCATCAGGGATTACCCCTTCGACGCGGGTGGAAATATCCTGGGATACCTGAGTGAAGTGGATTCAAACGTTTTAAAAAACCCGAAGTACGAAGGTTACCAGATCGGGGATTATATCGGCAAGGTAGGGTTGGAAAAAACCTATGAAAAAGTGCTGATGGGACAACGCGGCATCGAATTATGGAAGCGGGATAACAAGAACCGGCTTACCGAAAGAATTGAAAACGGAAAATATGATACGGTGGCCGTTGCCGGTCAGAACATGCATTCTTCCATTGATATAGAATTGCAGGCGCTGGGCGAAAAATTAATGGAAAACAAACTGGGCTCCATTGTGGCGATAGATCCCAAAACGGGCGGCATACTGGCTATGGTAAGCAGCCCTACATTCAAACCAAAATTGCTGACCGGCGCCGAAAGAAAAAAACATATCGCAGAACTGTTGTTGAATCCTGCATTGCCTTTATTGAACAGGTCGGTGGGTGCAAGCTATTCCCCCGGATCCACTTTTAAAACCCTGCAGGCCCTGATCGCTTTGCATGAGGGCGTGATCAATACTCATTTCACGGTTTCCTGTTCCGGTGCGTTTTATGGTTGTGGCGGAAGCAATGCCATGAAATGTCTCGACAGGGGTACGTTTGATCTGAGTAATGCAATACGGGTATCAGACAATACCTATTTTGCCACGGTAATGCAACGGGTGATCAATAACCCGAAATATCCGAATGTTGACAGCAGTTTAGCGGCATGGGACAACTACATGTATGCATTTGGCCTTGGGCATAAATTGGGTGTTGATGTACCCTCCGAAAAAAGAGGGAATATACCTACACCGGCTTATTTTAATAAGGTTTATGGGAAAGACAGATGGGGCTATTGTAATTTCCGCTCGGTGAGTATCGGCCAGGGAGAAGTGGATGTAACGCCCATCCAGGTGGCCAATGAAATGGCCTATATCGCCAATAAGGGCTGGTATAAGATTCCGCACCTGATCGATTCGATCGAAGGCGGTGATAAATTTGACCTGTTGTCTAAATTCAAAGAAAAGAATAACGCCATTGATATTCCCGACAGCGTATTTGAAGTGGTGCATGATGGGATGCAGCGGGTAGTAGACGGGGGAACAGGAGGTGCCGCAAAGGTCCCGGGTATTACCATTTGTGGAAAAACGGGAACCGTTGAAAATTATTACCGGGGTGTTAAACAACCCAACCATGCTTTTTTCTGTGGCTTTGCGCCAAGGGAGAATCCCAGGATCGCCATCATGTGCGTGGTGGAGAACAGTGGCCGTTTCGGCGGCACTTATGCGGCACCGATCGTTGGACTGATGATCGAAAAATATTTAAAGGATTCGATCACCGATGAAGGCCGTTTGGCGAAGATCGAACAATTGTCGAAGCTTAACCTGATACCCCCGAGGATATTCAGGGAACTGAACAGGCAGGATTCCATGTTGCATGCGAAAGACTCTGCTTACCTGATCGCAAAGGGCTATATCCATATTTACAAGGATACGCTGGGACTGGATGATGCTGATGAAGAGGATGCGCTGGATAAATTAAAAAAAGACAAAGAGAACTTAAAGAATAACCAGCCCAAAAAAGACAGTAGTAACAATAAGACCAACAACAAGACCCAGGCCATATTGCCTGATGAAAAAAAGAAAACCGAAATGAAAGATTCAGTAAAAAAGAACCTGTAAGGCCGGCACATTATGTATCAGAAGAAATCATCCATATCAAAAGGGGCCGACTGGGTAATGATCAGTTTGTATGCGCTCATTACTATCATCGGGTTACTGTGCATTTTTTCGGTGGAATACAGGAGCAATGATAATTTGATACAGAGCCTGCTTGGGTTTAAAAAGAATTACAGCAAACAATTGTTTTATTTCGGAGCCTGCTGCCTGGTGGCGATATTTATTTTGCTCACCGACAGTAAGCTGTTTACGGCAACGGCGAATCTTTCTTACTTGGTAGGCATCGTGCTGATCCTGGCCACTTTTGTAGTGGGAAAGGAGATCAAAGGCTCAAAAAGCTGGATACCGCTGGGTTTTATGAACCTTCAGCCCGTTGAATTATGTAAGATATTCACCGCGCTGGCCGTGTCCAAATATCTTTCCATGCCCGAGATAGATTTCCGAAAATCCAAATCGCAACTGATCGCTGCGGTCATTGCATTCGCCCCGGCGGTGCTCTCCGTGTTGCAGGGCGAAACAGGCCTTGCCCTGGTTTATTTTGCCTTCCTGATACCCATGTACCGGGAGGGCCTACCCGCGGGTTACCTTATCGGCGGAACCGCGATGGCCATGTTACTGGTGGTATCGCTTTTATTCCATACAAAAACACTGCTCATCACTTTTATGGTCATCGCCGTGCTGATGATCTATTATTACCGGAGGCGGTTAAAACGCAACAACCGACTGTTGCTGGTGATCATTGTCGGTTGGGCATTTTGTTCGGTCTTTGTAGGGGCCATCGTACCGTTTGCCTTCAAGCATGTTTTTAAGAAATACCAGGCCGACCGCATCTTCAGCATGGTTGGCGTGGATAACCCATTCGGCGATGTTACCACGGCTGATCTGAATAATTCGGAAGACGCCAAAATAAAGCAGCGAAAGAATGACCAGCAGAATTATAACGTTAAGCAATCCAAGATCGCCATTGGCTCGGGTGGTTTTTTGGGAAAAGGGTTTTTGAAAGGTACCCAAACACAGGGCGATTTTGTTCCTGAACAGCATACCGATTTTATTTTTACTTCCGTAGGGGAGAATTTTGGTTTCTGGGGCAGCGCCCTGCTGATGTTGTTATACCTGGGCCTCCTATTGCGCATCATAAAAATCGCGGAAAGACAGCGAAGCACATTCAGTCGCGTTTATGCTTATTCGGTAGCGGGGATCGTCTTTTTCCACGTAGCGGTGAATATTTCTGTTACGATAGGGCTGGCGCCGGTGATCGGCATCACCCTGCCCCTGATGAGTTATGGGGGTTCGTCGTTATTGACATTTACGGTGCTGCTTTTCATTTTGATCAAACTGGATGCAGACCGGCAGATGGTGCTGAGGTAGGGCCCCCGCCCCCTCCGCCTCGGCCCCCTCTATCTCCCC
>JAYWAZ010000316.1:0-3341 GCA_043781975.1 Bacteroidota bacterium
TCAGGGATTATTTTACGGATATTTTCCAGTTCAGCGGCTTTGGTAGCACCGGCTACAAACATCAGATTATCGGTATTGCCCCATTTGCTTACTTTGCGAAGCACTTGTTCATATAAATATTCATTGACCTGGTTGGTATCCGTACCAACCAGTCTTTGCATTTCAAAATCCCGGCTCCCGGGATTGCTGGTCAATCCTAAAACGATGGCCCATTTGTTTTCATATTCCAGGAATGGCTTAACGCTGTCTTCACCCATGTAGGGTGCAACAGTGATGGCATCGAAGTTCAATGTTTCAAAAAATGCTTTGGCGTATTGCGAGGACGTATTACCAATATCGGCCCGCTTGGCGTCTGCGATAGAAAAATGCGTGACGGGAATATAATTCAGCGTTTTCTCCATGGCCTCCCAGCCTTTCCTTCCCATGGCCTCGTAAAAGGCAGTATTTATCTTATAAGAAACGCAGAGATCCTTGGTGGCGTCGATGATCTGTTTGTTGAATTCAAAGATAGCATCGGGGTGTGATCGTAAATGTTTGGGAATTTTATCGGGATCGGTATCCAGGCCCACACATAGGTAAGATCTTTTTAGCCTGATCTGTTCAATGAGTTGTTTGCGGGTCATGCGGTAAAGTTAATTTGTTTTCCGGTGTTACAACAGTTATAAACCGTCGGACACCTAGTGCAGCTCAATAGTTTCCACTTCGGGCACGTCTTTCAATACTAACTGGATATGCCGATTACGTGCCTTGATCTTGTAGTCCTGTACGATCTCCAGGATATCATTGTCGATATACACGCTGTCGGTACCGATGATTTCTACGATCGAATAATCGGGAATATCTTCCAGCATGTCACGGATCTTTTTCTTGTTCAGGAAACTCACATTCAATGCCAGGTCGATGGTGAAATGCGGGATATGCCCTTCCATCCTTTCCTTTATCGTATAACCGGCCCTGTAAGTATGTTTCACCAAAAAGTAGAGGCTGTAGGTCAACCCAATGAGCACACCGATCAGCAGGTCGGTGAACAGGATGGCGATCACCGTAACGATGAAGGGCAGGAACTGTTCCCTTCCCTGTTTGTACACCGACCAGATCATTTTTGGTTTGGCGAGGTTATAACCCGTTCGGATAAGAATGACCGCAAGCACACAGTAGGGGATATAATTGACCAGGGAAACGCCAAACAACACCACCAGTAATAGCCAGATGCCATGCGTAAAACCTGAAAGTTTTGTTTTCGCACCTGCTTCGGCATTGGCCGAGCTGCGCACGATCACTGCGGTGATAGGAAGTCCGCCCAGCAGCCCGCTTAAAAAATTGCCTGTACCCTGAGCAACCAGCTCCCGATTTTGAGGCGTGATGCGGTTATAAGGGTCTATTTTATCGATCGCTTCAATGCTTAACAAGGTTTCCAGTGTGGCCACAAAACAGATCACGATTGCTGTTTTCCATATCTCCCGGTTGCTGAACAGTGCATTAAAATCCGGAAATTTTACCTGTGCGAAAATATTTTTCGGGATGTTTACAAAATGATTGGGGTTCAGGTGCAGAGAAGAAAAATTATTGTTAATAATAATGGCGAGGAAAATTCCGAATAAAACGGTCATGAAGGATGCCGGGAGAAAATCGACTCTTTTCACCATTGTTTTTTTCCAGGTATACAGGAATACCAGGGAAAGGGAGGCAATTAAAATAGCGCCAGTGGAAATATGGTTGTATAAACTGCCAATATGAGAAAAGGCATGGTTTAATGTAAGGATATTAAAGAGCTGGTTCGACCAGAAGTCGGGTTGGTCGTAACCTACAAGAAATGGGATCTGCTTTGAAATAAGGATGATTCCGATGGCCGTGAGCATACCCTTGATAACCGCCGATGGAATAAAATGCGTGAAGCCGCCTAACCTGAACACGCCCAACAGCACTTGCAAGAGCCCCGCTATGGCAAGGGAAAGAAAAAATATTTCAATTCCGCCCAGTTGTACAATGGCGATGGAACAGATGGTTGTCAGACCCGCAGCGGGACCGCTGACGCTTAACTGCGAACCGCTGATGATCGAAACCACCAGTCCGCCAATAATACCAGCGAGCAGGCCCGAATAAAACGGAGCACCCGAGGCCAGTGAAATACCCAGGCAAAGTGGAAGGGCGACAAAGAAAACAGTGATGCTCGCCTTAAAATCGTGTTTGAGGAAAGATAAAAAGTAAAATCTCGTTTTTCTCCTGGTGAGTCCCATGCTTGTGTACAAATGTCCGAAATAAAATCGATTAAGCGTCAAGACGGTTCAAAACTGTCAGGCACCTGGATACGCTTTTCAATTTCCCTTGCAATGGCCCTGGCATTCGAATCATCTCTTTTGTTTAAATGCTCAATGATGCTTTGCCGGGAGGCGGTATCGCGATCCTGGCTCAGTTTAAAAACATTATCCAGGTCTTCTACTTCAATGCTGAACCCAGCAATGGCTTTAACCATTTTGTCGATATAGTCTTTTGGTAATTTGTCAAAAGCAGCGGCGCTTTCCGGCCCCTCGTATTTATTGGTGATGTCTTTAACGGCATTGTAAGTGCCCGCTTCATCCTTGAATTTTATTTTGCCTTTCGCGTGTACCACCATGTAATTCCAGGTACTGCCACTGACCGGGTTGCTATACCAGCTTGCGCTGATATGCGCATGGGGGCCATTAAAAATGACCAGCACATGCTCATTTTTTTCAAATGCAATATGATGATCCGTCTTCTTCATCATGTGCCCGCTTAACAATAATTTGCCTTCTTTTAATTCAACTTCTAGCGGGATATGTGTGGCTACGGGATATTGCCCGCCAAACCCGATGATCGCTGCGAAAGCATTTTCTTTCATGAAGGTGATCACTTTTGCGGGATCTTCCTCGGTGTAATAAGGGAATTTGTACATAATTATAGCTTGCTCAGTTTTTGCATGATCATTTTTTCCACTTCTTCCTCCTGCCATTTATCTTCAATGCCCGGCAATGCCATTATTTCCTGCATGATGACTTCCTGCCTTACGCTGTTTTTCAATGCCTCACTGTAACGTATATGTGGACTAAATGTAACCTGTGCATAGGCCGGAATCCATTTGCCCGGATATTTTTTGCTGAATGCCGCTTCGATCTTTTTCTGTAATAAGAATTTCGGATCAGAAACGCGGTCCCTCATTTCTACAAAATTATTCAGCGCCAGGTCAGCAATGGCATCGGCATCGGGTTTGCGCAATTGCTGGTAAGATTCCAGTATCGCGGCCCAGTCGTCACCATAGGATCCGATCAGTTCATTCAATACGGCACAATCCTCAAAGCCGCAGTTCATACCCTGTCCGAAGA
>JAYWAZ010000317.1:0-9231 GCA_043781975.1 Bacteroidota bacterium
TTTCATAGTAGCATATCAGTTGAAAGGATTGCGACGCAACGATATTCAATCAAGGAACTAATGTTGGTACACACAAACCCACAAAAAAATAAATAGCTCACCTATCCAATTTTTCAGCCCCGTCCTAAGTTCCCCCTTCGGGGGACAGGGGGCTTTCCATCTGTTCCACATTCCTGGCCACACTTAAGATGATGCCTATTGATAAACAGGTGAACAGGAAACTGCTGCCTCCCATACTCACTAACGGTAACGTAACCCCCGTATTTGGAAACAGGTTTACGTTCACCCCCATGTTCGCGATGGCTTGTATCACCAGCATGAAACTCAATGCCAGTGCAAGGAATGCCCCGAATGCATAAGGACACTTTCGGTAAAGTCGTATGCACCGGTACAGGAACAGCAGGTAAATGAAGACCATGAATGCACCACCCGCCAGTCCATATTCTTCCAATATAATCGCAAAGATGAAATCGCTGTAAGAGTGCGGTAAAAAATTACGTGCGTTGCTGTTGCCCGGCCCCCGGCCCAACCAGCCACCGCTTGCAATCGCGATCTTTGCCTGGTTGATCTGGTATAACTTTTCATTATCGTCTTCCTTATTGCTGTAGATAAATGTCTGGATGCGTCCGATCCAGGTAGGGATCCTACCAATGGCAAGAACAGCCGGAAGGTCTTTCGCCTTATGCTCCGTCTTATCATAATACTTCACCGCCGCCATCAGTAATATGATGACTGGAAGCACGGCGATCCCGATTGTGAGTACGATGTGTTTTGTACTAACCCTCCCGATGAACATCAGCATAAAGCTGGTGCCCGCTATCAGCATGGCCGTAGAAAGGTTGGCCGGCGCTATGAGCAGGCAAATGATGGCAACGGGAACGATCACGGGCAGAAATCCTTTTTTAAAATCCTTGATCACATTTTGCTTTCGGCTCAGTTGCCGGCTCAGGTACATGAACAGGGCCAGTTTGGCCATATCGGAGGTCTGGAAGGTCATGTTGATGACCGGTAGCATGATCCAGCGGCTACCCTCATTCAACCTGGTTCCAAAAAAATAAGTGTAGATCAATAAGGGGATGGAAATGACAAATAGCAGTTTGGCCACCCTGGAATAAATGGTATAGTTCACCCGGTGTGCAAAATAGATGATCAAAACCCCCAGTATGATAAAAGCGAACTGCTTGAACAAATAACTTTCCGTACTCTTACTGTATTTATAAGCCAATGAACCAGTACTGCTGTACACAACCAGTAAACTCACCAGCGTAAGGATCACCACGATGCCCCAGATCACACGGTCGCCCTTTGTTTTAGAGACCAGGTTATTGCTTACGCCGCTGAATGAGGGTGTAAAAAATTGCCTTATGTTTACTTGTTCTGACATAGCCTCACCCTCATTCCCTCTCCAAAAGAGAGGGAGGCCGGGCATTTATTTTTTTATCGACATTTGTAATTAAGCATTTCAACTTTTAATTTTATAATCAGCAATACTTCAAGAAATTTTTCATTTATTTAAACTTTAATCTTCGCATCGATCTTCTCCATTTCCTCCCCCTTCGGGGTTCCTGCAAAGGAACGAACACAGTTCAAGAGGGTGCCTACAATTCCTTCACCGCCTGCTTGAACTGGTTTCCCCTGTCCTCGTAATTCTTAAACAGGTCGAAGCTGGCACAGGCCGGGCTCAGCAGCACCACATCACCTTTACTGGCGAAATGAAAGGCCGATTGTACGGCGTCTCTCGCATTGTCGGTGCTCACGATCAATGAAACGAATTCCCCGAATGCTTCATGGATCTTTCGGTTATCGGTTCCCATGCATACGATGGCCTTCACTTTTTCTTTCACCAGTTCTTTGATCAGCGAATAGTCATTGCCTTTATCCACGCCGCCCAGGATCAGTATCACGGGTTTTTCCATACTTTCCAGCGCAAACCAGGTGCTGTTCACATTCGTGGCCTTACTGTCATTAATGAATTCAACATTTTTTATGGTAGCCACCGTTTCCATCCGGTGTTCCAGGCTCTCGAAGGTCTGCAGGGCTTCCCTGATCTTTTCCTTTCGGATATCCACCGCCGTTGCAGCTAAACTGGCAGCCATGCTGTTGTATTGATTGTGCTTGCCCTTAATGGCGAAATCCTCAATACTCATCTGCATTTCTTCATTCTTCCATTTCAGGTGCATTTTCGCGTTCATCAGGTATGCTCCCTGTGGCAGTTGTTTACTCATGGTAAATGGGGCTAGTGTTGATTTAATGGGATAATTATCTATCGTTTTCTTGGTTACTTCATCGTCGAGATTATAGATAAAAACGTCTTCCGGCTGCTGGTTCATCACCAACCTGTACTTGCTGTTGATGTAATTCTCAAACCGATGATCATACCTGTCCAGGTGGTCTTCGGTGATATTGGTGAGCACCGCAACATCCGGCCTGAATGTTTTGATGTCATCCAGCTGAAAAGAACTTATTTCTGCCACGTACAGGGGCCTCGGGTCTTCGGCAACCTGTTTCGCGAAGGAATACCCGATATTGCCCACCATCGCACAATCCGCGCCCCCGGTCCTGCACATATGATAGGTGAGCGCCGTCGTGGTCGTCTTACCGTTACTGCCAGTGATGGCGATGATCCTGCTCTTCCCTTTGTAGCGGTATGCAAATTCTATTTCGCTGATAACGGGAATACCTTTTGCCCTGATCATTTTCACCAGTTCATTCTTTTCGGGTATGCCCGGGCTCTTCATCACCTCGTACGCATCAAGGATCCTTTCACTGGAATGCCGTCCTTCTTCAAACTCAATATTGTTCTGCTGCAATTCTGTTTTATAATTTTGTTTTATACTGCCACTATCACTTACAAAAACATCATACCCCTGTTGCCTGGCCAGCAAGGCCGTGCCCACCCCGCTTTCGCCCGCTCCGAGTATGACAATACGTTTAGACATTCTACATTTCCATTTTACTTTCTGCAGCTTTAATCTGCGAAATCTGTTTAATCGCTTTATTCAGCGATCAAAAATTGGTTCTTCAACAGCATAGAATTTAACAGGTTCTGGTTCTCACGAATATTTAATGCCTTTCACAGATCATGGTTTTCAAATTGAAAAACTTCGGATCAAACCAAGGCCTGATCCCAGTTTCGGTTTTTCAATACTTATTTTATGTTTCAACTTTGCCAAAGTTTTGAGCTTTGGTAAAGTTTACTTATCTCAACTTCAGCGTTACAATGGCCAGCACCACACTTAATATGGTTACGATCCAGAAACGGACCGCTATCTTGCTTTCATGATAACCCAGTTTCTGGTAGTGATGATGCAGGGGGCTCATCAGTAAAATCCGCCTTCCTTCGCCATATTTCCTCCTGGTATATTTGAAATAACTCACCTGTACCATTACACTTAGATTTTCTACCAAAAACACGAAACAGAAAATGGGTATCAGTAATTCCTTACGCACAATGATGGCCAGGGCCGCAATGATGCCGCCCAGCGCAAGGCTCCCGGTATCACCCATGAAAACCTGTGCCGGATATGCATTATACCAGAGGAAGCCGATACAGGAACCCACAAATGCAGCGATAAAAATGGACAGTTCGCTCAGGTTGGGGATGTACATGATATTGAGGTATTCGGCAAATTTTATATTACCACTTACATAAGCAAATATGCCCAGGGCGATGCCGATAACAGCGCTGACTCCTGTCGCCAGTCCATCAAGGCCATCGGTAATGTTGGCGCCGTTACTCACCGCGGTAACGATAAAGATCACGATGAGGATATACAATATATAAGTATAATCGCGCCAGCCGGCCGGCAGCAGTTTTGCATAATTGAACTCATGCGCTTTAAAGAACGGTATCGTGGTGATGGGTGTTTTAACGGATGCGAATACGTGCTGCTTCCCATCGATCATTACGGTATCAAATTTTGCTTTCGTGGTTTTTTCCTTATCACCCAATGGTATCTGCACAGTTCCTGAAATCACCTCCCGTTTTACCACCACATTCTGATTGAAATATAATGTTGCTCCTACAATGATCCCCAGCATTACCTGTCCAAAAATTTTAAATCTCCCGGCCAGACCGTCACTGTCGCTTTTTTTATAGGCTACTCCCTTTGCCTGTGAAAGCCGTTTTGCCCTGATCTTCAAATAATCATCAATGAACCCGATGGTTCCCAGCCAGATGGTACACAATATCATTAAACGTATGTATACCTTATCCAGATTGGCCAGTAATAATGTGGGTATCAATATTGCCAGGATGATTATGATACCTCCCATGGTTGGCGTTCCCTTCTTTTCCTGCTCGCCGGCAAGGCCAAGTTCTCTAACGGATTCGCCTAATTGCTTTTTCTGCAGATATTTGATCAGCTTTTTTCCAAACACAGTGGTGATCACCAGGCTCAGGATCATGGCCATCAGCACCCGGAAGGTGATGAACTGGAAAAGGCCACTGCCCGGAAACCGGATGCCTTGTCGTGTTAGCCAGTCAAATAAGTGATACAGCATAAATTCAGTTTGCAGTTAGCGGTTTGCAGTTTGTCAAATGCAAACTGCCCACTTGCTTTATTTTTCCAATAATTCAAACATTTCAGTCAACACTTTCCTGTCGTCAAAATCATATTTCATTCCCTTGATCTCCTGGTATTTCTCATGTCCTTTCCCTGCTATCAACACGATATCTTCTTTTTTTGCCAGGCTCACTGCTGTCTTAATAGCCTCTTTCCGGTCAGCAATGGAAATGACTTTTTTTTTTGCAGCCGCATTCACGCCGGCCTGCATGTCATTTAATATTTGCAACGGATCTTCACTTCTGGGGTTATCCGAAGTAAGGATCACCTTATCGCTGTATTCGCAGGCCACTTCGGCCATCAGCGGACGTTTGGTCTTATCCCTGTCGCCACCGCAACCCACCACGGTAATCACCTGTTCATTACCCTGACGCAATTTTTTTATGGTGGCCAGTACGTTTAATAATGCATCGGGGGTGTGGGCATAATCAACGATACCCGTTATCCTTTCCTTTTTACTTACCATGTATTCGAACCTGCCTTCGGCTCCATCCAGGCTGCTCAACACCTGTAATACCTTGTGCTTGTCTTCTCCCAGGCAAAGCGCGGCGCCGTAGACCGCCAGTAAATTATAAGCGTTGAATTCGCCGATCAGCCTGAAATACACTTCAGCGTCATTTATAGTCATGTGCAAACCGGCCATGCTGTTATCCAGGATCTTTCCCTTAAAATCAGCCAGGGTTTTAAGGCTGTAGTAATATTTTTTGGCGACGGTGTTCTGCAGCATCACCATGCCCCGTTTATCATCTGCATTGCTGATGGCAAAAGCAAAAGAAGGAAGATGGTCGAACCATGATTTTTTTACCCGGATATATTCATCAAAATTTGGGTGGTAATCCAGGTGGTCGTGCGTGATATTGCTGAACAAAGCCCCAGTAAACTGCAATCCGGTAATGCGGTGCTGGTGAATGGCATGACTACTGCATTCCATGAAGACAAACTGGCATCCTGCATCCACCATTCTTTTCAGCAAAGCGTTTACCCGGATAGCATCCGGCGTGGTATGTGTGGCGGCAACGACGGTATCGCCAACCTGGTTCTGAACCGTGCTGATCAAACCGCATCGGTATCCCAGCGTGGTGAACAGTTTCCATAACAATGTGGCGATGGTCGTCTTGCCATTTGTACCGGTTACGCCTACCAGCTTCATTTTCAGGGAGGGTTCCCCGTAAAAATTATGACTCATATAACCTGCGGCCGCCGCACTGTTCTCCACCTGCACATAGATCACTTTATCCCGAACCTCACCAGGCCATGTTTCACAAATAATGGCCGATGCGCCCAAGTCAATGGCGCTGTTGATATAAGCATGGCCATCGGTTACAACACCTTTCATGGCGATAAAACAGGAACCGGCAGTGACCTTACGGGAATCAATTACCAGGTCCTTTATCTCAATATCAGTTTCCCCGGTAACCCTGCGGATGCTTACTTTATATAAAATGTCTTTTAACATCAATTCAGGATTAATGATATGGTTTGTGCTTTTTTAAACCCGGTACCTGCCAGCAGGGATTGGTTCACCACCTTACCCCTGCCCGAAGCCGTTACTTTAAGCCCCTGGTTTTCCAGTAAATACACCGCGTCTTTCAATCCCATTCCGACAACGTTAGGGGTTACAGAACCGGATCTTGACATTGAAATGAGCGGTGTATTTAAAGTGGCCGAATTATTTTTAAGTTGCATCGTTCTCCAATAACCGGTATTGGATGAATCTGTGAAAGGCAGGCGCAATAGTCCGAAGATGCTTGCCCAGTCGTGCTTCAGCCCGTAATAATTTCCGGTCAAACTATCGGGCCGGTTGGGGGCTGAATATTTTTTTGTGCTGAGGTATCGGCTGTATATCTTATCGCTGATCTCTTTAAACACGGTTCCGGAAACATCGGCGCCATAAATCAGTTTCGATTCCTTGCTGTTTTGAATCACAACAGCCATGGTGTATGTGGGCTTATTGGCCGGGAAATACCCGATAAATGACGCCTGGTATATCTTATTTCCTTTATTATAACCCTTATTATTAAGCGCAGTTACCGCGGTACCGGTCTTACCCGCGATGGGATAAAGTTCGTTATACAATATTTTATGCGCCGTACCATGCACACTGTCCACCACCGCCTGCAAACATTCTTTTGCCTGTGCAAGCGTTTCATCACTGCATATCTTTTCAACCACAACCTGGGGTTGTATGGCACGGATCTCCACCCCGTACTGCTTTATGGAACTTACCAGGTAGGGTCGCATCATTTTACCATTGTTGGCGACCGCATTGTACAACATCAGCATATTTAGTGGTGTAACCTGTTCTTCATATCCATGTGCCATATAAGGTATGGTAGTAGCACTCCAGCCTTTGGCGTATGCTTTTTTAATAATTGGCCTGCCCGATGCAGCGGTAATATCAACGCCTGTTAAGGTATCCAGCCGGAAATGATGCAAATGACTGATGAATTTTGCCGGCTGATCATGATAATACTTATCGGCCAGGGAAGCAAAAGCCACATTGCTGCTCATTACAAAGGCATTTTTAACCGTTACCTCATGCGTCCCTTCGTGTGAATCATGGACGGTAAGCCCGTAAAAATTCTTTGAACCGCCCTCACAATCAACGATCGAATTGATGTCAACATATTTATCGTCCAGCAAACTCAGTAATGTTGCCAGTTTGAAAATGGAGCCCGGTTCTGTGGAATTACCAATACCATAGTTAAGGTCTTCTATGTAGGATCCATCTTTTTGCCTGCCCAGGTTGGCGATCGCTTTTATCTTACCGGTAGCGGTTTCCATTACAATAGCCGTACCGTGTAATGCATTATTGCCTACCATCATATTCATCAAAGCATTTTCAGTAACATCCTGCATATAGGTATCAATGGTAGAGATGATGTCCTTACCATTTTCGGGTTCAACTTCCGCGCCATCAACGGGCATGTATACCCCGGCGATATACCTTACCAGGCGTTGTCCTGCCTTGCCTTTTAAGAGGCTGTCATAACGTTGTTCCAGTCCTACATTTTTGGAGGCGTCATCCCGGGATAAGCCAATGGTACGGTTCGCGAGCAGCACATAAGGATTAATGCGTTTATCCCTTGGATCAATGATAAAGCCGCTTTTATTCCGCCCCAGTCTCACCAGCGGAAAATTTCGGAGTTGTTCATAATCCGTAAATGAAATCTTCTTTTGCAGGATATAGTATCTGTCCTCATTGGCATATGCCAACAGCAGATCCTTCTTATAATCGTTCGCTGATTTATCCCTGAAAAGGCCCGACAGGCAGATCGCTAAGGAGTCAATATTATCTTTGAATCGTTTGCCATTTTTTTCCCGCAGACCATCCGCACCAAAATCAATGAATACATCAAAGATGGGGACGGATGTGCTCAGCATATTTCCATCCTCACTATAAATGGAACCGCGTTCTGCTTCAATGGGTAAATATTTTACATGCAGGCTGTCGCCCAGACTTTTCCAGTATTTTCCCTGCACGCGTTGCAGGTAAAAAGCCTTGCCTATAACCATTACCCCCAGGATGATCATTCCCAGGTAACAGAGATACACCCTCCACAATATGTCTTTTTTTATATCCATTTATTAAGTCAAAATTTAAAATTCAAAACCTAAAAGTGCGACCAGTTAATGGTTTTAACTTTTGACTTGTAAAGTCAATTAGTTATTTGCCGTGCTATCACCCAGCATTACGGGGGGAGCCGTCAATTCTTTCAAACCCAATGGCGCCACTGCTTTTACCAGTTCGCTTGCCTTACTTCTGAAGATCACTTCACTCTTCACCGTTTTGTATTCGTACTCCAGTTCTTTAATATGCTTTTCGGTTGCGCTTATTTTTCTTACCATTTTATCGGCGTAATGCCCGTTATAGATGTACAATACCGCAAGTGTGGCCAGGAATAAAAAGAACGGGATGTTCTTCACCACCCATTTATGGCTGATGAATCTCTTCCAGTCAAACTTCTGGCTTGGTTGTGCTGTACTTTCTGTTTTTATTTCTTCCGCCATATTCAAAAATTCAACCCGGAGGTTGTTGATGTTGTCAATATCATGTATTGTCTTCCTGCTACTTCTTTTCTGCTATCCTCAATTTTGCACTACGGGATCGTGGATTTTGTTTTAACTCCACAGCCCCGGGCAATACCGGTTTTTTTGTGATAAGTCTTAAAGGGTTCTCAAAGCGGTGACCATATATCTCATCGATCTCCGTATCGGAAAATGTTCCGTCGCGGAAAAAATTCTTTACAATACGGTCTTCCAGCGAATGAAATGTGATCAGAGCTACACGGCCACCGGGTTTCAATAGTTCGGGAATTTGTTCTAACAGTTCTTTTAGTGCGCCTAATTCATCATTCACTTCTATGCGCAACGCCTGGAATACCTGGGCAAAGTATTTTTGAGGATTACCTTTCACCACGGTCTGAACGGCCTGTTTAAATTCACTGATGGTACGGATGGGGGCCACAGCTCTTTGCAGCACCATTGTTTTAGCCAGCGTTTTTGAATTCGTCACTTCACCATACTGCTCCAGCATTTTATGCAACTGCTGTTCAGTGAAATTTTTGATCACATCAGCAGCGGTTATGCTTTGCCGTTGGTCCATGCGCATATCCAGTGCTGCATCAAAACGAACGGAGAAACCACGGGCGGCTTCATCAAACTG
>JAYWAZ010000318.1:0-9193 GCA_043781975.1 Bacteroidota bacterium
AGGTGGCCAATGCCTGGAATGCCATGATACTGGATTTCAGGACTGAAACCCTGGTCGTTTTAAAAACACTTTCCGCCAACCATGACCTCTACCTGTTAAGCAATACCAACAGCATTCATTTGAAGTATTTTCGAAAAATATTTACCAGAGACACGGGACAACCCTTGCTGGACAGCTATTTCAACAAGGCCTGGTATTCGCATCTCATCGGCCTGCGAAAGCCCGACAGGGATATATACGAATATGTTTTAGGAGATGCGGCTATTAACGCCGCAGAAACGTTGTTCATCGACGATACGATCGATAATATAAACGCAGCAATGGAATTGGGAATACAAACCCTCCATTTAAAGTCAGGGAAAACAATAGAAGACCTTGGCCTTTAAAACATGAGAAATCAATCGATCAAAATTATCTGCGATTCATTTGACCTCCTCGAATTCAATATAATCTTCCTTTCCGGGCTTAGGCTTATCCGCTTTGTCTTTGGCGCTGAACTGACTGGCCTGTTGCTGTTTCATATGCTCATTCATCTTTTGCTGCATTTCCCCCACCTTCTGCTTCACCTGACGGGTGGTCTGGTACACCGGGATGATAAAATCAAAGATTAGCTTATATACCAGGTATAAAACGAACAACTCAAATAGTACTCTTAAAATGCTCATATGACAAAGTTATTGCTGAAATATATGCGAACCTGTTAATTTTTCCCGCAGATTACGCAAACCTTGCGGAAAACCAGACATGGTGAGCGTTATCAGCGAAAGTTTTAAAAAAATCCATTAAAATCTGTGTAATCTGAGGCCAACTATATCCTTTTGGCAATTCCAGCCCCTTTTCCTATATTTGCACCAGACAATGAAGTAAGTGAAGGGAACGAGAACGTTCCCTTCTTCTTTTACCATGACTCAAGACACACATATCCAGACCCTGGAAAAACTGATAGGGCCATTATTACAGGAGGATATTTTCCTGGTGTCTATAAAAATAAAGCCCATCAATAATATTAAGATATATTTAGATGCGGATGGTGGCCTCGGGATCGAGAAATGCATTAAAATAAACAGGGCCCTGTACCGGATCCTGGAAGAAATGGGAATGTATCCCGATGGTGATTTTTCTTTAGAAGTATCCAGCCCCGGCATTGACGAACCACTGAAACTATTGCGACAGTACAAAAAAAATGTGGGCAGGAACGTGGAAGTCATCCTTAATGACGATACCCGGAAAGAAGGAAAACTAACGGCGGTGACCGAAAGCACAATAGCGATCGAATTCACGGAGGGCAAAGGCAAAAAAGCGGTTAACCATCAACTCGATATCGGCTTTGATGATATCAGACAAACAAAAGTGCAGGTAAAATTTTAATTCTATAACAAAACCCCACACCGGCGGGGACATGCAAGAGAGGCCGGCGAGGATTATGGCAAGTATTAATTTAATCGACTCCTTCCAGGAATTCAAAGAGGCAGAAAACATTGACCGTCCAACGCTGATGAAAGTGATGGAAGACGTGTTTAAAACACTGATCCGGAAAAAATACGGCAGCGATGAATGTTTCGACGTCATTGTAAATGACCAGAAAGGTGACCTGGAAATTTTCCGCCGCCGCACCATCGTGGACGACGACGACCTGTACAACACACTTACCGAGATCGAGTACAAGGACGCCATCAAAATAGAACCCGATTACCAGGTTGGCGAAGAATTATACGAGGAAGTGGATATACAGAAGGAATTCGGCCGCAGGGCCATCCTGGCGGGCAAACAAACACTGGCCGCCCGTATCAATGACCTGAAAAAGAATATCCTGATAAAAAAATATGAGGATCGCATAGGCGAAATAGTGAGCGGGGAAGTATACCAGGTTTGGAAGAAAGAAGTGCTGTTGCTGGATGAAGAAGGCAATGAAATGCTGCTGCCCAAATCAGAACAGATACCCACCGACTATTTTAAAAAGGGCGAGACCATCCGCGGCGTTGTAAAAAAAGTGGAACTGAAGAACAGCCAGGCGGTCATCATCTTGTCCAGGACCAGCCCCCTCTTCCTGGAAAAATTATTGGAAATAGAAGTGCCCGAGATATTCGACGGACTGATCGTGGTAAAAAAGATCGTAAGGGATCCGGGAGAAAGGGCCAAAGTGGCCGTGGAAAGCTATGACGACAGGATCGATCCCGTAGGCGCCTGCGTGGGCATGAAGGGAAGCCGTATCCATGGTATCGTTCGTGAATTAAAAAATGAAAATATCGATGTCATCAACTGGACCAGCAATACCCAGTTATTGATTCAGCGGTCTTTAACACCCGCCAAGATCACCAGCATGGACCTGGATATGGAAACAATGCACGCCAACGTGTTTTTAAAACCCGATCAGGTTTCACTGGCCATTGGCCGAAGGGGCGTGAACATCAAACTGGCCTGTGAACTCACGGGATTTGAAATTGATGTGTTCCGCGATAATGAAGGTGAAGTGGAAGAGTTTGATATCGACCTGGATGAATTCACCGATGAGATTGAACCCTGGGTGATCGACGAACTGAAAAGGGTGGGTTGCGATACGGCGAGATCGGTACTGGACCTTACGGCCGAAGAACTGGAACGCAGAACCGACCTCGAGAAAGAAACAATTGATGAAGTAAGAAGAATATTGAACGAGGAATTCAAGAAAGAATAATGGAGTTGAAAGTTGAAAGTTACTAGTTTAAAGTTAAGAGTTAAGGGAGCTAAGCAGAATGATCTGTGATGCAAATCCCCAACTGATAACCGATGACTTATAACTCATAACTCAATAACTCTAAACTATAAAAAAAACGAATGGCAGAAGTAAATACACCAAGGATGATGGCCGCGGCCAAGGAGTTTAACATCGGGACAACGACCCTGGTAGACTTTCTTGTGTCCAAAGGATTTTCGAGCGATGACCTGAAACCCACATCCAAGCTTACCGAACCTATGTACAGGGTATTGCAGCTGGAGTTTCAACAGGATAAGGTAGCGAAGGAAAAAGCGGAAAAAGTGGAATTGGTAAAATCAGGCGGCAATGTTGAACCCAAAAAGAAAAGAGACGAGGAAGACCTTTCCATAAAGAAAAAAGAAGCCGTTAAAATTAAGGAACCTGAAAAGCCCGCGGCAGAAGTAAAAGAAGTTGAAAAGCCTGCGGTAAAAGAAAAGGTTCCTGAGCAAACGGATCTAACAAAGATAGACGCGCCCGAGGTCATCGCACCTAAAGTGGTGGACAAGATAGACCTTGATACGATAGATTCTTCCACGCGGCCTAAAAAATCAACAAAAAAAACAACAGCCACCGCCGAAAAGGAAGAGAAACCGAAAGAGTCCCTGAAGAAAAAAGAAGAACCGGTCGCTGAAGAGCCGAAAAAAGGAAGAAAAAAAGCGGATAAGAAAGAAGAAGCCGTTGCGGAAGAACCGGTTGCTGAAAAGGCAGGTGAAGCGGAAGTTAAAAAAGACATTCCCCCCGTCATTGAAAATATTCAGGCAAAAAAACTGACTGGTCCCAAGATAATGGGCAAGATCGTTTTGCCGGTTGATAATGATACCCGTCCTAAAAAAGAGACCGACGAAAAGCGCAAGCGCAAGCGCATCCCGATGGAAAGAAAAGGCGGACATCAGGGAACCGGTACCGGGCAAATGCAACCGGGAACACAGGGCAGGAGGCCGGGCAGTGCTCCTACCACCGGAAGATTTAACCGCGGCACCACCGGAACAACGGGTACGGGTCGCCGGGAGGATAAAGTGATCGATGCGAAAGAGATCCAGGATAAGCTGCGGGAAACACAGGCCAAGCTGGCCGGATCAGGCGGAAGGGGAAAAAGCCTGAAAGCAAAATACCGCAAGGCAAAACGCGATGAGCAGGCCGAACAAAGCGGCACCGGAACAGAAGAAAGCAATAAACTGCAGGTAACAGAATTCATTTCCGTGAGCGAACTGGCCAACCTGATGGACGTGAGCTTCGCGGACGTGATCAGTAAATGTATGAGCCTGGGCATCATGGTTTCCATTAATCAGCGCTTAGAGGCCGACGTTATTGAACTGGTGGCAAGTGAATTTAATTACGAAGTGGAATTCATCGGGGTGGAAGACGCGGCCGAACTGGATGCGGATGATACCGAAGATGAGGTAGAAGACCAGAAGCCAAGGGCGCCCATCGTGACCATCATGGGCCACGTGGACCATGGTAAGACCTCCCTGCTCGATCACATACGAAACACCAACGTGATCGCGGGAGAAGCGGGTGGTATCACCCAGCATATCGGGGCCTATGAAGTGACCCTGCAGGACGGAAGGCATATCACCTTCCTGGATACACCGGGTCACGAAGCCTTTACGGCTATGCGTGCACGTGGTGCCAAGGTAACGGATATCGCCGTGATCGTGGTGGCTGCGGATGATGCGGTGATGCCCCAGACAAAGGAGGCCATTTCGCACGCACAGGCGGCGAACGTACCGATGATATTTGCCATCAATAAAATTGATAAGGACGGGGCGAATCCCGAAAAGATAAAAGAACAACTGGCGGCCATGAATATCCTGGTGGAAAGCTGGGGCGGTAAGTTCCAGAGCCAGGAAATAAGCGCCCGCAAAGGTATGAACATCGACCTGCTGCTGGAAAAGATATTACTCGAGACCGATATCCTGGAACTGAAAGCCAATCCCGACAAGCAGGCCAACGGCACGGTCATAGAAGCTACGCTCGACAAGGGCCGCGGCTATGTAGCCACGATCCTGGTGCAGAACGGAACTTTGAAAGTAGGCGACATGATCGTTTCGGGGCAATACTTCGGAAAAGTAAAAGCCATGTACAACGAGCGGAACCAGCGCGTGGATATTGCACCTCCCTCAACCCCGGTACTGATACTTGGATTGAATGGTGCGCCTCAGGCGGGTGAAACCTTCAAGGTATTTGAAAACGAAAGCGACGCGAGGGCCATGGCCTATAAACGCGGACAGATATTAAGGGAACAGGGCATCCGTGCCAAGAAACACATCACGCTTGATGAGATCGGGCGCCGGCTTGCACTCGGAAGCTTTAAAGAACTGAACGTGATCATCAAAGGCGACGTGGACGGATCGGTGGAAGCATTGAGCGACTCCCTGCAGAAACTGAGTACGGAAGAAATCGTCATTAAAGTGATACACAAAGCCGTTGGTGCCATTACGGAAAGTGATGTTACCCTGGCCAACGCATCAGATGCCATCATCATTGGTTTTAACGTGCGTCCCTCCATACAGGCCGCGAAGCTGGCAGAGCAGGAAGCGATACAGATAAAATTATATTCCATCATTTACAACGCCATCGAAGAGATCAAGAGCGCCATGGAAGGTATGCTTGAACCGGGTGTGGAAGAAAAGATACTGGCCAATGTGGAGATCAGGGAAGTGTACAAATTCGATAAGGCCAGTGTGGGCGGATGTTTTGTACTGGACGGCAAGATGGCGCGGAATAACCGCATCCGGCTGGTCCGCGACGGTATCGTGATATTCACCGGTGAGCTGGGAAGCCTCAAACGTTTTAAGGACGATGCCAAAGAAGTTACTTCCAGTATGGAATGCGGACTTACCATTAAAAATTACAACGACATTAAAGTGGGAGATATCGTGGAAGCGTTCGAAGAAGTGGAAGTGAAACGGACGCTGTAATAGAAGTCAAAAGGCAAAAATGAAAACCCAAAACCTGGGCACCACTTTTTGGTTTTGACTTATCACTTTTCACTTTAATGCCTGACTTTAACTTTTGATTTTAAAATACTCATTTACTTTTGAGGTCATTTAAAACTTATTATGAAACGTAGTTTACTCAGTATCGTCACCATCATCATTTCAACGCTTGTTCTCGCGCAGCCAAAGAAAATGGTCGCCGATAAGATCGTGGCGGTGGTGGGTGATAAGGTGATATTAAAAAGTGATATTGACAACAGCATCGTGGACATGCAGCGTCAGGGCATTGAAGTGCCGCCCAACGGTAGGTGCTTGACGCTGGAGCAGGCCATGGGTATCAAGGCGCTGGTATTGCAGGCCGAAAAAGATTCATTACCCGTCACCGATGAAGAGATAGAATCGGATATCGACAACCAGATCCGTTATTTCATCAGCCAGTATGGCTCCAAGGATGAACTGGAAAGGGTTGCTGCAAAATCGGTGTACCAGTTAAAGGAAGATTTCAAAGAAGGTTTCCGCGACAGGAAGCTGGCGCAGCTGATGCGCAATAAGATCGTGGAGGACATTAAAATAACCCCCAACGAAGTGCAGGCCTATTATAAAAAGATACCCACCGACAGTTTGTTCTTATACGAAAGCGAAGTGGAGGTCAGCCAGATCGTTTTGTATCCCAAGCCGAGCAGGGATGCCGAACAATATTGTATTGATCAGCTGAAAGAATATAAGCAGCAGATCGAGAGCGGGAAAAAAGATTTTAAATCGGTGGCGATGCTGGTGACCAAGGACCCGGGCAGCAAAGATAACGGCGGACTGTACGAGGTGAACCGGAATTCAAAAGAAATGGATCCCACCTGGTTAAATAAAGCATTTACTTTGAAAGAGGGGCAGATATCCAACCCGTTCAAGACCAAGTTCGGCTATCATATACTGCAACTGGTAAGCCGTGCCGGCGATGAGGCCTCGGTAAGGCATATACTATTGATCCCCCAGGTCACTTCTTTTGAAATGAAGGACGGGTATACGAAACTCGATTCCATCCGGACGAAATTACTGGCGGGAACATTGAAGTTTGGCGAAGCCGTTTCCAAATACAGCGATGATGAAGGCAGTAAATTCAATGCCGGACAGATCAGTGGTAAGGATGGCAGTTCTTTTGTAACCATCGACCAGCTGGATAAAGACATGGTGGTGATGATGAAGGATCTTAAAGTGGGCACCTACTCACAGCCAAGGGAGTTCACCGATGAAAGGGGTAAAAAAGGGGTGCGTATTGTATACCTGAAAACAAGGACGGCACCGCACCGCGAAAATCTGAAAGACGATTACAGCCGGGTTGCACAAAGGGCGCTGGAAGAAAAAAAGAATGACGCCATCGAAACCTGGTTCAATAAAAAAATACCCACTTATTATATCCATGTTGATGATGAATATAAAGGTTGTGATGAAATGAAAAAATGGTTGAGCGTAAGCGGTACCCTGGGGAAAAATTAAAAGAATAACTCTAGGTGATAATAGCGTTCCGGTACCCGCCGGAACGTTTTACTTTTGTGATAACCACAGAAAGCACAGATTTTTTTTCACAGATGGCCACAAAAAAGATCCGTATATATCTGTGGCAACAACCATCCGCCGCAGGCGGATAAATTAAAAGCATTGATCGAAAAAAAACAAATAACATCCCGCGAAGAGAACGCCATCCTGGTGGGGCTTATCTATAAGGAACAAACCGAGCAGCTGGTCAATGAATACCTGGACGAGCTGGCATTCCTGGCCGAGACCGCCGGCGCCAGCGCGGTAAAGCGCTTCACACAGAAACTGCCGCATCCCGACAGCAAGATATTTGTGGGTAAGGGAAAGCTGGAAGAGATCAAAAAATTTATCTTACTGAAAGGCAATATCACTCTGGTGATCTTCGACGATGAGCTGACGGGCTCACAGATACAAAATATTGAAAAAGAGTTGAACGTAAAAACGATCGACCGCAGCGACCTGATACTAGACATCTTTGCATCCCGTGCCAAGACGGCGCAGGCAAAAACGCAGGTGGAGCTGGCGCAATACCAGTATATCCTGCCGCGGCTGAAAGGGATGTGGAAGCACCTGGAACGCCAGGGCGGTGGCGTGGGAACCCGGGGCCCCGGTGAAACGGAGATCGAGACCGACCGCCGTATCGTGAAGGACAAGATCGGGTTATTACGTAAACGCCTGATCGAAATTGACAGGCAGTCGTTCACGCAGCGGAAGGACAGGGGTGAGTTCATCCGCGTGGCGCTGGTGGGCTATACCAACGTGGGAAAATCCACGCTGATGAACCTGCTCAGCAAGAGCGATGTGTTCGCCGAAAATAAATTGTTCGCCACGCTGGATACCACCACCCGCAAAGTGGTGTTTGAACAAACGCCATTTTTACTGAGTGATACGGTGGGGTTTATACGCAAATTGCCGCACCACCTGGTAGAGAGTTTTAAAAGCACGCTGGATGAAGTGCGGGAGGCGGATGTATTGCTGCACGTGGTAGACCTTTCGCACCCGCAATACGAGGAGCAGCTGAACGTGGTTAACAAGACCCTGTCCGAGCTGGGCGCCGCCGACAAACCCACTATTACCATTTTCAATAAACAGGATAAATATGAAACGGAGGCATTTGACCAGTGGCTGGAGCCGGAAGTGAAAACAGAGATACTCAATGAATTGAAGCAGCGCTGGCAAACGGAGACCAAGGGCCATTGTGTTTTTGTTTCCGCAACGGAAAGGACCAATGTGGATGGCCTGCGCCAAACGATACTGAACGAGGTAAGGGAAATGTACCGCATCCGGTATCCGTATAGGGCAGAATTTTTTTATTAGCCCCGACAGCGGTTGATAGACCCTGTCGGCGGGTTTTTAGAAAATCGGGATATCAACCATTAACATAAAATGTCCGCACACAAAAGATATACCTGGCACAAGATCGCCGACAGCCTTGCTGAGATCAACTTCTCCTCCGAAGGCTTAACCGAGGTAGAGGCCGTCGGCAAAAAATTCTGCCTGGCATTGCAAAAGGATACCCTCCATGCCTGTACGCAAAAATGTCCGCATGCGGGAGGGCCCCTGTCTGAGGGTTACCTGGACGCTGCCGGGCACCTGGTATGCCCCATTCACCGCTATAAATTCGACCTCCAAAGCGGCCGCAATGTGAGTGGGGAGGGCTATTTCCTTAAAACCTTCCCGGTTGAGATACGAAAAGAGGGCATATTTATCGGGATCGCCGACAGCAGCCTCTTTGGCTGGTTGAAATAGTTCCGTTTAATTTTTTCCAGATAGCAAAAAGCCTTATTTTTGCGACCCCAATAAGGATTTATTCCTCCTTAGTCGTAGTTTTTCTTAACGACAAAGGAGTTTTAGAAAAACATATTCCTCCTTAGCTCAGTTGGTTAGAGCATCTGACTGTTAATCAGAGGGTCGTTGGTTCAAGTCCAACAGGGGGAGCCTTAACAGACAAGTCCGCATTTTTGCGGATTTTTCTGTTTTTAGAATCTCT
>JAYWAZ010000319.1:0-3327 GCA_043781975.1 Bacteroidota bacterium
ACTGTCCAGTGCATGCCAGATCCATTCTTCATCCACATTAGGATACACGCCGGAGACAGGACCCACATTTCCATTGGCAACGGTTTCGGGTGAATCGTCCATACCCTGGTCAACAGCACCCACCAGCAAGGCGTCTTTATCTTTGAACCCGGCCGACCTGAGCAATACATAGGTCATTAAAAAGTGCGTATCCTCATCATAGGCGAAGGCTTTATCCGGACATATTTGCATTCCGGAAAGCATCACAAAAAAGAGTATAATTCCGCGGGGAAAAACAGTGATCATTTTTTTCATGACATGCCGGGTTAAGCAGATGTACGATCGGGTTGAATCAGGATAAATGAGCTGCCTGAAATAATAAGAGTAAGATATATAAATATCCCTGTCCAAAGAAATGAAAGGTTAATATTTTTATGTGCCGCATCTGCGGGATATCCCTGATCCCGAATGAATATAAGTGCTCCCATTTTCTGCCGGCAGGATCTGCTCAACATTTGCGCTGGCAGCGGGTTGAAAAGATGCTCATATTTATGAGTTGGGCGTAATTGCATTTGACACCCTGATTCTTGAAAAGTTTTTGGAGATAATACCAATAATTGGTACTTTTATAAAAAGAACGTTATGGCACGTAACACTTCCATTTTATTAGGAGAACACTTTGAGGAATTTATTTCCACTAAGATATCCTCCGGTAAATATAATTCCGCCAGTGAAGTAATTAGAACTGCTTTAAGGCTTTTAGAAACTGAAGAATTCAAAATGAAAGATCTTAATAAGGCCCTTTCCCAAGGCGAGAAGAGTGGAATGCAAAAGAATTTTGATTCAAAAGCTAATTTAAAGAAGCTGCACAGTAAGTTTCTATGAAAACATTTCCTTTTGTTATTACTAAAAAAGCAATTTCTGACTTAGCAGAAATTTGGCTTTATACTGTTGAGAAGTGGTCTGTAGAGCAAGCAGATCGCTATTACAATCTAATATTTGATGAAATCAATTACATCTGCAAGAATAGCAATGCCGGGAAATCAATGGAGCACGTTCGAAAAGGATATCGGGCATCGAAAGTCAAATCTCATCTAATTTTTTACCGAATCCTAAATGATACAATCGAAGTAATTAGGATTTTACATGAGCGAATGGATATAGAAAACAGGCTTAACGATTAAGCAACTATGCCCAACATGAACAGTGTAAATAACCAATCTTTTTTACCCTTTTTTTTGATTTTAATACCAGTTTTTTTACCTTACAACTGGGATTAAAATCCATATAAATGGTCAGTTGCATCAGGACGAATTCGGAAAATAAGGACTTTCAAAAATTGGTCGGTGAACTCGACCGGGAACTGAGTATCCGTGACGGAGAAGAACATTCCTTCTATGTCCAATTCAACAAGATCGACCTGATAAAACATGCCATCGTAGCCTACAACAGTGAAATACCCGTTGGCTGTGGCGCCATCAAAGAATATTCCAAAAACACCATGGAGGTCAAGTGGATGTATGTGCCCTTGAACAGGCGGGGACAGGGAATCGCTTCAATAATCTTAGGAGAACTGGAGCAATGGGCTGTTGAATTAAATTACCCGAGATGCTTACTGGAAACGGGGAAAAAGCAACCCGAAGCTATTCAATTGTACAGGAAAAACGGGTACAGGATCATACCCAACTTCGGGCAATATGAAAACGTAGAGAACAGCGTAGGCTTCGAGAAGATATTAACGGAAAGCCATAGCACCTGAAATTGAAAACAAATATCCGTAAATTGATAAAATAATATTCAATGCTTAGCTTGCAATAACGACAAGACCGATCATGGCAAAGCCAAAAGACATTGACGCGTATATCGCGGCTTATCCGGAAGAAGTTCAAAAGCTGTTGGAGCAATTCCGGGCAACGGTAAAAAAACAGGCCCCGGGGGCGGAAGAACTGATCAGTTATGGAATACCGGCATTCAGGCTGAATGGTTTGCTGGTATGGTTCGCGGCCCATGTAAAACACATTGGCTTTTACCCCAGGGCTTCGGCAATAGATGCCTTTAAAGAAGACCTGGTCGCCTATAAGACAGCGAAAGGTTCTGTACAGTTCCCGCTCTATAAGCCCCTGCCGATCGGGCTCATCGCTAAAATTTTAAAATTCAGAATAAAAGAAAACCTGGAAATAGGGAAAGGCAAAAAGATAAAATAAAACGCCACGCATTGAGGTAAATAAACAGATCTTTAATAAAATTATAAATAAGTTTGTCCGCGAGGGTAGCTGACCAAAATGATGCTACTTTTCAGAAATAAAATTCGATCATCAACCTTTAAAAACAGACAGATGCAAACGAACAGAAGAAACTGGCTCAGGCAAATGGGCCTGGCACTTGCGGGAATAGGTCTTGCTCCTGTGAAAGACCTGGCCTTACCGCCTGCAGCAACTCCTGTACACCGCAAGCCCGGAGACCTTCCCATACGGTTAAGCTCAAACGAAAACCCCTATGGCCCTTCACCCATGGCCCGTATCGCAATGGCGGAAGGTGTTCTTACCAGCAACCGGTACAACTGGCAACTCAGTTCCGATCTGGTATCTGCGATCGCCGTTAAAAACAGTGTCAGCGATGATAATATATTATTGGGTGCGGGATCAACCGAGATACTGGACCTGGTTGTCCGCTTCTCTGCTGTAAAACAAGGCAGTTTTATACTCGCGGACCCCACTTACGGTTATTGGACGGATATGGCACAAGCAATGGGACTTAAAAAGATCGCAGTTCCGCTCACCGCGGATAAGCGGCACGATCTGCCCGCCATGCTGAGCGCCATAGCGCCCGATACCCGATTGATCTATGTCTGTAATCCCAATAACCCCACCGGAACGATCTGTGAACGGGAGGCCCTGACGGCATTCATACAAGAAGCCACAAAAAAGACAATGGTGCTGGTGGATGAAGCCTATATTGATTTCACCACCCAGCAATCCATGGCCGGCCTCGTCATTGGAAATAAGAACCTCATCATCGCAAAAACATTTTCAAAAATATACGGGATGGCGGGCGCCCGTACCGGTTACGCCATCGCCCATGCTTCCACCATTGAACAACTCAGCAAATTACAGGTATGGGCGAACGGGAGCATCAGCGTGGCGTCAGCGTCAGGCGCACTGGCCTCATTAAAGGACCAGGATTTTGTAAGAACAACTTACATGTCGAACGAAAAGGCGAGAAAATATACGATCGAACAGCTGGAACGCCTGAAAATATTCTGTATCCCCTCCTATTCAAACTTTATTTATTTTTCATTGTCGGATTATAAGCCCGATTTCTTTGAGCGGTTAAAAACAAACAATATCA
>JAYWAZ010000320.1:0-3323 GCA_043781975.1 Bacteroidota bacterium
TCCCATGTATGTTCGCGGATGTTGCCCCGTAATTTTTCCGCTTCAATTTTACATTTTGCAGCAAAGGGAGCATCTTCTTTAAGGATAGCCGTATCAGCAAAACGCATCAATATCTCGTACAGGAAAAACGCCAGCCATACGCTCTCCCCTTTTCCATGGATGCCCACTTTATCCATGCCATCATTCCAATCTCCCGAACCCATTAATGGCAATCCATGTTCTCCAAACCGTAAACCATGCTCAATGGCCTTTACGCAATGTTCATACAGGCCTGCTGTTTCATCTGACCTGATCGGAAGATCATAATAAGTTTCTTCTCCTGTATTCAGCAACCGGCCTTCCAGGAAGTGGATCTTTTCATCAAGTATACCTGTATCGGCGGTTGCTTTTACATATGCTGCGGTAACAAATGGCAGCCATAGGTAATCATCGGAACAGGTGGTACGAACCCCGCTTCCGCTGGGCGGGTGCCACCAGTGTTGTACATCTCCTTCTTTGAATTGCCTTGATGCGCACAAAATAATTTGGGACCTTACCAACTGAGGTTGAGAATGCATCAGCGACAATACATCCTGCAATTGGTCGCGGAAGCCAAAGGCGCCGCCGGATTGATAAAATCCACTGCGGGCCCATATGCGGCTTGCCAGTGTTTGATAATTAAGCCAGCCATTGGCAAGCATGTTCAATGCCGAATCGGGGGTATAGATCTGAACAACACCCAGGGTGTCATTCCAGTGCTGATGCACCATTTGCAAAGCGTTCTTTGCTGCTTCGGATCCTTCGCTGGCCTGTATGGTATCCAACGTGTGCTGCATATTTTTGCCGGCGCCAAGGCGGAAGATCACTTCATATTCTTCTTCTTCAGCTATTTCAAAATTAACCTGTATCACGCCGCACGGATCATATGCTGCACCTGTTTTTCCCGACAGCCTCGCCCGGTTCAAACCATCGGGATTATTCAGCGTACCGTTGCGGCCAATAAATTCCGTCCTGTTAGTAGTAATGGATTTATTTATGCCATCAGCGTCAAAAAAAGCTACCCGGTTCACAAACTCAGTGCTGTAAGCATTGGTTGCCAGGATAGCGCCGCTGCGTTCTTCCAACTCGGTAACTGTATGCTTCAAATATTTTTCGCGCTGGTCTCCCAATACCCATTCCACGTAACCCGTTGCCTCCATGCGGCGGTGCCGGCCGGAATGGTTACGGAATTTTATCACGATGTATTTTACGGGTAACTCCAGGTGGGTGAACATCGTCATCTCTGTGAAGATGCCGTCTTCACTGTGTTCAAACACGCTGTACCCAAATCCATGCCTGGTGATATAAGGCGAGGTGCCATTACACGGCAAGGGAGTCGGCGACCAGAATTTTCCACTCTCTTCATCTTTTACATAAAAGGCTTCTCCTTTAAGATCAGAAATGGGGTCGTTATTCCAGGGGGTTAAGCGGATCTCATGGGCATTGTCTACCCAGGTATAACACTGGCCACTTTCTGAAACAATACTTCCAAATTCAGGATTAGCCAATACATTTATCCAGGGAGCAGGTGTTTTTTCGGTACCTGTTGTTGTTATCACATATTCTTTCCCATCGCCGGTAAAGCCTCCCAGTCCATTAAAAAATTGAAGGTCATTGCGGGGCTCCACTACCGTAGTTACGGAAGGGTAAAATTTTGTAGGACTGAAATAAGGTATGGCTGTTTTTATTTTTGAACGCCTGTTCAACTGTTCTTCAAGCGATCCATAACGATCGGCAATGATGATGTGCGCCACCGCTTCAAATAATATCCTGTCCTCATTGGATATCTGTTCCGCAGACCGGATAAAGATACCCCCCGGTTTATCCTTTAATTCATTTCCGATGCCGGGAACAATAAGATTCTGTATCTGGTTGTGAAGCTCCTGCCGGTAACCGCCATGATCATCATTCCATATCACCAGGTCTACTATCAAACCTTTCAGGCGCCAGTACAGGTGTGCCTGTATCATTTGTTTTACGAGGTCGATATTGGTTGAATCTTCTATCTGTACCAGTACAATGGGTATATCCCCAGAAATGGAATAACTCCACAGGCCCGACTGCCCACGCCTGTTCTTCATGATCACCGCAGGATCGGCCCTCAGTAACTGGTTGGAATAAATAATGGATCCGGCAAGCCGTGCATACAACTGGGCATCCGGTTCCACTGCATTTATCTGTCGCAGGATAACCTGGCTATGCGTCCAGGCAAGTTCCAGTACCCGGTTGAAGAGATGGCGTTCCTGGTATTTGTCAACGAGGTCAGTGCAAATTTCTTTGGTGTCTGCCATGCCAGTGATAATATCTATTATTACAGATTCATTGCCTTCCAGCACGAACCTGTATTGAACTGCCGCGATCGGGTCCAACACTGACCCACTCGTTCCGCCCAGCGGTTCATCCCGCCGCATGGCCACGGGATTAGCGATGGTATTGCCTCTCCCGATGAATTGATCACGATCAGTTTCATACGTTGTGGCCGTAACTTCCACGTCGTGCACTTTCATCAGGTGAAACATCCACGGGGTTTTTTCTTCATCCGAGCGCGGGCGGCGGGTGCAAATGATCGCGTTGCGTTTTTCATTGATCTCGGTTTGAACAAATAAATTACTGAAAGCAGGATGTGCCTCATCCGTTGCAGGCGTTGTAAGTACCACTTCAGCATAGCTCGTGATCTCGAGCATTCTTTTTTTGCGCGAGCGGTTGGTGATGTGCACCCTGCGCAATTCAATATCATCTTCCGGGCTCACCACAATTTCAGTATGTGTCTCTAACAAAAAATCACGGCGACGGAATTCAGCCCTACCCTGAGAGAAAACGGCCTCGTAATTTTCCGGCTGTTTTAAGGTAGGTTGATAAGAAGATGACCAGAAGAGTTTACTGTCAAGGTCACGGATATAACAAAAGCTTCCCCAGTTGTCGCACGTGGTGTCTTCACGCCAGCGGGTAACCGCAATATCCTTCCAGCGGCTGTATCCACCGCCGCCATTGGTTACCATCACATGGTATCTTCCGTTTGATAACAACTGCACTTCCGGGATCATGGTATTGGGTGTGTTCACCACGCGGATTGACTGGTCGGCGCCGGTAACGATGCTCGTGTCGCCTGCATGAACGCTTGGAGAATAAAAAGTAGTAACTCTCGGGATCCTTTCCTGTAACAATAACAGAGTGGATTTTAAATGCACCTCCGACTCGAATCGTTTCTGCATCGGCTTGTTGAGAAGAAGGTAGGAAAGTGAAAGGAATGACATTCCCTGGTGATGCGCCATAAATGACTGCACCACGGCCTTCTTTTGTTTTCT
>JAYWAZ010000321.1:0-3323 GCA_043781975.1 Bacteroidota bacterium
CGCAAGGATGAATATATGAAGGACCAGTTGCCAACGCCGGAATTGGATGAATTCATTAAACTGGAAAGATTGAGGGGATCCGAAATGCTGAGCACGCTGCTGGTTGAACGCTATAACCGTGATGCGATACCCGTTTCGGTCTTCATACTTACCCTGATCGGCGCCGTACTGGCATCGCGTAAGATCAGGGGTGGAAGCGGTTTGCATCTTGCCATCGGGGTTGTCATCAGTGTCGTGTACATTCTCTTCAGCCGGTTCTCCATCGTATTTGCCACCAAGGGAAGTTTTACCCCTTTACTGGCGGCATGGACACCCAATATTTTCTTCGGGCTACTGGCATTTTATTTATACAGGAAAGCGCCTAAATAAACTGCGGGCATCAGCCGGATATTGTAAACTTTCTCTTAAAACTTTTGTTTTAGCGGTTCATGCATCGTAATTTTATGGACCCTTTGGCGTTCTTAAAAAGAAAGTAAAACATAAAGACCGCACCTCCTGCCCACCGGCAGCAGTTAAATGAATTTGAGGGTATAAACGCCGGTGAAAAATCTAAAATCTATAACTGATATTTTATGGGAATTATTAAAGACAGGTTTAAAGAAAAAGCTGATATCATTTCACATGAGATCAAAGAGCTGCTGAAAGAACATGGTGATAAAAAGATCGGTGAAGTAACGCTGAGCCAGATCTACCAGGGAATGCGGGGTATCACAGGCCTGGTATCTGAAACCTCTCTGCTGGATGCGCAGGATGGTATTCGGTTCCGTGGATATTCTATACCAGAGTTGAGGGAAAAACTGCCGAAAGTGAACGGGGGTTCGGAACCATTGCCCGAAGGATTGTTTTACCTGATGCTGGTGGCCGACCTTCCGGCCGAAGACGATGTGCATCATTTGAGCAGTGTATTGCAACGCAGGAGTCATGTGCCCAACCATGTTTTCGCTTCTATTGAAGCGTTACCGGTGAGCACCCACCCGATGACGCAATTCGTTGTTGCCATCATGAGCTTACAAACGGAAAGCCAGTTTGCCAAACGCTATGCAAAAGGAATGAACAAAAAAGATTACTGGGATGCTGTTTTTGATGATTCACTGGACCTGATTGCCCGCCTTCCCCGTATCGCTGCGTATATATATAGGCGTAAGTATAAGAACGGGGAACATATCCAGCCGAATGGCTTGCTGGACTGGGCGGGAAATTTTGCCCATATGATGGGATTCGAGGAAGAGGGTTTTCATGAACTGATGCGCTTATACATGACTATTCACGCCGATCATGAGGGCGGTAATGTATCGGCGCATACCACCCACCTGGTCGGTTCCGCATTAAGTGATCCTTACCTCAGTTTTGCCGCGGGTATGAACGGGTTGGCCGGTCCACTGCACGGCCTGGCGAACCAGGAAGTGATCAAATGGATCTATGAACTTCGAGAAGAGATAGGTTCTGAATTGCCCACCAAAGAACAGATAGAAGAATATGTAAAAAAGACCCTGAGTGAAGGAAAGGTTGTACCGGGCTATGGACATGCTGTTTTAAGAAAAACAGATCCCCGCTTTACAGCACAGATGGAATTCGGGAAGAAACATATGCCCGATGACCCCCTGGTGCAAACCGTCTGGAATATTTATGAAGCGGTGCCCCCCATATTGCAATCGATCGCCAAAATAAAAAATCCCTGGCCCAATGTAGATGCACACAGCGGCGCTTTGCTAGTGCATTACGGGATGGTGGAATATGAATTCTACACAGTGTTATTTGGTGTCTCCAGGTCACTGGGAGTACTGGCAAGCCTTTGCTGGGACAGGGCTTTGGGCTTTCCGCTGGAAAGGCCAAAATCGGTTACCACTGAATTGGTGGAAGCCTGGCTCCAGGGCAAAGAAGAGATATGGGGCGACTAAGGCCGATTTTACATCACGCTAACATACCGGGAACCTTTTTCCGATTTTTTTTCGGTAATTTGCGGGCTTAAATATTAAGGAAATGAAAAAAACACTGACGGTATCTCTTTTGTTGATTTTAGGTTATTGTGTGTTTTCGCAGGCGAATAAAAATATACCCGGCCCTTTAAAAACAAATGCCCATTTAAAAGTATTTAACCTGGCCATGTCCAGCGGAGATATTAATACAGCCATTGGCGCATTGAATTATTATATTTCCGAGCAGGGCTCCAATACGCCCTATGCCGATTCCCTGGCTATGCTGTACATGCAGCAGGGAGCCTTTCCCCAGTGCTATTATTGGGCCGACAAAAGGTTACTGGTAAAGCCCGAAGACAACAGTTTGCTGGAAATGAAGGGACTATGTCTTGATAAATTACAGCAACCCAAGGAAGCCATCGTAATTTTTGAGAAATTATTCGGCAAGACCCAGAGTCCCTACCATGCCTATAAACTGATGGAACTGCAATACAGCATTAAGCGATTAGCCGAATGCGTAGTTACTGCCACCAGTGCTGAAAAACTTCAGTACAAGCCCGAATATGTGATGAACTACAACGTGGGCGACCAGGTGGGAAGAACCTACCTTCAGGCCGGGGTATTCAATATACATGCGCTGGCATTGTATGACCTGGACAGGAAGGCGGAAGCAAAGACATATCTTGAAAAAGCCGTTGCACTGGACAGCAATTTTGTGCTGGCCAAGCAAAACCTGGCGGCGCTTATAGCAGCCGAAAAGGGAACCAATAAGATCAATACCAATTCGCCGCCACCGAATAATCCGGCCAATAAGCCAAATTAAAATTGATTTTGAAGCAACAACCAATGCTTATATATTTGCAATCCATTTTGGGGTTTAGCGCTCCCGATATTAATCGGGATGGCTAGAGCGTCCCGAAAGGGTTCGGGAAGGTCGTCGGTTAAGTTCTTAAAAATTATTTTATAAAGGGGGGGTTAGCTCAGTTGGCTAGAGCGCTTGCATGGCATGCAAGAGGTCGTCGGTTCGACCCCGATACTCTCCACAAAAAATTAATCCTCTAAATCTCTTATTCAGTAAGGGTTTTAGAGGATTTTTTTATTCTTATTCCTCAAATCCCGCTCCTCAATTTCTGACCCAAAATGGCCCTAAACCTCAAATTTGGGTCAGGAATGGGTCAGAAAAACACCAAAGGAACCGTTAGTGTAAATAATACAGACGGTAGAATCAGACTAAGATGGAGATACCGTACAATTAGGTATTCCATAAATCTTAACGCCTATAACAAGGCAAATCTCCTATTAGCAAAGAAAGCTGCTCTCCAAATAGAGCGGGATATTGCAAACGATAAGTTTGACACTATGGAGTATACTGTGAACCATTTGACAAATATTTTTTTGATTTCATGA
>JAYWAZ010000322.1:0-9130 GCA_043781975.1 Bacteroidota bacterium
GTCCCTGCCGCTTTCACGGCCCGATGCAAATAATACCCTTTTCCCGTCAGGCGTCCAATCAACCACCCTGTCGGGAAAACCATGCGCCGTGATGCGCTGTGGCACACCGCCTTTTACGGGCATCACATACACGTCCTTATTGCCATCATAATTTGCGGTGAATGCGATCGAATTTCCATCGGGTGAGAATTTCGGAAAGCTTTCGACTCCCGGGGGCGAACTTAATTTCTCGGCGGTGCCCCCTTCCTTTGGTATGATCCAGATATCATTGGCATAGGTAAAAACGATCTGTGTTTTTGACACATCGGGAAAACGGAAGAGGCCGGCATCGACCTGCGCCGATGAATTGAAACAGCAAGCAAGCGAAATACAACAGAAGAGCATTGATTTCTTCATAACCAGTCGTTTAAAAGATTAAAATGAAAAGGGATAAGGTTTTGAAACGTTAAGATAAAATAAATGTAGAACTATTTAGATGTAAAAATTCCGGCGGTAAAAAATCATGCCTGGATGTCAACCCTCCTGTAATTTTTATAAAGCCTTCTTAACAGGCTGGGCAGAACGATCAGCAGCAGTGGCATGGCAATAATAAAGCCACCGATAACAGCTATGGCCAATGGTTGGTGCAACTGGGCACCTGTACCGATACCCAGCGCCAGCGGGGCCAGGGCAATGATGGCGCCCAATGCCGTCATCAATTTGGGACGAAGGCGTGTGGAGATAGAATAGATGATCGATTCATCCACCGATTTTTCCATCAGTGATTCCCTGAATTGCAGAAAAGTGAAGATGGCATTTTCGCCGATGATCCCTACGATCATGATCAGGCCGGTATAGCTTCCCACGTTCAGGGGCGTGTTGGTAAGATAAAGTGCCAGGTAGCTGCCCGATATTCCCAGGATAGCGATCAGCAGGATCAGCAGGGCTACTTTGAATTCCTTGAACAGGAAAAGGATCACGCCAAAAACCAGCAGGCTGGCCAGTGCCAGGATCATCAGTAATTCTTTAAAGGATTGTTGCTGTTCGGCGTAAGCACCTCCATATACAATGTGATAGCCGGGTGGCAAATTGATCTTTGAACTTACCGCTGCCTGTATATCCTTTATCACGCTTCCGAGATCACGGTTATCCAGCCGCGCAGTTACCACACCCATTGATTGCAGGTCCTGTCGCTCAATTTCCGCATCGCCGGCATTTACTTTAACCGTGGCGAGTTCCGTGATGGGTTTTAATTTTCCGCCGGGTAAGAATACCTGGAGCTGGTTCATATCCGTTACACTTATTTTCCGGTTGCCGGGATACAACAAACGGATGCTATTTACCTGTTCTTTCTCAAAGATGTTGCCCACCAGGTTTCCTTCCAGTGATGCCTTCAGCTGGTATTGCAGGTTGGCCGGTGTAATGCCGAACTGTGCCAGTTTCGTGAAATCGGGTTCAATACTGATGGAGGGGCCGGCTATTAAGATGCCGTCAAAAACATCGGCTGTACCTTTTATACCAGTGATTATTTCGGCGATCTGTTTCGAGAGGGCATTTAGTTTTTGCTGATCGTTGCCAAATACTTTTACTTCCACCGGCTGAACAGAGCTCATCAGATCACCCAGCATATCACCGATCACCTGCCCAAAATCAATGCGCAGTGCGGGTTGGGTGGATTCGATCCTGACGCGTATATCATTGATCACCTGTCCGGTGGTTTTGTTTCGTATTGTTTTTAACTGGATCAGGTAATCGCCCCTATTGGGTTCAGTTATGAAGAAACCCATTTGTGTCCCTGTCCTTCTGCTGTAGGCTTCCACTTCGGGCGTGGTGTTAATTATTTTTTCTACTTCCCTGAGCATGCGGTCTGTCTCTTCCAGTGAAGTGCCGGGTGGGGAATTGTAGTCCAGCACGATACTTCCTTCATCGATCTCAGGTAAAAAACCGGTTTCCAGCCGTGGTAAAATAAAATAAATGGATGCGGCCAGAACGGCAATAATAAGAACACTGATGACCGGCCGGTGTATGAAAAAAGAAACCCATCGCTGGTTTTTAACGGATGTTGGTCTCTTTATGGTTGCCCCTTTTTTTACAATATCTTTTTTCTTCCTGCTTAATAATAAATAGATCACAGGCAATCCGATCCATGTTACAAAGAAGGAGCATATCAGGGTAATGATCATGGTATCGGTCATCACTTTAAAATAAGCGCCCGCTACGCCACTCATTAAAATAAAGGGGATGAAAATTACGATGGTACTGATCGAGGAACCTACCATGGCCGGGAATAAATAACGGACGGCCTGTTGTACAACGTTCACGGTATATTCCTTTGGATGTTCTTCCTGTGTGCGGTGAATTTGTTCAACGACCACAATGGCATCATCTATGATCAGTCCGAGGGCCGCCGCGATGGCGCCCAGCGTCATGATATTGAACGTGTACCCCATGGCATACAATACAAGGAGGGTGAGTCCCAGCGTGACCGGTATGGTTATGAGTATGGTGGCGCTGGCTTTCAAGGAGCGCAGGAAAATGATGGCAACAATGATGGCCAGCAGTAAGCCTATCCACAAACTATCGCTCACACTTTTAATGGATTCTTTTACAAAATCGGCCTGGATATAATAGGGTTGAATGGTGACTCCCTCCGGGAGGATCGTTTTGAGTTCTTTTATTTTTTCTTCGATCCCGGTGGAAAGCGCTACCAGGTTGGCATTGGGTTGCTTGATAATGGCTACCAATATCCCTTCATGGCCATTGGCATTTATTTTAGTGTATTCTACGGCTTCCCTTATTTCTATGTCAGTAATATCCTTCAGGTACACAATTCTTTTACCATTATTGCTCACAACGATATTTCCCAATTCCTCTTTTGAATGAACGCTTGCATCCATTACCGTTAGGTACAGGTAACGGTAATCGGCGAGGTAACCGTTGCTCTTAATAAAATTGGTGGCATTCAATGCGGTGGTAATACCATCGGGGGTAATGCCCAGCGTGCTCATCTTCCCGGCGTTCATCAGCAACCAGTATTCCTTTGTTTTGCCGCCGATGATGCGTACTTCGGCCACGCCATCCACCTGGCTTAAAAAAGGTTTGATGGTATATACCGCCAGTTGCTTCAGTTCGATCGGAGATCTGTTGTGGCTTTCCAGCGTATATCCCATCACCGGCAAGATGGAGGGATTCATTTTTTCCACCGTTATGTTTACATCGGGGGGAAGCTGGTTTCTTATTTCACTGATCTTCGCTTCAATGCGCTGCTTGCTCAGGTCAACATTCGCCTTCCAGTCGATATAGGCGGAAATTTCGCAGCTGCCCCTGCTGGTTGTACTTCGGATGGATTTCAGGTCGGGGATCTGCTTGATCGCATTTTCCAGCGGCCTGGTAACATTCACCATCATTTTATTGACCGGCTGGAGGCTGCCATCGGCGATGATCTTGATCTTTGGAAAGGTTATTTCCGGGAATAGCGAGGTCTGCAGCTTACTGTACGCAAACAACCCTCCCAGGATGATGAGCACCAGTACTACGGTGAGCGGGTTCTTATGTGAAAAAGAAAATCGATGCAAGGTTTATTCTTTTTTTTCTGAGGGGATGATTTTTACCCTGGCCGTATCGCCCAGTCCATAATTACCTGTCAACAACACTTTATCCGATGCCGAAAAAAGCGGGGAGATTATTTCAACCCTGTCATTGGTTTCAATGCCTTTTTTTACCGGAACTTTTACCGCGGTGGAATCATTGAACATTTTCATGATCCAGAACTCCGACTGAGTTTCGTCAGTCAATACCGCGGCTTTGGGCAAAGAGAAGGCGTTTGTTTTTGCCGATTTTATGATCTTCACTTTCGCGATGAGGTTCTCCGGAACAGGATGGCCGGGATTTACTTTTAATATGATCCGCTGGGTTTGCGAGACCGAATCCATCGCAGGCATATTGCCGCTGATGCTTCCCGTTAGTTTTTCACCATCGGGGAGTACCATTTCCAGTGATCTTTTATTTGCTAAAAAGGGATGCAGTTCATAGGGCATGTCCAGCAAGAATACAAAACTGCGGGTATCCGTTATCACCGCGAGTTGCTCGCCATCCTGCACATAGTCCCCGTTTTGGTGATCAACCTGTGAAATAAAACCGCCTGCGGCTGCCGTGATCCTGCTGGTACCCGTGAATTTAAAGGAAGAATCGAGGAGGTTGATGGAATTGCCGATGCTTTTGGCTTCCTTGGTCTTTACGGTGTATAAAACCTGTCCGGCTCCTACATATTTATTCAGTTGCACATTGCCGGATTGCAGGTACCCGTTTATATTGGACCGGACGCTCCATTTCTGCAGATAGGTTGACGTGGCATTGAGTTCCACGGATTCTTCCATCGGTTCACTGCTGATAACCGTTACGGTTACCGGCGTAGCGGGATTGGGTATTTCCTCAGCTGTTTTTGTTTCCCCGTTCTTGCAGGAAAAAAACAACACCAGTAAGCAGCAGGGGAGGAGCGTTTTCATTACAAAAGATTTATCGGTTCCAGTAATTGAGTTGGTTGATGATCTGCAAACGGCTGATGGTGTTTTGCGCGACCTGGTTCTTGGCATTAATATAATTGTTGAGGGCGAGGATAAAGTCAGTGATCTTTACATCCCCGGTTTCCAACAATTTTTTATTTACATCGATCAGGCTTTGCGAATATTTCAGTTGATTATTGATATCGGTGATCAGTTCTTCGGTACCGTGTAACTGCTGGTAAAGTTGTGCAACCAATTGCGTGTGCTGGCTGGTAAAAAAGGCTTTATTATTTCTTCTGGTTCTTTCCAAAATGGCGATTTTACTGTATTCCAGTTTTTTTTGATTTCCCTTATACAGGGGAATCACGGCGCTTACCCCAAAACTTGTACCGATGTTTTTATAGGGCTTTACGGTCAGACTGGAATAATAACCCGCATCCGCGAACAAATTGAATTTTGGCTTGTAGGCGATATCAACCAGGGCCTTACTGTTATTTAATTTCAGGCTGTCGATCTCAAATTGCTTAAAGAAACCAGCGTTGTTAATTTCCGGCAAGGCCTGTAAAATGATGGCAGGCTCCTGTAATTCCACAGCGGAGGTATCATTGATCCCGCTTAAATAATTCAAGGTAGCCACGTCATTTTTATACTGGATGGAGCTTTGTTTTACCAGCAGGTTCTGCTGTTGCAGTGTCACTAAAAAAGCAAGATAATCCACCTGCTTGTACACATTGGCCTGTGTTAGCTTTTTTAAAATGATCTCTTCATTTGAAAGCAGCCTGCTGATCTCTTTGTTGAAATTGAGTTGGTGTAAACTGCCATAGGCGGTAATGTATTGGGCAGTGATATTACGCCTAAGGTCCTGTTCGGTTAATCTTGAAGTATTACTGATGGATTGATTCTGCAGTTGGATACTTTCAAACTGGACCTTTAGGTTTTTTTTATTGGGTAATTGTTGCGATACACCAACCAGGGCATTTAAAACCTGCCCGTTGGTGATGGCAGCATCATACCCCCATCCTTTTGCAACCGGCGCATAACTGGCCAGGCCGCTACCGGCAAACTGGGGCCTGTATGCAGCAAGGATCAGGAGGCTGTCATAAACACCTGATTGTATCTGGTTCTGGTAGTCTTTCAGTAGCGGGCTGCTTGCCAATGCCCTGGTCACATAATAATTCAATTGATTATTTTGGGCAAAGGCTGCACTTCCGGTCAAAAGAAAGAGCAATATTGCAATAATACTTTTCATTTAGTAGTTTCAGTAACCCCGGGTAATTAATTTATATTATTTACCAACTGCCAGCACCTGGAATGTTCCGGGTTTCATTTTGGGCCTTCCTTTTTGATTGGGATCAGCTGCTTCAAATTCCGCGGTTGGCAAGTAGATAAAATGGGTGGCTTTGTCCAGTGCAATGGTCCTCGCGCCTCTTTTGGTTTCTATGGTTTCCACCACGGTGAATTTATTGGCGTTATCCTCATGGATAACCGTAATCGTTCCTTCACCATTGGAAGTATAAATGTTTTTTAAGGAGGGGTCAAATGCAACGCCATCACATCCGTTACCGATAGGCAAGGTGTCTATCACTTTACCGGTACCCGCATCCATTACTACCAGCTTCTTATCACATCCTGCAAATAACCTGTTGGTGATCTTATCGATCGCCAGCCCGGTAGGCCCATCGGCAGGGGCAATACTCCAGCGGTACAATACTTTGAAGGTTTTGGTATCTATTTCCAGGATCTCATTTTTATCTTCAATGTTTACATACATTTTGCCAAGGCCGTTACTTACTGCTGTTTCGGGTTTACCCCCCACATCCACGCTATCAACCACTTTATGCTGCAAGGGATCTATCACGCTTAAATTTTTACCACGACCATTACAGGTAATTATTTTTTTTGAAAAAGATTCATAAAAAATGGCATCAGGGTTTGATCCTGTAGCAACCTGGGCCAGCACCTTGTTGGTTTTCATGTCAAAAACCGTAACGGTATTCAGTCTGCCATTGCTCGTAAATCCTTTGCCGTTGGCTACATCAAAGGCGATCCCATGAACGCCGGTGGTGTTTTCAATGACACCAACGGAATCGCCTGTTTTTTTATTGAGCACGTTGACCTGGGTACCATGACTGACATAGAGCCAGTCATTCACGGGCCCCACTTCAATATAATCCCAGCCGCCCGAACTGGCGATGTGAAAAGTATGGATGATGTGAAAACCGGTTTTTTGTTGAGCCTGTGCTGTGGTAAATGCAATAGCACAAACAGCGATCGATACAGCAAAGGTGATTTTTTTCATAATAGTGTGTTGGTGTGGATGAATGTATAAAAAATAACGTGTTGTGCTATTAAATATTCTAAGAGATACTATAAACAGTAACTTATTTCCAATGATTTTGTTTTTTCTTTTTTGCTTGTCCAAAAAAGAAACAAAAAAAGACCCCCAGGAAACCTGCCTGCCGGCAGACAGGGATTACACCCCTTTCCTGGGTTGGTTCCCTGATTTAACCTTTGTACTACTGTGAACTCAAATTCAGTTCCCTGATCTTTGGACGCTGGCATTTTGTTAGAGCGTTTAATGGCACAACACGTTAAAAAATAAAAACCAGGATTGTATATGAACCGCCCTGTTAAATCAGGTACTTAATCTTTTGCTTCCTTGATGAATTTCCCGTTGACGTCAAATATTAGATCCTTGTGATTAACTTCTGCCTCATAATTCATCGAACGGTCGGCCCTGGTGATCTTAGCAGCTTCTTTGATGTTTTTTCCGGGGTAATGTTCTTTTACATAGGCCAATACGGTAGCTGGCAGTTCATCAACCCTGATATCTGTTTCAGTTTCTACGATACTCCCATTGGGCATGATCAATAGTGACATGGTGTTGCCATTCTGCTTGAAGTTTACTTCATAATTACCGTTTTCTTTTTCCCATTTGGGGGTGATGCCGGGATATTCTTTTGCAAAACTTGCTTTTACTGCAGCAGGCACTTTGGAGGCATCTATCTTTTGTCCGCAGGCAACAAATGCTACAGAAACACCGATAAACATCATCATTAATAATTTTTTCATGTGCTTTGATTTTATATATGAGGCGTAAATTTAAAATGCCATTCTGAAGAAAATTTGAAGAATCCCGATCATTTATGTTAAAAAAAATAGGGAGTCCGGGCTAAAAATGAATCAAAAAATGGTGGTGGTTTCCATTGTAATCATAAGCAACAGTATAGCCTGCCATATCACAGATCTGTTTCACAATAGACAGTCCCAACCCGTTGCCATCCTGGTTTGTGTTGCTGTGTCGGTAAAAGCGCTGAAAGACCTTTTTGGCATCGAGGGCCGGTATGGCCGAAGTATTGGATACCTGTAAAACACCGGCCTTAAGTGTAACAGAAATCTCGCCTCCGGGTTGCGTATAACGGATGGCATTATTGAGCAAATTGCCCACCAGGATATCCGTTAACTGCTTATTGCTTTGAATACCGGTTTCCTGCAGGTTGGCCAGCACCTGCAGTTTTTTACTTTGGATCCATTCCTCGAACTGGAGTAGTTTTTCTTTTACCTGTTGATCCAATTGGATATTTTCCTTACCATTAAACTGGTTATTCTCAATTTTTGTGAGTAGCAATAAGGATTGATTGAGGTTCGACAACCTGTCCAGCGCATTATAAATACCCTGCAGCTGTTCCATCTGGTGTTCATTGAGCGTTTCATCCTGTATCAGTACATCCAACTTTGAATTGATGATGGCCAGTGGTGTCTGCATTTCATGGCTGGCATTTTCGGTGAAGGTTTTGAGCGCAATGTAATCCTGTCTTACGCGGTTGCTCATTGCCGTTACTGCTTCATTCAGGTCGGAAAACTCACTGATCCTGGTGTTTTCCAGCTGCAGGTGTGTATTGTTGGAGAGGTTGAATTGTTTCAGTTCCCGCAAAGTGCTGTTGAACGGCCGCCATAATTTGCTCAGTAAAAAGCGGTTGATGACAAAAAGTACGGCCAGTAATACCATCACCATCGCCAGGGTGAGCAGAAGGATCAGTTGTATCAGGTCTTCCGTTTCCTCCTCCGACTTGCTGATGGTGACCGTATAATTTTTACCGGTAACCTGCATGGGAAATACGATCTGGCGGTTGGTAATATTTTCATTTTCTTCTTTACTGAACAATGTTGAACTGCTGAATTTTCTTTTTACCTGCTGACCGTCATTTTGCAGAAAGGATACCACCTGGTCCTTATAATTGGATGGATTGGGCAGGCTTTTATTTGTGCTTACATAATCTATGATCTCCTGCTCCTCCACTTTCAGGTCCTCGTCCAATTGATTCAGCAATACATACCGGATGATAAAATAATAGCTCAGGCCGCTCATGAGCAGCACGATCACAGTTGCCAGTACATTCACCCGGTTATATCTTGCCAGTAACTTCATTGCGCTGTGAATTTATATCCCATACCATATACCGATCTGATATAATCGCCTGCAGCAGTTTCCTGTAATTTTCGCCGAAGGTTTTTTATATGCGTATAAATAAAATCATAATTGCCCGGAATATCATCTCCCCATAAATGTTCGGCAATGGCATTTTTCGATATCACCCGTCGTTTGTTGATAATAAAATACAGCAATAATTCATATTCTTTCCTGGTGA
>JAYWAZ010000323.1:0-3282 GCA_043781975.1 Bacteroidota bacterium
GGGTATAAAAAACAAAACAACCCTTTTAATGCCAGGGAATACCCGCTACCTGCTTTAAATGACCTTCTTCGGTATCCCTCGATCCGCCCCTTTCCAAACATTTTATCAACACCCCATTCAAAAAAAATTGAAATACAGGAAGCATATCCTTTGAATATGCCCTCTTCCCCTTAAAAAAATGATTTTTTTCGAAATGTTTACCCACCGCGTTTTTACGAACGTATATTTACTATTTGTCATATAAAATAATTGAGTTACATTGAGCCCAATTTTAACCCCAAAAAAAGAAAATGTATGCGTAAAATCTTTATCACGTTGGTATCATTCGTATTTGTGCTCGCATTGCAGGCACAGGATCGGATGATCGCAAAAAATCCAATTGTAATAACAGGAAGGCTTATCAGGATCACGAAACCACTTCGTGACTTCACACTGGCCGACAAAGCCATACCGGATGTAAAGGTCAGGGACCTTGACGGCATCATTGGCAAGGACGAGGCTTTTGAAGAAGGCGCCAACGCTCCCTTTGGAAAAAGTATCATCAAAGACCCCGCCTTACAAACATTTTATCAGAACCTGAAACATATCACTCCGAATAACGCGATCACTCAAAATTTTAATGGGTTAGGATATCAGCCCCTAAACCCCCCCGACCCTACGATGTGCGTGGGCCCAAACCATATCATTCAAATGATCAATGGCTCTTCAGGCGCGCTGTTCAAAGTGTTCAACAAAACCGGCGGGCAGTTGGTGGCGCAAACCTACCTGGATGCCATCACCGGCAAAGGCGGCCTCGGCGACCCGATCGCATTATACGATCAACTGGCCGACCGCTTTGTACTGACCGAATTCAATAACAAACCCGAAACGGGAACCGAAGGACTCACCTTCGCCGTTTCGCAAACCAGCGACCCTACAGGTTCATGGTACGTTTATTTTTTCAGCACCGGAACTACCTTTCCCGACTACCCGAAGTTTTCGGTATGGACAGATGCTTATTACGCGACCACCAATGATTTCGCCAACGGAAGCAGTTATTCAGGATCTTCGGTCTATGCTTTCGACCGTGCAAAAATGATCGCCGGTAACGCATCCGCAACCGTTCAGAAATTCACACTGGGCTCGGGCAACAGGGAATTTTCCATGAGCCCCGTTTGCCTGGAAGGCTCAACGCTGCCTCCTGCGGGTACGGGCGGACTGATCGCCTACATGAATGACAATGCCTGGAGCGGCAGTGCGGCAGACAGCATTGGCTTGTTTGAATTCAAAGTGAATTTTACAACACCCGCCTCCTCCACCGTATCCACAAAATCATCACTGGCAGTGACTGCCTATAAATCTGATATCTGCACAACAACAAGAGGACAGTGCATCACCCAGCCTGGAAGTTCAGTCAAAGTGGAAGCCCTCCACCAAAAAATAATGAACCAGCCCATTTACAGGAGATTTGGCGCTTATGAAGGAATCGTCATTTCCCATGTAGTGGATAAAGGCAGCAATATCTCCGGCGTGCGCTGGTATGAATTACGCAAAACAACAGGTAGCTGGAGCGTGTACCAGCAGAGTACCTATGCCCCCGACAATACCCACCGCTGGATGCCGGGTATCTGTTATGACGCCCTTGGAAATATCGGCCTTGCTTATAATGTTTCCTCTTCCGCAACCGGCGTTTACCCCGGTGCCAGGTATACTGGAAGAAAAGAATGTGATGCCCTGAACACCATGACCTATGCCGAATCCGTGATCATTGCAGGAACAGCTGCGAATGGCAGTACCCGTTATGGCGATTACAACCACCTGGTCTGTGATCCAGATGGCGTGCGTTTCTGGTTCACCTGCGAATACAATGTGGCCAGCACCTGGAGCACACGGATCGCATCATTCACTTTAGACAATTGCACACCACCGGTTTGCGGAGATCCCACCGGGCTTGCTTCTTCTTCCATTACCAATACCAGCGCCACGGTAAGTTGGACCGCTGTTGCAAGCGCATTGAGTTATGACGTTGATTACAAATTGACCTCATCATCAACCTGGACCAATGCCGCCACGGCCACCGCTTCAACATCTGTAAATATCACCGGCTTAACACAGGGCACCACTTACGACTGGAGAGTAAGGGCCAACTGCAGTGGCGGAAGCGGTAATTATATCAGTGCGCAGTTCACCACGACCTCACCCGTAACCTGCGGTACCGTTACAGGTTTAACCACATCAGGCATCACCAGTAGCACAGCCACCGTCAATTGGAGTGCCCTGAGCGGCGCGAATAATTATGATGTAGATTATAAATTAACTTCATCAGGCACCTGGACGAATGCCGCAACGGCAACCACTTCCTTATCGGTTAATTTAACCGGTTTGTCGGCAAGCACCAGTTACGACTGGAGGGTGAGGGCCAACTGTACCGGTGCCACGGGCGCTTATGCAACGGCTTCATTCACCACAACCGCAGTGTCCACATGCGCAACGGCGTTTGAACCCAACGAAACCCTGGCTACCGCGGCCCTGATCGCTTCGGGGGTTGTCAATTCCGCCGCGATCAGCTCAACAACCGATATTGATTACTACAAAATAACGACTACGGCTACCAGCAATATCGTGTACAGCCTTGTAGGCCCATCAGGGGTTGACTATGACCTCTATGTCTATAACAGCGCCGGCACTCAAATCGGTTCCAGCCTGGGTACCACCGCCACGGAAACGGTTTCATTGACCAGCCAGGCGGCAGGCACCTATTACATCAAGGTGATCGGTTACAACGGCGCCAACAGTGCCACCTGTTACACCATAACGGCCACCGCCACCACCGTAACAAGTTGCCAGAGCAGTTATGATGTTTCCACAAATGGTACTACGGCCGGTGCCGCAACCATTCCGTTCAATACCAACATTACCGGGCTGATCAGTCCTACCGGTGATATCGACAATTATAAATTCGTGATTACCACGGCAGGCACCATCACGGTAACCCTGGGTACATTGCCCGCTGATTACGACCTGAAATTGCTGAACAGCGCGGGTACACAGGTTGGTATTTCGCAAAACGGAAGCACTACCAGTGAAACCATTAACTATACTGCCGCAGCGGGCACTTATTATGCACAGGTGTATGGATATAACGGCGCCAATAATGCAAGCACCTGTTATACCCTTAAAGTGCAACTGGGTACCGCTACCAGGCCCGATGTGAATCCGGTAACAACCGGCAAGGGACTCATCAAGTTGTATCCGAACCCGGTCAATAACATTTTAAATGTAAGTGTCCTGGGTGAGCTGAGC
>JAYWAZ010000324.1:0-3278 GCA_043781975.1 Bacteroidota bacterium
TGCCGGCCGTTACAAAAATGATGGGAATGAAATTATTATTACAGCCCGGCAAGGGGTACAGTTACACCTACCCATTTGTAGAAAAAAATATCAGGTACCCGGCCATCCTTGTTGACGGAAGGTGCGCCATCACCCCATGGGGTCATCAGCTGCGCATTGGCGGCACCATGGAATTAAGCGGCATGAACAACAGGGTATTGGCAAAGCGCATGGAGGGGATTTATAATTCCGCAAAGGATTTTTATCCGGGCCTTGATATCGCATTGCCCCCGGGTGATAAAATATGGAACGGCCTCAGGCCCGTAACGCCCGACGGATTGCCCTATATTGGCAAAGTTCCAAACTTTTCCAATGTTATGCTCGCCGGCGGTCATGCCATGCTTGGTATATCAGAGGGAACGGGAACCGGGAAACTGGTGAGTGAGATCATGCAGGATAAAAAAACCTCGATTGATATCAGCGCATTTAAAGCAGATCGTTTTTCCTAAACAGGCACAGTGAAAAAATCCATTAACCCCGACAGCGGTCAAAGACCCTGTCGGCGGTTTTATGAATTAATGAAATCTCATCATTCTATTCACCGCTGTCGGGGTTTGCAACCGCCGACAGGGGCTTTCATTTCCTGATCACACTTCAAAACCCCGAATGGCCTTTGTTTCCATAAGGTAATGATCCAATTGCGTGTATTCTTTTTGGTTAGCGCCGATCCTGTAAAATACAATTATCTCATTATTATCTTTTAAAACCTTGTCCTTTTTAAAGTTGATCCCCAGCGCTGCAATGTTTTTTTCCAGTTCGTCTAAGTTGTAATCAGCAGCCGCGAAGCTGATCTTATAAAATTTTACCTGGTGAAATTTATCAAAGGATTTTTCCAGTTTGGACAGCAGCATCAATATGATCAATACCAGGACGGTTACCCCTGCGGCAAGGTAATAGGCACCATAACCGATCGACATACCGATCGCCGCCGCTATCCAGATGGTGGAAGCGGTGGTCATGCCACTCACTTTCAACCCTTCTTTGAAAATAACGCCCGCCCCAATGAACCCGATGCCGGTAATGATATTGGCCGCTATACGGTCGGGTGTATCCGAACCGATACGGTAAGACAAGATGGTGAAGACCGTGGCGCCCACCGTGATCATGATCAGGGTGCGGAATCCCGCGGGCTTACTGCGGTACTCCCTTTCCAGTCCGAGCAGGGCGCCCAGTAAAAAGGCCACGCCTATCTTAATAATATCCGTATAGGTAATGTCCATCATAACCTTTAAGTTAAACCAACTTCATAATGCATCTCGGGCACTTCCACATCGGCAAAGCCCTTGCTGATGAGCCGGCGTTGAAATTCCTGCTGCACATTATATTCACCGTGTACCACGAATAAACGCTTCACCATTTTGGGATCCTGGCAGGAAAGGAACTGGCACAGATCGTCATAATCGCCGTGTGCACTCATGCTGCGGATAGCTCCCACTTCCGCATTTACCTCGTGCACGGTGCCGAAAATATTCACCTCCTTGGCACCCGCCATTAATTTGCCACCCAGGGAATGTGGTTCACAGTAACCCGTCAGCAGGATCGTATTCCGGCTGTTCTCAATATTATTGCTGATGTGGTGCTTCACCCTTCCCGCATCGGCCATGCCGCTGGCCGAGATGATGACGAACGGACCGTTGCGAAAATTCAACAGTTTGGATTCTTCAACCGACTGGATGAATTTTAATCCTTTAAAACCAAAGGGATCATTGTCTTCTAATAGTATCTTCTGTATGGTCTTATTAAAATATTGCGGATATTTTTTTACAATTTCAGTCGCCTTTATACTTAGCGGACTGTCTACGAAATAATCCAGTTCTGGCAATCTCCTTTCCAGTTCCAGCTGGTTCAATGCAAATAATATTTCCTGCGTTCTGCCCACGCTGAATGCCGGAATGATGAGTTTTCCTTTTTTTTGCAGGCAGGCTTTTTCTATCCATTGCAATATCTGGTCGGGTGTAGTGGTGGCGTTATCGTGAAGGCTATTTCCGTAGGTCGATTCGATAAGGATATAATCCGCCTGGGAAAAAGTTGCAGGTGATCTTAGTATCACGTCGCGATACCTGCCCACATCGCCGCTGAAGCTAAGGCGTGTTATCTTCCCGTCTTCCTTTATTTTTAAATGCACAGCCGCGCTTCCGATGATATGACCGGTATCGGTATATTGAACATCGATATTTTCGTCAATGGTAAACCAGTTATCATAATCCACTTCTATGAAATGATCCATGGCCGCCTTAGCGTCTGCAGTATCATACAGGGGTCTCAGGTAGGGCAAACCATCATGGGCCCTTCTTTTATTTTCATATTTTATCTCGTTTTCCTGTATGCCCGCCGAATCTTCCAGCATCACGGCCGTTAGTTCCCTCGTGGCCGGGGTACAATAGATCTTACCGCTAAAACCATCCTTTACCAGTTTGGGTATCAAACCACAGTGGTCCACATGGGCATGCGATAAAATAAGTGTTGTCACCGACGCGGCGTCAAAACCAAAATTGCGGTTCATGGCATCGGTCTGATCTCCCAGCCCCTGGAACATGCCGCAATCAAGTAAATATTTTTTACCGTTCTTCAGCGTCAGTAAATGTTTGGAACCGGTAACCGTCCTGGCTGCGCCGTGGAATGCTATTTTCATTTTGATGTTTTTAATATTATTGATCCGTCATTTGTGCAAAGTCTGGCCTCACCCACGGTCCCTCTCCGCCGTGGCGGAGAGGGGTTGGGGTGAGGCCCCCAGCCAGGCCATCATACCCATCCCTATCTCTATCGCATTTTCATCAATATTAAATGTGGGTGTATGCACCCCGCTTGATATCCCTTTTTCTTTATTCCCCGCACCGATTCTGAAAAAACATCCCGGTACCTGGTGCGTATAAAAAGCGAAATCCTCGGCACCCATACGCAGTTCTGTTGTCTCCACATTTTCTTCGCCGATATATTCTTCGCCTTTTTTGCGGGCAAAGGCGTTCAAAGATTCATCATTTAAAACAAAGGGATAGCCTATGTCAATGATGATATCGGCTTCCGCACCCATGGCATGCACCAGTTCTATCGTTTGTTTTTTGATCAGTTCATGCGCCTTAAAACGCCATTCCTCATTCATGGCGCGGAAGGTACCCATCAGTTTTACTTCAGATGGGATGACATTGGTGGTATTGCCTCCCTGGAAGGACGTGATGGACAATACGCTTGGGTTGAACGGGCTGTTATTGCGTGAAACGATCTGCTGCAGGCTCACGACC
>JAYWAZ010000325.1:0-3275 GCA_043781975.1 Bacteroidota bacterium
GTCACGGTTATTTATACCTACCAGCTCAATTTCATCACAAATATGTTGCAATTCCTCCTCATTATGAATTTCAAGTAAGATTTCAAGGTCTAATTCCCTGGCAAGCGCAGCCAGTTCTTTTACCCGTTCAGGCTTTAAACAGGCGGCGATCAATAATATAACATCCGCCCCCATTGCTTTTGATTCCAATACCTGGTATTCATCAATGATAAAATCCTTCCGGAGAATGGGGATGGCATTTACCCTCGCTTTGACCAGGTCCCCTGTGCAACCACCGAAAAATTTAAGATCGGTAAGCACTGACAGGCAACTGGCTCCAAATTCAGTGTAAGCAGCAGTGATATCTTCAACTGTTGAAAGATCATTGATGATCCCTTTGGAAGGGGACTTTCGCTTGAATTCCGCGATGATACCGGCCTTTGATCCATCCAATAAAAATGCTTTGAGCGAAAAGGTTTTCCGGGTAAATAAATCATGCTTTTGCAACACGGCAATAGGCATCGCTTCACTGCGTTCTTTTATTTCGATCTTTTTATGTGCGATTATGGTCTCTAAAATATTCACTTGTAAAAATGACTTATTGAATTAATGTTTTTAGTGCAGCGAATGCTTTCCCGCTCTCCAGGCTTTCCACCGCCAATTGGTAGCATGCATCATAATTTTCGTATTTGCCCGTGCACTGCAATGCCACCGCCGAATTGGCCAACACCACTGCATTCTGTGCCCAGGTGCCGTTGCCTTTTAAAATGGAAAGAAAGATCTTTGCGGCTTCCTCTACAGAATTACCCCCGTAAATATCCGCGGGGCTGACCGTTCTTTTTCCAAGCGCTTCTGCACTGAAAATCTTTTCTCCCGCTTTGGTGATCACTTTTGTATCGCCTGTCAATGATATCTCATCATAGCCATCAAGGCCGTGGATGATGGTGAATGCACTGCCGCCGGGCTGCAACAAATAATTATAGATCCTCGCCATCTCCAGACTGTAAACGCCTACCAGCTGGTATTTGGGCAAAGCGGGATTCACCATTGGCCCCAGCATATTGAAGAAGGTACGGATACCCAGGTTTTTTCGCACTGGTCCCACCACCTTCAGGGCGGGATGAAACAGGGGTGCGTGTAAAAAACAAATATTGGCCGTAGCAAGTTCTTTCTGCAAAGCGTCATTACCGGTTTTGAAACGGTACCCCAGTTGTTCCATCACATTGCTGGAGCCACTGACCGAAGACGCCCCGTAATTACCATGCTTCGCCACTTTGTTGCCGGTACCGGCCACGATAAAACAGCTCAGCGTGGAAATATTGAAGGTGTTCTTGCCGTCTCCGCCGGTACCCACGATATCGATCACATCCTGACCATCCAGGTCAACCCGCACGCAAAGTTCCATCAGGGCATCGCGGAAACCCTGTAGTTCATCGATGGTGATGCTACGCATAAGGTATACCGTAATGAATGCGGCGATCTCCGACTCACTGTACATGTTCTTTGAGATATTATAAAGCACTTCCTTAGCCTGCGCTCTCGACAGACTTTTATGCTCGAATAAATAGTTTAATGTCTTTTTCATTGTCAGAACCACTATTTTGCTTATTATACTTATTCCCCTGATCAGTTAATTTTGGGATTAAACTTATTATTGTAAAGTCTTTTCCATTCAAGGCTATTTGCCCAGAAATTTATTAACATACCGATTTCCAAATTGAATGCTTCCAAATAATTTTTGCCCTGTTCCAAATGAACATTCTCTAACTGAATGATAGCTTTCAGCTCCACACAAATTTTTCCTTCTAAAAGGAAACCTACTCTTCGTTCACCTATCTGGGCCCCTTTATAAAAGACAGGCATACTAACTTCCCTTGCAAAACTTAATCCCAGTAACCCAAATTCAATCTCCAATGCCCGTTGGTATATCACTTCCTGAAATCCATTTCCCAGGATTGAATGCACATTCATTGCTGCCCTCAAAATTTTTTTCCGTAATCTCACTATATTTATATTCCATACAAATCAGGTTAATCAGTAAATCAGTTTAAAATCATGGTTCAGACCTTCAACCAGTTCCTCATGATCTTCTCCCCATCCGGGGTAAGCACACTCTCCGGGTGAAACTGCACTCCCTGCACATCAAATGTCTTATGCTGCAATGCCATGATATATCCCTGGCCATCCCTTGCCGTTACCTCCAGTTCATCCGGGAAATTATCATCACTCACGATCCAGCTGTGATAACGGCCTACCTCTATTTCATCAGGCAATCCGTCAAACAGTTCACTCCCCACTCCCGACTCCCCACTCCCGACTTGTATATTAGTAGCCACCCCATGAAAGACGGTACTCAAATTCACCAGCTTTGCGCCAAAGGCCTCCGCGATGGCCTGGTGACCAAGACACACGCCCAGTATAGATCTGGTGGGAGCATATTCTTTTACCAGCGGCAATAATAAACCTGCTTCTGCAGGAATGCCGGGGCCGGGTGACAGAATGATCTTATCATATGCCGCCACTTTTTCCAAAGCGATCCGGTCATTACGAAATACATCCACTTTCTGATGCGTGATCTTCTCCACCAGGTGAACAAGGTTGTACGTGAATGAATCATAATTATCAAAAACCAATATTTTCATTCTTTCTCTTTTAATTATTTTTTACACGCATTAATGGGAGGCCTAAGCCTGGTCATCATGGTCAGATATTTTGCGCCGACCCGATGGCCTGTTTCAATGCTCCCAGTTTATTATTCACTTCCTGCAATTCGCTTTCCGGGTCGCTGCCTACGGTGATCCCCGCTCCCGCCTGGCAGATCAGTGTATTGTTCCTGCTTAAAAAGGTCCGGATCATGATCGCATGGTTCAGGGATCCGTCAAACCCAACCTGGCCGATGGCGCCGCCATAAAAGGATCGTGCACCCGGTTCAAGCTCATTGATCAGTTGCATGGCCTTGATCTTTGGGGCGCCGCTCAGTGTACCGGCTGGAAATGTGGCTGCCAGCAGGGCAAAGGGACTGGTTTCGCGGCCAATCTTTCCCGTTACTTCACTGACCAGGTGAATGACATGGCTGTAATAATTTATTTTCTTGTATTGCGTCACGGCAACTTCATTACATACGCGGCTCAGGTCATTCCGGGCTAGGTCCACCAGCATAACATGCTCCGCGTTTTCCTTCGGATCGTTCTCCAGTTGAATGGCCAGGGCCTTATCCTGCTCATCATCGCCTGTGCGCCTGAAGGTTCCCGCGATCGGATGCACGATGGCCCTGCCATTTTGAACGATCAGCTGGC
>JAYWAZ010000326.1:0-3264 GCA_043781975.1 Bacteroidota bacterium
CTGTCGAATCGCAGGTGAGTTGCAGGGTTTGTAGTTTTATTTTCCGGGTTAGCTTGTCGATGCCACCCACAGCAATCCATACGGTGCCTACTGGCTTCCCGGGCATTTCTCCACCGGGTCCCATGATACCGGAAACGGCGACTGCATAATCGGTTCGCAAAATATTCAAAGCGCCTGCCAGCATTTCTTTTACGGTCTCTTCACTCACTGCACCGGCAGTTTGTAACGTATCCGCGGCAACACGCAACACGTTTTCTTTTACTTCATTATCATAGCTCACCACACTTCCCTTAAAATAAGCTGAAGAACCCGCGTGCGAAGTAATGAGGTGGGCAATGTAACCACCCGTGCAGCTTTCGGCAGTTCCCATCGTGGCATTTTTTGAAAGCAGCAACTTGCCTATGAATTTTTCCAGTGGCTCGTCTTCGTCTGTAACCAGGTATTCTTTTGACCGTGTTTTGAGGTCTTCAAAATGTGATTCTATTTCTTTCTCAACAGCCTCCTTTTCATAGCCCGAAGAGGAAAGGCGCAAACGTACCATCCCATAATTAGGCAGATATGCAAGTTTGATGTTTGAGGGGAGCGCCGCTTCAAAATCCTTGATGTGTTCGGCCAGCATTGACTCACCAATGCCTGCAGTTAGCAACGTTTTATGGATGATAACAGGCAACCTAAACCTGCTTTTTAATTTTTCAATCACTTCCAACATCATGCCCTGCATTTCATTGGGGACACCTGGCATGCTCACAAAGATCTTCCCGTTTTTTTCGAACCACATCCCCGGGGCCGTGCCTCTTTTGTTCTGGATCACGGTGCACACATCGGGCACTTCGGCCTGCTTCCTGTTTACTTCAGTGAGTGGTCTTTTAAAAATTTTTTCAAAAAGATATGCTACGTTTTGCAGTGCTTCAGCATCCACGATCATTTTGCCGTTAAAATAGGTACACAGCAATGGCTTCGTGATGTCGTCGGATGTTGGTCCCAGTCCACCGGTTATTAAGACCACATCGGCATGTTTGCTTTCTTCATCCAATGCAGCCATGATATCAGCAGCGCCATCGCCCACAGCCACCCTGCGTTTTAGCGCGATACCCGCCTTGTTTAATTCCTGTGCTATCCATGCACTGTTGGTATCGATCACCTGGCCTATCAGCAATTCATCACCGATCGTGATCACCGAAGCATTTATCATTCTTTGTAAAGGTTTATTTTAGTGCAATATTAAATTATTATGAGGTTTGCTTTTGTGTTTTTATTCTTCGTTACCCATACCTGCGCGCAAACCATTTCGCAAAAACTGCAGGCGGCAGTAGATAAGATGGAAGTGGATTCGCAGTTCAGGCATGGTACTTTGAGTCTGTACGTTGTTGAAACTAAAACCGGGAAAGTTATTTTTGATAGGAATGCCCAGGTAGGGCTTGCCCCCGCCAGTTGCCAGAAAGTGATAACGGCAACCACCGCCTTTGAATTGCTGGGTAAGGATTACAAGTATACCACAGGGCTTGGATATGATGGCAAGATCGCGAACGGGGTGCTTGATGGGAATATTTATATCGAAGGAAGTGGCGACCCAACACTCGGCAGCTGGCGCTATGCTTCAACAAATGAGAAGACTGTACTGGCCACCTTTAAGAATGCCATCAGGGCACAGGGAATACAACAATTAAGCGGGCTTGTATTGGGCGACGACAGGCTTTGGGGTAGCCAAAAGATTCCGGACGGATGGATATGGCAGGACATAGGTAATTATTACGGTGCGGGACCTTCCGCGCTTAACTGGAGGGAGAACCAGTACGACCTCATCCTGCAATCCGGAAAAAATACCGGTGACCCGGTGCAGATCGTTTCCACCCGGCCAAAATTGTTGCCGGGCATTCACTTGATAAATGAATTAACTGCCGGTGAAAAGGGTTCTGGCGACAATGCTTATATCTACCTGGCGCCGGATGCGGAGGCAGACTTTATCCGGGGAACGATACCAGTAGATGAAGACAGTTTTGTGGTGTCGGGGTCGATGCCGGATGGCGGCAAATTGCTTGCGGCAACACTTTATCATGACCATTTCTCCGGCAAAACATATCCCGAAAACAACATCAATTATTTAAAAGGCAAAAATAAATGGGGCCGGCCGGGAACCATCTTCTATACCTACACATCGCCGCCACTCGACAGCATTGTGTACTGGTTCCTTAAAAAAAGTATCAACCTGTATGGCGAAGCGATCCTAAAAACTATAGGATATGAAAAGGCAAAGAATGGTACAACCGATGCGGGAGTAAAAGTGGTAAGGGATTTTTGGAAGAGCTCGGGAATAGAAAAGACGGCGCTGAAGATCATCGATGGCAGCGGGTTGTCGCCGGCCAACCGGGTAACGACTACCGCGCTTGTTACCGTAATGCAGTATGCAAAAGACAAGGATTGGTTTCCGGTATTTTATAACTGCCTTCCGGAGATCAACGGGATAAGGATGAAAGATGGCTATATCAACGGGGTTCGATCCTATACCGGGTTTGTAAAAAGCAAAGAAGGAGCAGAGTATACCTTTTCATTTATACTGAATAACTTTGACGGAAGCCCGACCACAGTGAGGGAGAAAATGTGGAAGGTGCTTGATTTGTTGAAATGAAATACCTTCACTGCAACAATCAACAATTCAACAATTCAACAATTCAATATGCAAACACAAAATGTAACAAACCACACCCGTTATGTACCCTGGTATAGTTTTGTTCTACTAATATTGATCCTGGCAATCCTCGGCGGAGCTGTCTGGAATTTTTACAGGGCGTATGATCATCATTCAGGACGCCTAAGCGCTGCTTTGATATTTGCACTGGGACTTACTACGATCTTCTTTTACATTTATGCAAGGCGGTTTGCCTTAAAAGCGCAGGACAGGGCGATACGCGCCGAAGAAAATTTCAGGCATTTTATATTAACAGGCAAGCCATTGGACTTGCGCCTGCGGCTGGGGCAGATCATCGCATTGCGTTTTGCAGGGGATGATGAATTTGTTTCGCTGGCCAAACGTGCCGCAGATGAAAACATAAAAGGGTATGATATTAAAAAAGAGATCAAAAACTGGAAGGCCGATCACCATAGAGTATAAAAAATATCCTGCTCGAATTTTTTTCGCGAAGCCAACTTGTTAGCGGCTTATCATATTATCGATACTCACCTTCCCCGGCCCTGTAAACAAAAGTGCAATAAAAGGAATGATGTAAGCCGACGGCAATTCGTCCTTCCCGAAAAAATCCGCATGGC
>JAYWAZ010000327.1:0-3257 GCA_043781975.1 Bacteroidota bacterium
TGAAAAAAATATTCGCAACCAACTCCAACAACTGGACCGCGCTATTTGCAAGACTCGCATTGGGCATCACCATTTTCCCGCATGGTGCTCAAAAATTACTGGGCTGGTTTGGTGGATTCGGCTTCAATGGTACCATGGGATTTTTAACTACCCAGGCACATCTGTCCTGGATACTCGCTTTCCTCGTTATCATAATTGAAAGCATTGGGGCATTGGCACTGATATTTGGTTTCGGAACCCGTATAGCAGCCTTTGGTATACTTGCCAATTTTTTAGGGACCCTCTTCACGACCCATCTTAACAATGGTTTTTTTATGAACTGGTATTCCCAGGCAAACAAAGGAGAAGGGTTCGAATATTTTATTTTGTTATTCGGGCTGGCCATCGTTGCGTTGATCGCCGGGGGTGGTAAAGCCAGCATTGATGCGGCATTAACAGCTAAACCAGGTAATGCAAAAATAAAAAGCCCTGCATTTGCCGGTGCTTGATAAAAAAAAGAAATACAATGGCAACTAAATTAATTGAAAAGATATTACCCCCGCCTCCACCGCATATGGTGGGGGATGGCTTCAGGGTTCACAATTTTTTCCCATCAGGTTACCCTCTTGGTAACCACCGGATGAACCCCTTCTTTATGCTCGATTACAACTCGAAAGTAGATTTTTCTCCGAGGGAAGAACCCAGGGGTGTTGGCGTACATCCTCACCGTGGATTTGAAACGGTAACCATCGCATACCATGGCAAGGTGGCCCACCACGACAGTGCGGGCAACAGCGGCGTGATCAGCGAAGGAGATGTACAATGGATGACAGCCGCTTCGGGCATCTTACACAAGGAATACCACGAAAAGGAATTCAGCAAAAAAGGAGGCCCGTTCCAGATGATACAGCTTTGGGTAAACCTTCCCTCAAAAGATAAAATGAGTGCCCCAAAATACCAGGCGATCAGCAATGACCGGTTGGACAAATACAATCTGCCCCACGATGCAGGGTTGGTGGAAGTAATTGCCGGTGAATTCAAAGGAGTGAAGGGCGCAGCCACCACTTTTACTCCCATTGAAATGTACAATGCGCACCTGAAAAAAGGCGCATCAGTAGCTTTCGAACTTCCTACCAATTTCAATACCGGGATCCTCGTGCTGGAGGGGGAAGTAAAGGTGAATGGTGAAAAAGCGGCGACGGATAATTTTATCCTTTTTAAAAACGAAGGAGAAGTTATCTCCATACAGGCCGATGACGAAAGCGTGGTGTTTGTTTTGAGCGGCGAACCCATCAATGAACCGATCGCAGCTTATGGCCCTTTTTTAATGAATACCCATGAAGAACTTGAAGAAGCCCTGGATGATTTTAGTAAAGGGAAATTCGGACGCCTGCAGGATTAAAGGGCAGGGTATTTGGTGTTAAATTCTTAATCATTTATAAAAAATACAATTATGGCAAACAAATGGAAGGTAGACCCCGCACACTCCGAAATTCAATTTAAAGTGCGGCATCTTATGGTAACCAATGTTACCGGGTATTTCAGGAAATTCGATTTGGAGGTTGAAACCGCGAACGATGATTTTAACTCGGCGAATAAGATCGGGTTTACCGCAGACCTTGATTCAATTGAAACCAATAATGAGCAAAGAGATACCCATCTTAAGTCAGACGATTTTTTTAATGCAGGAAAATTTAAACAACTTAAGTTCGTGGGTAACAAATATTCATCCAATGGTAATGAGGGCACTTTAACCGGCGACCTTACCATCAGGGATGTAACAAAACCCATAAAATTATCGGTGGAGTATGGCGGCACTGTCGTAGATCCTTACGGTCAAACAAAAGCAGGCTTTACCATTACCGGGAAAATAAGCAGGAAAGAATATGGCCTGTTGTGGAGCGCGGTAACCGAGGCAGGGCAGGTTGTGGTGAGTGATGACATACGCATTCTTTGCGAGATACAACTGGTAAAGCAAAACCTGTGAGGTTTTAAAAACCTCACAGGTTTAAACTCCACTAAAAACGTAACTCTTTAATTCTTCACCGGTAAAAAAGAATATTTCTTAGCATACTCCATCATCTGCTCAAAAAAGCTGGTGGGGTATTCAATTTTTATATCGGTAATTTTATCACCGTCCATCACTGGAACAAGCCGTGGCTGGATAAACCCCCTGTAGGGCCTAACATTCAATTTTGCATAGCGCTCCAGAATTTCTTTGTGCAAAACGGGGTCTACCTTAACTCCATAATTTTCGATCAGGTTTTTGCCGGCATTGAAATCGCCTTCAGATTTTACTCTTTGAATCTCGCGTAACAACTGGCCAAAAAGATCCCGCAGTTTTTTATAGTCGTTTACCTGCACGTATGTCTTTCCGTTCTTTTTTACAAATGCTACCACATTGTCTTTCTTTCCTTTTTCATACACCCACCGGGCGATCATCTGGCGGTTGCGCATATGGGCTTCTTCTACTTGGCTACCCGGCTTTAAACGGGTTAGCTGTGTCATCAGGCCATTCATCAGGTAACTGTCGTATTCGGTTTTGGCAACTTCCAGGGAAGGCATTACCTCGATGTCGATCAGTTTCTGATCCATGATATAATATAAGGCAACTAGATCTGCCCGTCCTTCTTCCAAAGCAGATGCATAATTCTTCAGTGTTTTATCGGTGGTTTCAACACCAGGGTTAATCTGCCCTGATGCATGACCGATACACTCATGCATGTCCGTATGAAGGTCAGAGGCGAGGGCGCCCCATTTTTTCATGCGCATCGCTACAGTATCATTTAATGCAAACTCATCCACCAAACCACTTTTTGCACCTGCCACATTGTAGGAATAAATAATATTGCTGAGAGATACCGATTTGGATCCATGCTCTTTCCTGATCCATTCATTGTTGGGAAGGTTAATGCCGATAGCCGTGTTGGGTGCAAGATCACCTGCCTCAACGATAGTTGTAATGGCTTTCCCAATGATCCCTTTTACATTTTTCTTTTTATGCTCCGGCATCAGGGGGGAATTGTCTTCGAACCACTGTGCCTGATCGGCGATCGCTTTTATTTTTTTGGTGGCTTCCATGTCCTTCAGCGAAACGATACTTTCATAGGTAGCTTTTTTGCCGATAGGATCGGCATATACTTCAATAAAACCATTCTCCACATCTATCCTGCTGTCCACATCATTCACCCATGCAATGTTATATTCATCAAACTTTTTAAGGTCGCCGGTCTGATAATATTCTATCAGCAACTGCAATGATTTTTTCTGCTGCTCAT
>JAYWAZ010000328.1:0-23826 GCA_043781975.1 Bacteroidota bacterium
CGCTGTCCATCCAGTAAATCATCTTTCACAAATGTCCAGCGGTCTTCAATAGCGATATTTATCCTTTTCCCTAATTTAACCGCAACACCGGCTAAAACGGTACCGGAGGGCTTAAGCGTACCACCTAAGAATTTAGGCCGTCTTGTGCCCTGGTTGTCAGCATCGGTCTCGTAGGTATTATCCATACCGTCTTTCAGCGCCTTTAAGATGTCTTTTCTCTTGGAATACTGACCTGACCCATATTTTGCATAAACACTGTTGAACAAAGCCCTGTAAGGATTTCCGTTGGCATCCAGTGCATTTACCATGGTCTTGTAAATAGAAGCGCCGATACCGGCACCTCCATATAATACGATCCCGGTCTTTTGCTTATGGAAACGGATATTATTCAACGTAGCAATACCCTGTAATGACAGGTCCTGCACGCTAACCTTATAGTTGTAGTATACAATATCTCCTATAGGAGAAATATGACCGGCATTATCGGTATAAACTGTTTGTCCTGTTGAAGAAGAATTGATCAATGCATCAGGGGCAAAATAACGTTTGCCAACGGGCAAATTGAGGTTCCATGCCGGGTTCTTCAGGAAGTTCTGGCTGATCGTCCAATCCATTCCTTTTCCAATGGTATTGATGTACTGGAGGCGAAGGGAAAAAATATAGCCAAATGCTTTTCTGATGTGCACCCCGAAATTAGGGTAAGTCAAAATAGTTGCAGGAACGTCACCCCCAACAGTGAAGATGCCGGTTGAAACTCCGAACTCCCACATATTACGGGGCTTGGCTGGGAAATTATATGAACCATTCCAGAATTCATTTTGCTGCGGCATCCGCTTTGCGGGAATTACCGTTGAATCGTTGACACCACCTTTAACGCCAGGCTGGGCTAATGCACCAGTTGACATTAAGATCAATATCCCGAATAAAAGTTTGTACTTTTTGTTTGCCATAACTTAACAATTGATAAAATTTCTAAATATATCCTTTTAATTATTACAAAAATATCCAAATGCGACCTAATATACAAATTATTTTATAAATTATTTATGAAATCAGGTTTTAAAGTTCGGTCAAAATTTCTTATCCTAATGACAGGGTTATTTTGAGTTTCGTTGCATTCCCGGTCAAAGTTTTTCCATACCCGCCCCTTTTATGAGATTGGTAATACCATCTACGAAGCGGATTAATTTAATTTGACAGGGTCTGATACTGCGTTATATTGCTTTCTTTTTTACGTATGGATTTTGTCAATAACATCATTGGTGAAGAGCTTAAAACCTTTGAGAAGAAATTTGCTGAAGCTGCGAAGAGCCAGACCCTGCTTTTGGACAGGATAATGAAGTATATCATCAAGCGAAAAGGGAAGCAATTAAGGCCCATGTTCGTTTTTTTAAGCGCCAAACTCCATGGACAGATCAATGAAAGTACATACCGGGCCGCTGCCCTGGTGGAATTATTACACACCGCCACACTGGTTCATGACGACGTGGTGGATGAATCACTCGAAAGGAGAGGCTTTTTCTCCATCAATGCCATCTGGAAAAATAAAATTGCCGTGCTGGTAGGTGATTATCTGTTGTCTAAAGGCCTCTTACTTTCCACTTCCAACAATGATTTTGAACACCTGCACATCCTTTCAGAAGCGGTGAAACAAATGAGTGAGGGGGAATTACTGCAGATTGAAAAATCGCGGAAACTCAACCTCAAGGAAGATATCTATTTTGAGATCATCCGAAATAAAACGGCTTCCCTGCTCTCGTCTGCCTGCGCCGTGGGTGCTTACAGCACCAGCAAGGACGAGACCATTACCGCAAAAATGAAATTGTTCGGCGAAAAAGCGGGCATCGCCTTTCAGATCAAGGACGACCTTTTTGATTACGGAAAAGCGGATATCGGCAAGCCGACGGGGAATGACATAAAAGAAAAAAAACTCACTTTACCGTTGATTTACACGCTCAATAAACTTGCAGCTTCCGAAAGAAGAGCTTTAATTTATATCATCAAAAACGAGAACAGGGACCCGGTTAAAGTAAAACGGGTGATCGATACCGTGGTGGAAGCCGGTGGCATTGCATATGCCGCAAAAAAAATGAACCAATACCGCGATGAAGCACTGGAAATACTGTATGGCTTTCCTGACACCGAAGTGAGAAAAGCGCTTGAAGACCTGGTAAGGTATACGACAGACAGAAAGTACTGATGGGAGGTTTCAAAGGTTTAAGAGTTGTGCAACCTTTGAAAACATTCAACTAAAGTAAATGGTTAAACGCTGGAATATATTATCCGCTGACGAGGAAAGAGTGACCAGCCTTGCTACATCCCTGAACGTGAACCGTACCATTTGCAGGATATTGGTGGAACGGGGCATTGATGATTTTGAAAAAGCCCGGAACTATTTCAGGCCCCGGCTCAGCCAACTGCACGACCCCTTCCTGATGAAGGATATGGACAAGGCCGTAGACCGCATCACCAGAGCCTTTGAACAAAAGGAAAAAATACTTGTCTTTGGCGATTATGATGTTGACGGCACCACTTCTGTGGCCTCCATGTACCAGTTCCTCTGTAAGATATATGAACCCGCATTGCTCGAATTCTATATCCCACACCGCTACCGTGAAGGATATGGTATCAGTAAAATGGGGATCGACTTTGCAAAGGAAAACGGATTTACGCTGGTCATTTCACTCGATTGCGGTATTAAATCCGTTGAACTGATTGCCTATGCCGGTACCCTCGGCATCGATTTCATCATTTGCGATCATCACCTCCCCGATATCGAAAGACCGGCAGCCGTGGCCATATTGAATCCCAAGCAAAAAGACTGCAATTATCCCTATAAGGAATTGTGCGGATGCGGCGTGGGGTTTAAACTGATCACCGCCCTGGCCGGGTATTATGGTATCGCTGAAGAACATTACCATTGCTACCTTGACCTGCTGGCCACAGCCATCGCGGCAGACATTGTTCCCATGACGGGAGAGAACAGGATCTTTGCCTATTACGGACTGGAAAAGATCAACACCGACCCCAACCCCGGCATCAGGGCCCTGATCTTCCTGGGCGGCATCAAGGGCAAACTATCCATCAACAATGTGGTCTTTGTGATCGCCCCGAGGGTGAATGCTGCAGGCAGGATGGACGACGCCCGCAAAGCAGTCCAGTTATTCATTGAAGATGATTATACCAAGGCGTTGAAGACAGCGGAATTGCTGCACAGCGACAATACCGACCGTAAGGAAGCCGACAGCAGTATCACGGCCGAGGCGCTGGAGATGATCGGCGCTGATCCGCAGCTTGTCAATAAAAAAACAACGGTCGTCTTTAACGGGCAATGGCATAAAGGCGTTGTAGGCATTGTGGCAAGCCGGCTGACTGAAAATTATTACCGGCCAACGGTAGTGCTTACCCTAAGTGGTGATGTGGTGGCCGGAAGCGCCCGGAGTGTAAGCGGTTTTAATTTGTACGAGGCTGTTCATGCCTGTCGTGAACACCTATTGGGCTATGGCGGGCATTTCGCGGCAGCCGGGCTTTCCTTATTACCTCAAAACCTCCAGGCCTTCACCAATAAATTTGAAGCGGTCGTTGCCGCAACGATCGCACCCCATTTACTGGTTCCAGAGATCATCATTGATGCTGAGATCGCCTTTCCCGAATTGACGCGTTCCTTTTATAATATTCTTTGCCAGATGGAACCCTTTGGTCCGGAAAACATGCGTCCCGTATTTATCGTGAAAAATTTACGGGATACAGGCTATTCTAAGATCGTAAAGGAATTGCATATCCGTTTCGTGGTCAAACAGGGGAATATCAGTTTCACCGGCATCGGGTTCAACCTGGCTGAAAAATTCAACCTGCTGCAAATGCAAAAACCCATTGATCTTGTTTTTACCATTGATGAAAACGAATGGAACGGTAATACCAGTTTACAATTAAAAGTGATCGACCTTCGCATCAGTGAATGATGAAACTACTCCCCTACATAAAATATTTTTCCTACATCGCTTTTAACTGGAATATAAAGATCGCCGTGCATATCCTGCGGCAGGAGATCAGGGGAGAGAAAAAATACGGGATACACAGCACAGGGGCCGACGAACTGAAAAAACTGGAGAAAAAGGGGATCGATATTTCCCACGCCACCATTTACATGCCGGTAAGTTATGAACTGCTAGAAGAAGCATTCATACAATTGAAACTTTCAACCGGTAAATCCCTGAACCATTTCCTGGACATAGGCTGCGGCAAAGGGCGCGCCCTCTGTGTGGCCGCCCACGAGGGTTTTAATAAAATCACGGGCATCGATCTTTCAAAGGAATTGTGCGAACAGGCAACAGAGAACTGCCAGCTAACCCAAAGGCAGTTGCCCGCACTTCAATTTTCCATCATCAACAATGACGCTTTTTATTACGGGATACCGCCTGATGTTGACTGCATCTTTATGTTCAATCCTTTTGACGAATTGATCATGAGTGGTGTGGTTGAAAACATCCTTAAGAGCCTGCATGAATATCCGAGGAACCTGATCATTATTTATGTGAACCCTTTACACAAAGAATTATTCACCAGGCAGGGATTCAAAGAAATATATTACAGTAAAAGAATGAAATACCTGGAGCTGTCGGTATTGAGTGTTTGATGCTGGATGCTGCCCGCCCGGATGACCTGGTCGGACGGGGATACTGGATGCTGGATGCTGGATACGGGATGCTGGATGCTGGATGCTGGATACTGGGTCAGCGTATGCAAGATCATTGTAGTCAACTGAGAAATAAGCTGTCGCAGCCTAAGAATTAAAAAACGCTTTAATTCTGCAGGGTGCATATCCAGTATCTAGTATCCAGCATCCAGTATCCAGTATCAATTTAATCATCCATTATCCTACCCCATCAACTCCACGCTCCTGCTTATAAAACTGGTTAAACTGTTGCCTTTTAATAATCCCTGCGACAATAGTGCCAGGTCGGCCAGGTTATGTACTAGTTTTTCCTGCTTTTCTTTTTCCTTCTCTTTTAGAATGCCTGCATAAATAGGATGATTGCCGTTCACGGTAAGGGTTACCTCATCCGGCATCTTGGCATAAAAGGCACCCATCCCTCCCTGCATCGCGGCCATATCTTTCATCCTGCGCATGAACTCGGGCCTTGTTGCGGTAACGGGCGGCGCTTCAGTAGAAAGCCCTTTTACTTCAACAGTGATATTCAGGTCAGGTGATTTCAGTTCGAATAATTCCTTCAATTTCTTCTCTTCCTTTTTATTCAATACGGTTTCCCCAGCCTCCTGTTTATCGATGAGGTTATCGGTGATGTCACTGTCTACCCGGGTAAACTGGATATTCTCCCATTTCATTTCCATCTGGTTGATAAAGCCGTTGTCGATGATGGTCTCCAGTTTTACAACAAGATATCCCTTACCGGTAGCCTGCTGAATGAAAGCATCCTGCTGCACGGGGTCGGTAGTATAAAGAATAACATGCTTCCCTTCTTTATTCTTCTGTAATGTTTCGGTTGCTGACTTATACTCTTCCAAAGTGTAGAACTTCGCTTCGGTCAGTTCTCCCCTTTCGGGGGAGCTAGAGGGGGCCTCCATGATAAGGAATTTATTGGCCTTGTCCAGGAATTTGTCATCGGTCATCATGCCATACTTTACAAACAAGCCAAGGCTCTCCCATTTTTCTTCAAATGATTTCCGGTCATTATTGAATATCTCCTCCAGTTTATCGGCAACCTTTTTGCTGATATGCGCATTGATCTTCCGTACATTGGGATCGCCCTGTAAATAACTGCGGCTCACGTTCAGCGGTATATCCGGACTGTCGATCACACCATGCAGCAGCATTAAAAATTCGGGAACGATATCTTTTACCTCATCGGTCACAAAAACCTGGTTGCTGTATAACTGGATCTTGTCCTTTTGTATCTCGTAGCTCTGCTTAATTTTTGGGAAATATAAAATACCGGTAAGATTAAATGGATAATCCACGTTCAAATGGATCCAGAACAAAGGCGCTTCACTGTAGGGATACAACTCTTTGTAAAAATTCTGGTAATCCTCCGGGGTCAATTCAGCTGGTTTCTTTGTCCAGGCAGGTGCAGTATTATTGATCTGCTTTTCTTCCCCTTCTGATCCTGCGGGAAAGAAAATGGGCACAGGTAAAAAACGACAAAATTTATCCAGTACCGTACTCACGCGATGGGATTCCAAAAACTCCCTGCTTTCTTCATTAAGGTGCAAAACAATATCGGTACCCCTCGTTTCCTTTGTCGTCTCTTCCAGTGTGAATTCAGGGCTGCCATCGCATTCCCACTTTACCGCTTTGGCATCGGCCGCATAACTTTTTGTGATCACTTCTACCTTATCGGCGACCATGAATGAACTGTAAAAACCCAAACCAAAATGACCAATGATATTGGCCTCGTTCTGGCCCTTGTATTTTTCAAGGAATTCTTCGGCGCCGCTGAAAGCAACCTGGTTCAGGTATTTATCCACTTCCTCCGCCGTCATGCCGATACCCCGGTCGGATATGGTCAGTGTTTTTTTATCGGCATCGATCTTTATATCAATCCTCAATTCACCCAGTTCTCCCTTCACTTCCCCGATGGAAGACAGGGTCTTCAATTTCTGGGTGGCGTCCACCGCATTGCTCAGCAATTCACGGATAAAAATATCGTGTTCGCTGTAGAGAAATTTTTTGATGATGGGAAAGATGTTCTCTGTCTGGACCCGTATATTTCCTTTTTGCATAAATTAGTTTTGTATGGCACTGCAAACCGGGTACCAACCCTGCATTTGCTGTCAGCTTGGCACATGAACCTATAAGGTTTGATTAATTAATTTACCATTCTGCGAATTGGACAGGTAATAAAATGAGGAAAACCTTATAGGTTTGGGCGGGCAGCCACCCCTTTATTTTTTTATCCTTCCCATGGCTACCACCGCAGCCGGTAACCAACGGGGGTCATTGCTGTAAAAATCACTTCCCGATATTTGATATTCTATGGCGATCACAACAATAGCGATATCACCCGCGACCGCATGGGTATCTAATATAAATTCCCTGGCCGGAATTAGCGTATCGCTGTATTCAAAAGGGTATTGTTCCATACAAAACCCGGTCGAAGATTCACTTTCACGAAAGGGTGAACTGACCATGATAAGTTTCAGGTTAACTTTTGTGGTGCGGGGCGGGACTTTCAGGTCTTTTCCCGGGTTAACCGGGGGGAAACTCAGCCCTATGCCCGCGCTGCCTTTATCGCTGATCGCTATACTTGTTTTCAGAAAATCACGCAGGTCGATCCCCGCGTTCACCTGGCACATCCCGCTGTTTGAAGCGATATCCCATACGGGTTCCAGGTAATTTTGGGCATACTGGTTGCGCATCCACCCGCGCAGGCTGTTATAAGTGCCCCGGCCAAAGGGAAATAGAAAACTGTTCTTCATCCTTTGTATCATGGCACTGCCATAAGTGGATACGGTGCCAAATATCGTTTCAAGGGGATCGGGAGCCTCACCCCTTTTTCTTTTTCTTTTACGGGGTTTCGCTTTAACATAGCTTTTTCCGTCAACAACGTAAAATACCACGGGGCCAACCATTCCCCTGATCCCTGCGTCTGTTACCCTTCCCATAAATTTTATTTTAATGTTTATTAAATGCCTCCTATACCTGTCATATCCCTTACAGGTAACAAATATATATCAAATACATAATAATATCACATAAAATCCACATAAATACCATAATACTCCACAATGTTGTGGATTGTTGTGGGAGTGATGTGGAAGTAATGTGGAAGTAATGTGGGAATACCACATGCCAACTATAACCCGGTTCCCTGTAAGAACTGTGCAGGATTACTATTGCATCAGGGCAAAAAAACAGGGTCTCCAAAATGGAAACCCCTGTTTTATTAATTCAAATGATCATTTATTACCAGACCATAAATGTTTTTTCTTTCGTGAAATCAATGCTTGCCAACCGGAAGCTATACTCCCCGGTTCCCAAAGTAACAGGCACCGTCAGATAATCATCAATGAAATTAACCATCACGATCATGTCTTTCTTGAACATCAGCTTCCCTTCCATGTCATAGATAATGGCCGCATAATGCCCGGGTTTAATACCATCCAGTGTGAAATGCATGGTGCCACCGCGGGTTATCGGGTTTGAATAAATGACCAGGCCGGTCGGAATGGCTGGTGTTGTAAAGGTTTGTTGTGTGCCATAAGCAATACCGCCATTATTCACCGCATAGGCCTTGTAATAATAAGTACTGTTCTGCACCAGCCCGGTAAGGAAAGAAGAAAAAGCGCCCGCGTTGAGATTGGATGAAGCAACTTTTATACCGTTGCCATTTGCAAAACCCGATATTCCGCTATACTCGATCCCATAACCCGTAACCGGACTGCAACCGATGGATGTAATAGTACCATTGAGGTTGGCTGCACTGGGAGAAAGCACGGTTGCACTGCCCGTTGTTACAGAAGCCACGGTGTTGGTACCGCTTCCGGAGGCCGCAACATTGATGGTAACTACTGCCCCGCCGCCGCTTACCGGTATATTTCCGTTATAGGATTGTACCGCCACCGGGGTGAACTTAACATAGATGGTCTGTGAGTAAGTACCGCCGGGTTGCGTTAAACTTAACGATGCCGTGTAGGGGCCGGCAGAGGCGGTGGAGAACGTATATCCCCCCAAAGGCCCTACATTGATATTCGCTGCAGTGAGCGCTGTGCTGTTAATGGTAAACGTATTGGGGCCCACGGTGTTATTGATACAAACCGCGCCAAATCCTGTAAGTGCCGTTGTGGCTAATACAGGGGCCGATGTGGTAAAGGATAACTGTGCGCCATAAGTGGTGCCGCCGCCATTGGTGGCAAAGGCACGATAATAATAAACAGTGCTTGGTGCAAGGCCGCTGAGGTTGGAGGAAAAATTCACCCCACTTAGATTGGATGATGCGACTGTTGTACCCGTAGTAAGCGGATCGAATCCATTTGTTGTGCTGAATTTAACACCATAAGCCGAAATTGACGTACAACCTGTAACAGGTATACTGCCAGCTGTTGTTGCGGTTATTTGTGTTATAGCGCTGGCGGCTCCTGTTGTAACCGTAGGCGCTGTATTTATTCCGGCTCCTGTTGCAGCAACATTGATCGATGATGCACCACCGCCGGTAACAGGGATATTGCCATTATAAGATTGTACTGCGACAGGGGTAAAGATAACAAATATGGCTTGTGAATATGGCCCGCTTGCCTGTGTTAAGTTTAACGATGCCGTATAGGCGCCGCCAGTTGAAAAAGTAAACCCGGCCAAAGGGCCAACAGTTACATTGGCCGTGGTAAGATTTGTACCTGTGATCGTAAATGAATTGGGGCCTCCCGTAGCATTCGTACATACGTTACCGAAAGCTAACAGCGCTCCGGCCGATAAGACAGGCGTTGCCGTGGTAAAGGTTTGCTGCACCCCATAAACCGTACCGCCGTTATTAGTGGCATAGGCACGATAATAATAAACGGTTGAAGGGGTCAATCCTCCCGCATTGGAAGAGAAATTAACGCCACTCAGATTTGATGAAGCAACAGTGGTGCCTGTAGTTACGGGGTCGAATCCATTTATTGTACTGTATTTAACGCCATAACCGGTAATTGCCGAACAGCCTGTTGTTGGTAAGGTTCCGGCCAATATTGCCGAAATGGAAGTGATCGCACTTGCGGCACCGGTAGTAACCGTGGGCGTGGTATTTATACCTGCGCCTGATGCTGCCACATTAATGGATACCGGAGCGCCGCCGCCGCTTACCACAATATTTCCGTTATAAGATTGCACGGCAACAGGTGTAAACTTAACAAAGATCTGTTGTGTAAAGGTACCTCCCGGCTGTACCAGGCTCAATGAAGTGGTATAAGTAACACCTGTAAGGGAATAGGTAAAGCCCGGGAGTGCAGCCACATCTATATTGGCAGCGGTGAGCGCTGATGCATTGATGGTAAATGAACCTGCATTTGTGGTGGTATTGATACAAACACTTCCAAATGGCGCCAGTGTGGTTGCAGATAAGGTAGGCGTGGTGGCCTGGGTTGTAAAAGTCTGTTCCGTACCATAAGCCGTACCGCCGCCATTGGTGGCATAGGCGTGATAATAATATTGTGTATTTTGGGTGAGCCCGATAAGATCAGAAGAAAAATTATTGCCACTCAAATTGGATGAAGCAACCGCCGTACCCGTTGTTACAGGATCGAATCCTGCCGTTGTACTGTACTTAACACCATAACCTGTAATTGAAGTACAACCAAATGAAGTGATGCTTCCTGCCAGTGTAGCAGTTGTTGTAGTGATAGCACTTGCAGCACCGGTGGTAACGGATGGAATAGTGTTAACTCCCGCACCCGTGGCCGCCACATTGATGTTTGATGCGCCGCCGCCGCCAACAACTATATTACCATTATAAGATTGTACAGCTGTTGGTGAGAATTTTACAAATACCTGTTGCGTGGTGGAACCGGGCATGGAAAAACTTAAGGTTGAAGTATAGCTTCCGCCTGAAGTGGTAGAATAAGTAAACCCTGCCAACGCCGCTACCGTTACATTGACCGCTGTAAGATTGGCACCTGTTATGGTAAATGAATTGGCAACGGAAGTTGTATTCGTACACAGATTACCGAAATCTGCGAGGGTGTTGGCACTTAAAGTAGGTACAGCAGCTGATGTGGTAAAGGTTTGCTCAGTGCCGTAAGCGGTACCCCCGCCATTGGTAGCATAGGCATGATAATAATATTGTGTGCTGGGTGTTAAACTGGTAAGATCGGATGAAAAATTACCGCCACTCAGATTGGATGAAGCAACAGTTGTGCCCGAAACGGTAGGATCGAATCCTGCTGTTGTGCTGTACTTAACACCATAACCGCTGATGGACGTGCAACCATTGGTCGAAATACTTCCTGCAAGGGTGGCCGTTGTTGAAGTAATCGCACTTGCCGCACCGGTGGTAACGGAAGGAATAGTGTTAACACCCGAACCCGTGGCCGCCACATTAATGTTTGATGCGCCGCCGCCGCCAACAACTATAGTACCATTATAGGATTGCACCGCTGTTGGTGAGAATTTTACAAATACCTGTTGCGTGGTGGAACCGGGTATTGAAAAACCTAAGGTTGAAGTATAACTTCCACCTGAAGTGGTAGAATAAGTAAATCCTGGCAGCGCCGCTACTGTTACATTAGCGGATGTAAGGCTAGTGCCGGTGATGGTAAATGAATTGGCAGCGGAGGTTGTATTCGTACACACATTACCGAAACCAGTGAGCGCACCCGCACTTAAAGTAGGCGAACCACCAGCCGGGGGAGTTACCTGTACCCAGGTTGTTCCTACCCTTAACTCATCAAATTCAATAAAGGGTGTATTGGTGGCATTATCCTGCCTTAAAAAGACCCTTGCTGCACTTGTAAGATCAGTACCTGGAGCAGCCGTGGCATCTGCAGCAGGTTCACTGCCTCCAATGGCAGCCGTATTCAACCATATTCTGGCAACGTCATCGCCCACTCCCGGATTAAAATCATACGCTACTACAATAAAACAAGGTGTTCCCGGGGTTAGGTCTGTTGCCAGCCAGGTTACCACCGAATTGCTTCGTGTTGAAATACCCACATTAAATTTACCGGCGGTTGTGCTCAACCTGGTCCATACTGTTGCTCCAAAAAGCGAAGTAGATCCGGATTGAATAAACCCGTTGAAATATCCTCCGGTAGTAGTCAGTGAACCTAATGCAGAAACATTCAGAATGAATGATCTGTAAACTGATCCCGTAGTTTGAGAAGTGAAATTGGTATAGTAATCTGTTCCTGCTCCGTCAAATTTCGCTTTGTTACCTGCTGAAGCCGCAAGACCCGGATAAGTTAAACTGGCAGCATCTACCAATATAGAATCGCCTGTATTTATTATCGCCCAGGGGCTGCCGCCGCTTTGGCTTTGTGCAGATAATCCCAAAACAGCGTCCGGAGTATAATTGAATTGTTCGGTCAGTAACTGGCTCCAGCCACCCAGAGAAACAGTAAAGAAAATAATTAATAAGTATACTTTTTTCATAACAAGAATTTGAAATTATAGGTACCCCGTTTTTTCCGGATAACTGTAAGAGCCATCATTAAGATAAAGATGGCTCTTACGGTTTTTATATTATTATTAAGTTCATTTTTAAATATTACTGCCTCGTTATCGCCACATCATCCACTTCATATGTTGCCGTTGCATCACTTGCGGTACCGGTGGGGTCGTTACCGTCGTACCTGAACCCTATATAAATGGTTTGTCCGGCATAAGCCGATAAATTGATCACACCCGACGAAAGGAAGCTAGAAAAGCCGCTGCCCGGTGGAGTTGCAATATTGGCCGTTAACTGTGTCGTGAAAAAAGTAGAAGGCGTTCCGCTACCGGGATAGGTAGTGGAAATATATACCCTGAATGTTGGAGTAACCGCTGAAATGAATCCGGCGGAAGTCGTGAACAATAATTTCGGTGTGGTCACGCCGGTGAGGCTGATCGCCGGAGTAATTAGCCAACTGGTGATCTGCTGACCGGTAGCGAATGCGGATACTTTTGCACATTTGGTGGGACCGCTTCCAAAAACCGCATTTAGATAAAGACCGTTTGATGAACTTCCCAGTTCAAGGACATTTTTCCAGCCGGGCAATGCCAGGGTTAATCCATTGGCCCCGATGCCGTTGAAATCTTCTTCAAAAAGATTGCACCTCGCACCATTGAATTGTACATCACTGGTATCGCGGATGATCAATTGTTTTGTAGAATTAAATATGGTATAGATCGCCATGATATTGCCCTTGCCCGCTGCAGGATGCAAACCGGCGAAATTGGAATAACCGCTGCTTCTCAAGATGATGGTATTGCCACTGCAATCCTTCACGTTAAGGTTGATTGAATTTTTTGCAGCAGAGGTATCCGCATAAGTACCGTTAAGGTCGCCGCTCGAGAACTGGTAGCCGTTAAGCTGTATCAATGTTCCCAACAAGGTGTCCTGTATATTAGTGGTCAGTTGCGATTGTGTTACCACCCTTGGAACTACGGGGTTATTGGAAGTGCCCTTGAATAGATAAGTATTGAAAAGGGAAGAAGGGATACCGGCCAGGGTTGAATTACCGGGTACACTATGGTCAATCACTCCCAATTGAATCATACCGCCATAATCACTCAGGTAAAGGCCTTTACATTTGATATATATTTTTCTGCCAACCGGGTAGGCGGTATACAGATTGGTGCCGTCCAGTTTTATATCCATGGCCCCCGTGGCATCCTGTATATAAAGTTCCTTATAAAAATTACCGCTCTTATCATCAGCAACAACAACACCCGAAATGATGATATCCGTGGTAATGGCTTCAAAGCCACCTGATACATGCATCGCTTTCAATGCCTTGATACTGGTGTTGGCCACCAGGTTTGGATCGATATAAGCCGGCGGGTTATCAAAATTCTTCTTGCAGGAACTGATGGAAGCAACAGCGAGGATCGTGATGGCTGCTGTTACAGAAAGTTTTAAAAACTTTTTCATGATGTATTTATTTAAATCGTTTTTGTTTTTATTTATATAGATTAAAACCTGAGTCCGATATTGGCTGAATAATTTAAACCATAGGCATAAAACAACTTCGGTGGAAACTTGTCCAGATTGATATGCTGGTAATCGAAACGAAGTTGTTCAAAACCGCCCGTAACGATATTGGTATTGTTAAGGATATTATTCACGCCCAGGCTAAAGGTCATGAAGGTCCTTTTCTTTAAAGATTTGAACCGTTTGTTCATCAGCCAGGAATACCCGGCAAAAGCGTCGAGGGTATACTGCGATTTAAGCCTTGTCTGATCAATGATCTGGCGCCATTCTTTTGAATTCGGATCCAACCCGTCAACAGCCGCATAGGTTCTTCTGAGCGGGTCGTAACCCAACCACATCTGGTCGAAGTAGTTGAAATTGACATTCACGAACCAGAATTTCGGAGAACGGTAGTTTAACCCGATGGAATATGCTTCCTGTGGTGTGGGCACCCTGAAATTCTTTGAATAGATCGTAGGGTCATTTGAAGGGAACGCGATGGAATTGTTATCAGAGGTAACCACTACGTTCTGGCGGGTATCATAATAATATCTTCCGATAGACGCCGCGGCATTTACGCTTAGCCCCTTGTATATTTTAACATCAGCGCCAAGTTCGATACCAGCGTGTGTCTTCCCGATATTACTCAATGCATAGTTCACAAATGTCCTGTAAACATCAGAGTAAGCAGAGATCACGTCCAGCTGGTTCCTGAAACGGGTGTAGAAACCCGTTGCCCTGAACCTTACATTTGGAGAGTTCAGCACGTACCCGGCTTCAACAGAAGCTACATTTTCTGAACGCAGGTTATTCTGAACATAGTCCCTTGTTCTTGGAGACAGATAAGCATTTTCAAAGTAGGGTGCCTTTGTCATATAGGAACCATTCACGAAGAAATAGTTTCCGCTGGTGAGTTTATAGGAAGCCCCGGCCTTAACAGCATAGTTGTAAAAATTCTGCCGGTTTGAATTGCCATAGGAATTATCGGGATACAAGCCGTTCTTCGTATAGCCGGCCCTGTAGAACTGTGTATAGGAATGTTCGGCGCTTACAAAGAAATTGATCTTGGTGAATTTTACAACAGCCTGTGCCCAGGCGGAAGCCTTCTGGATATTGATATTATAGTCATATCCAAATTTATCGCCCACACCCAGGATGCGGTTTGGCCTGTTGACGTCATTCTGCGTTGCGGTGGAATTGGCGCCGTAGTCCCTTTCTGCAAACTGGTTCACATCCACATAAAAGGCGCCACCCAACAGGTCATTCACTTTTTTATAATAATTATTTTTCTGGCTCTCATAGGTCAGCCCCGCCGTAAAATCAATATGCGGGTTGATGGCGGTATTCAGGGTCGTATTCAGGTTGAAACGTTCGGTATGGATCACCCTTTCTTCTACGATATAAACAGATCTTTTGCCGGTTACATTATTGCCCGAGATACCGTCAACATCATGGATGGTCTGGGTATTGGCATAATTGGCATTATATAAGGCATCCCAGTTGATCTGGCGAAGGTTTACATCATTCTTCATGGCGTTCAGTATCTGCTGCGCATATACAGGCTCATCCTGGTAACTGGGCAAATAACGGTAATAATCAGGCCTTGGGTCCGGTGCATTATACCAATCAAGACCGGTAGTGCTGCGGTTGCCGAGGGAATAAGACGCGGCGGTCAACAATGAAGTTTTTGGAGTAACCTTCCAGTCATGGGTCAGTATCCCTACCGGCTGGAAAGATCTTGCGATACTCGCGTTTCTTTTTTTACCATTCTGGTATCCCCAGTAAGGATTATAAAAATGGGTGCCGGCTATATCGGTCATCTCTTTTGTAGAAGCTCCCTGGCGGCCGTTTTCAGTTGGCGTGCCAAATACCACGAAGGAAAGCATGTGGCGGGCGTTGAATCTTTTATCCGCCGCAGCAAAGAAAGACCATCCGTCATAGTAAGTGCCGTCAGTGAATCCTTCATCGGCCCACCTGCGTGATCCAGAAAGAGAAAAAGCCCATCCTTTTTTATTGAATCCCGTTGAATGGGTGAGCATTACCCGGTGAACATAATTCCTGTTGGAGAGGGAATAACTGATCTTGGTTTGTTTGAATTGCCGGAAGGCCCTTGTATCCAAATTGGTGGCGCCGCCGAGGCCGCCAAAACCAAATTTCAGCGCCTGCATTCCCAGGGAGGATTCCCTGTTTCTTAATACATCATTCAAACCACCCCATAGTCCATAAGGTGTAAAACCATTGTCAAGGTTTTCCATGGGCACACCGTTCATAAAAGTACTGCTAAGGTCGGCGTCATATCCGCGGATACGAAAACGAACAGCGCTAAAATGAAAATTCGCCGCATCAGAAAAAGGATTTCTTCCGGCATTCAGTTGCCCGGAGATATTTTGTGCACTCCCGTCCTGCGCATCATTGTCATCAAGTGAAACCACCGGGATATTTTCCAATGCATTTTCTTTTACTTCTTCGGCAATGGTGGTATCTATAACCGGTTGCTCTTTTACCTGGGAGAAAGCAGCAGGTGTGAAGGCTATAAAGAGCAATGTAACAAGCAGTGTAGATTTGTGTCTCAACATAAAAAATTTGTTAAAAAAGAATGCAATTTAGAGTATTTATCGGCATTTCATTAAAAAATATATTACCAAATAAATACCAAATGATTACCAGATTGGTATGAAATGATTACATGATAAATATGAATTAATAATATATAGGTAGGCACCCGTATGCAGATAAATAATAATTAGCTTTGCCCAAATTATTTTTACATGAAAAAACGCACAGGTCTGGTTGTTTTAGCCGTTCTTTTCTTTTTGACCCCCCGCTTTTCATTTGCCTGGGGAAAAAAGGGGCACAGCCTTGTTGCTGAGATAGCTTACCATTTTTTGGATGATTCAACCAAAACTCTTGTAAAGAATTTCCTGGGTAATATGAGCCTTGAAGAAATGGGCAGCTGGATGGACGAAAACCGATCTAATAGTTATTATGATTTTATGAAGCCCTGGCATTACCTGGATATGGATAAGGGTGAGGTATATAAACCATCCAGTGAAAGAAACATACTGACCGTTTTATTTTCTGCCATTACGGAACTGCGTCATATGGAAACCATGAAGAAAAAAGATATCAAGAGAGACCTGCTATTGATATTTCATCTCGTGGGTGATCTTCATCAGCCATTGCATACAGGTTATGCCATTGATAAGGGAGGTAATACCATAGATATCAGTTCACAGAATTTTTCCTCAAATTTACACAGCGCATGGGATACACAGATCATTGAATCGGAAGGCATATCGCTTGAGAAATGTTTAGCCGTTTATGAATCGTTCAGTATGCAGGAAATTGATTCAATAAAAAAGATACAGGTTCTAAAATGGATGTACCAATCGCGTTCATACCTTGATAGCGTGTATGATTTCAAAAATGGCACGCTTGATCGAAACTATATAGAACGCAGTTCAGTCATCATAAAAAAACAATTGGTAAAGGCCGGTCTTCGCCTGGCAAGTATATTACGTGAAGTGTTTAAGACCAATAAACCAACAGGGCCGCTTTCCTATAATGAAAATGACCTGCAATATTGGGGAAAGCTTCCTGATCACACAATGCTGGTGAAGCAATTGGGATGATGCTGGATACTGGATAAGTACCCTACAGAATTAAATCGTTTTTTATATCTTAGGCTGCGACAGCTTATTTCTCAGTTGGCTACAATCATCTCGCATACGCTGATCCAGTATCAAGTATCCAGTATCAAGTATCAAGTATCTTGCCTTTCGATTATGCAATCGTGATCTGTGCCTCCGTAAGCAGCGGCATATTCTTAAACCGCAGGATAATATTGCCGGTGGTGATCACATCTTTCTGACAATACGTTACAATGCGCTCCAGGTTTTTTTCTTTCCAGAACACTTCGGCCACCATGCTGCCATCGATATCATCCTTTGGAGAAGGGATGCCCAAAGTTGCGGCCAGCAATTTCAATGAAGTGTAATGTTTATAATCACCGAAGCGCCAATACTGGAAAGTATCGATGATATTGGTTTCCCATGGCTTCATATTCTGGAAATCAAGATAGGGAGGAATGGGGATGCCGTTTATCAACAGGCGCCGGCAAATAAAAGGGATATCAAATTCCTTGATGTTATGCCCGCAAAAACTCCACTTGTTATTGCGGCCTTCCATCTGATCAAGGGTGGAGATAAAATCCAGCAGTAATTTTTTTTCATCTGCACTGTAAAAAGATTTCAGGCGCAAGAGATAAACCGTGCCTTCTTTTTTAAAATACCCGATACTGATGCAGACCACTTTGGCGAATTCTGCCATAACACCGGCACGATGACCGTAAAATTCTTCAGCGGAAATATCTTCGGGCAATGAGCGCTGTACCTTTTCCTTCCACAATGATCTCCAGTCTGCACTCAACTCATCGAAGGAAGCGCATTCCGGTACTGTTTCGATGTCTATTAAAAGTAAATTTTCAACACGGATGTTTTGCATAGCGGGTGATTAAGTGTAACAAAATACAAACTCAATCTTAAAAATGCAAAGCGAAATAATTTTAAAAGCAAAATCATTAACTCCCCGCCGCGGCGGGATAGGGCAAGCAGTTGATCACCTTGCCCAATGCCCTGGTTTCCATACCCAGCCGCGCCTGGTTTCTTTCCAATGCCCTTCTATCCAAACCCGGCCCGGAAAAGGCGGCTCGGCCCAATAACCGTCCGTGTAAATATATTGGTTACCACGCCAGGCATATTCCCCGCTCACCCAAACATGCCTGGGCGACGGGGCAAATGGTCTAACTCTAATTACCGGTGCGGCGGGCCTGATCCTTACTACTAACTGTGCTTCGGCAGCAGCGGCAAAGGATAATGCTACCGCGATCAGGACAATGATCCTGGAAAAATATTTTTTCATAATAGAATTATTTGTGTGGGTAAGACTGGGGAAAGGGGGAATGGTTTAATGCCTCGAAGAAGACTCAAGCCACAAGTTGCAAGGGACAGCTTTTATATCCGGCACCCTGATTGAATTTCGCATGCTTCTCCCTTGTGGCTGAAGGCTTGCAGCTGTTGAAAAGACTCAAGCTACAAGCTGCAAGGGGCAGCTTGTATATCCGGCAACCTGATTGAATTTCGCATGCTTCTCCCTTGTGGCTAAAGGCTTGCAGCTGTTGAAAAGACTCAAGCTACAAGCTGCAAGGGGCAGCTTTTATATCCGGCACCCTGATTGAATTTCGCATGCTTCTCCCTTGTGGCTGAAGGCTTGCAGCTGTTGAAAAGACTCAAGCCACAAGTTGCAAGGGACAGCTTTTATATCCGGCAACCCGATTGAAAGTAGCATGCTTCTCCCTTGTGGCTTGGCGCTTGCAGCTTTTACTCTCATGCTTCCTTACCATGGCAATGCTTGTATTTCTTTCCGCTGCCGCAGGGACAGGGATCGTTACGGCCCGGTGCTTTTTCAACACGGATGGGCTCCTGTTTGATGGGTGATGAGGGATCGATATAATCATTTTCCTGGCTCATGTATTCAGGTCCGCCTGTTGATGAACTTGCATATTCCTCTTTGCGCTGGCGCATCTTGCTCATATCCGTTTTCTTTTCACGCCCTTCACGGATCTGACCGGCATTGGATTGCTCTATCGGTATCTGTGCATGGCATAAAAAACTGACGATATCCTTGTTCACCTGGTCATCCATCTGCTTAAAAGCGCTGAAGGCCTCGATCTTATAGATCACCAGCGGATCCTTCTGTTCATAGCCCGCCGTTTGTACGCTGTGTCGCAGGTCATCCATCGCACGCAGGTGTTCCTTCCAGGAATCATCGATCAATGCCAGGGTGATGCTTCTTTCCAGCGCGTCATTCAGTTCCCTACCTTCGCTGGCCAGGTATTTATCGAGGTTGGCCAGCGCCTGTATGGCTTTTTTGCCATCGGTGAAGGGCACCGCCACGTTCTCGATCTGGTTGCCCTGTTCCTTACGTATATTTTTTATGACCGGCAGGGTCTTGCTGATCATCTCAGTGGTCTTATGCCGGTATTGTACAATCGCTTCGTTGTATAATCGCTCTGATAAAATATTCACATCATCCTTATCCAGTTCTTCGGCGCTGATGCTGGTATCAATTCCAAAATTCATGATCGCCGCCAGTTTGAACCCTTCATGATCATTTCCTTCGCGGAATGAATTCACCAAACCGTTGGCAACGGAATAAAACGCGTTGTCGAGGTCAAGCGCGAGCCTTTCACCAAACAGGGCATGGTTGCGTTTATTATACACCACGGTGCGCTGCTTGTTCATCACGTCATCATAATCGAGTAAGCGTTTCCGTATGCCGAAGTTGTTCTCTTCCACTTTTTTCTGTGCCCTTTCGATCGACTTGGTGATCATGCTATGCTGGATCACTTCTCCTTCCTTATATCCCATCCGGTCCATCAGGCCCGCGATGCGTTCACTGCCGAACATGCGCATCAGGTCGTCTTCAAGTGAAACAAAAAAGCTGGAACTTCCGGGATCGCCCTGGCGGCCTGCACGGCCACGCAACTGCCTGTCTACACGACGACTTTCATGTCGTTCGGTACCAATGATGGCCAAACCCCCTGCCTCTTTTACGCCCTGACCCAGTTTAATATCGGTACCCCTGCCGGCCATATTGGTGGCGATGGTAACGGCGCCTGTTAACCCCGCTTCGGCAACCACCTGCGCTTCCCTGGCGTGCTGCTTCGCATTGAGTACATTATGCGGAATATTTTTTTGTTTCAGCATCCGCGAAAGCAATTCACTCACTTCCACCGAAGTGGTACCGATCAATGAAGGCCTTCCAATAGTTCTTAATTTTTCTATCTCTTCAATGACCGCCTTGTATTTTTCGCGCTTGGTCTTAAATACCAGGTCCTGTTCATCCTTACGGATCATTTTTACATTGGTTGGAATGGTGACCACGTCGAGCTTGTAGATGCTCCACAACTCCGCGGCTTCCGTTTCGGCCGTACCGGTCATACCGGCCAGTTTGTGGTACATCCTGAAATAATTCTGCAGGGTAACGGTGGCGTATGTCTGCGTGGAGGCTTCGATCTTCACATTTTCCTTTGCCTCAATGGCCTGGTGCAGCCCGTCGGAATACCTTCTTCCGTCGAGGATACGACCGGTTTGTTCATCAACGATCTTTACAGCGCCATCCAATACCACATATTCCACGTCCTTATCAAATAAAGTATATGCTTTTAATAATTGTTGCACGGTATGAATACGGTCGGCCTTTAAAGCGTATTCATTTAAAAGGCTTTCTTTCCGGTGCAATTTTTCATCGGCGCTTAAATTGCTTTTTTCAATGTCGGCCAGTTTTGTGGCGATATCCGGGATGATAAAAAATTCGGGGTCTTCCCCGCTCCGGGTAATTAATTGGATACCCTGGTCGGTGAGATCGACCTGGTTGTTTTTTTCATCGATGTTGAAAAATATTTCAGCGTCTACCTTGGGCATTTCTTTCTGCTGGTCGGCCAGGTAATAATTCTCGCTTTTCTGCAATTTTACCCGGATACCCGGTTCGCTCAAGAATTTGATAAGCGCCCCGTTCTTCGGCAAACCGCGATGCGCCCGCATCAGGGCCAGGCCGCCGTCTTTGGGATCATCATTGCCTTCTGCTATTTTTTTCCTGGCTTCAATTAAAAACTGGTTCACCGCTTTTTTTTGTGCTTCCACCAATTTTTCAATACGCGGTTTCAGGTCGAAGAACTGTTGTGTATTATCACTGTGCCCAACCGGCCCGCTGATGATCAATGGAGTCCGTGCGTCATCGATCAACACGCTATCCACCTCATCCACCATGGCGTAATGGTGTTTGCGCTGCACCATCTCATCGGGTGAATGCACCATATTGTCCCGGAGGTAATCAAAACCGAATTCATTATTGGTGCCATACACGATATCGGCATTGTAGGCATGGCGACGGGCATCGCCGTTGGGTTCGTGCTTGTCAATGCAATCCACGCGTAACCCAAGGAATTCAAAAATGGGACCGTTCCATTCGCTATCCCTGCGTGCCAGGTAATCATTTACCGTTACAATATGTACACCTTCGCCGGATAAGGCATTGAGGTAAGCAGGCAGGGTGCTCACGAGGGTCTTACCCTCACCCGTCGCCATTTCGGCGATCTTACCGGAATGAAGCACCGCGCCGCCGATCAGCTGCACGTCATAATGTACCATGTTCCAGGTAACGGCGCCGCCACCTGCCGTCCAGGTATTCTTAAAAATCGCTTTATCGCCGTTGATGATAATATTATCTTTTTTTGTGGCCAGTGTTTTATCGAGTTCGGTGGCCCCGACTTCCAGTGTTTCATTTTCCTTAAAGCGGCGGCTGGTTTCTTTCACAACGGCAAAGGCCTCGGGTAAAAGTTCCTGTAAGATCTCCTCCAGCAGTTTATCCCTGTCTTTTTTCAGCGCGTCAATCTCTTTATAAATAATATCCCGGTTGTTGATCTCTTCCAGCGGAAGGTCCTCTGCGGCTTTCTTTTTTTCCGTTATCTGCTGGTCAATATCAGTAAGGTATGCAGCGATACGTTGCTTAAACTCCGTTGTCTTATTGCGTAATTCGTCGTTGGTAAGGGATTGGTATTGTGTAAAAAAATGGTTGATCTTTTCAACCTGGGGTGTGATTTTTTTTACATCCTTCTCACTTTTATTACCGCCAAAAAGCTTTGAAATAGTACCGATCATAAAATTCAGTGTTGTTGGGTATTGTATGAATAAATCATTATAAAGACCATGTGATGTCAAATATGGTGCTGAAAACAAATTAAAGCCAAAATGACAGGGTGGCAAAGGTACGAATTTTCGAGTTTGCAGCGGGCAGTTTGCAATAGCAGACCTGAAACCACGAGCTGCACCGCCAACTGCCCACTGCCAACTAATTTCTTAGCGTTTTATTAACTTACATTTGAAAATTCCGGTCATTAATATAAAACCCTTATTATGTTCTTCAATAAAACAAACACGGCAATACTTTTTTTACTGATCAGTATTTCCGCCTGTACCAGTAGTGAGATCGGGCAAAGTAAAGACGTGGCACAGGATAAGATCTATCAGGAGTATAGCATCAAATTCACCGAAGGCGATCCAACTGTGACCGTATATGCCCAATTCCGTTTCGCAGGAAGAAACGGCACCACGCTGGTGCTATCCAACCCCAGCCAGCTGAGTTTTGATAACGAAGCGCTGAAGGTGGACAGCGGTAACGTATCGGGCGCTTTTTACCAGTCCGGCAAACCAATTGGCGGATTCTACGGCAGGCATCATTTTGTATTTACGGATATCAACAATAAAAAATTCGATAATGATTTTCTGTTCGATACTTTCCGGTTAAAGCAGCTACCCGGGGCCGTTTCAAAAAACAAGTCCCTGGATATTGCCATTGAATCAGCGCCGTTGAAAGGTGATGACTATGTTGAGGTCAGCACATCTGGTTCCGACAGCAGTTTCAGTATAAGGCTTGATGCCAAAGATGGCAATAACACGATAACGATCCCGCAAAAAGAACTGCAGCGGCAAAAGGGAAAGGAACTCATGCTTGAAGCAACTTTATACCGCAACCTGCCGCTCCAGCAGAATACTGCGGAGGGCGGTTCCCTGGAGATCAGGTACGCGTTAAAACCGATCAGGGTGCTGTTTGGCGATTAAATATTTTTCTGAAAAAAAGCCGGTCGGCCAATAACCAGGTGGCGAATACAAGCATGGCGATGAGGGCGGTGACCCAGGTATTATCAAATGTTAATCGAATGGCATAACTGTCGCTCACCAGGAAAATGGGGAGTCCGGCCAGCGCCACTGATGTACCCAAACTCAATGCCGTGGCCGTGGCGGGATACAGGGGCAGGCTTCTTCCCATCAGTAACAGGGTGACCGGAACCGAGCTTTGCAGGCAGGCGATACCGAATGCAAGTGCATAAATATTTTCCTTGCCAAACTGGAAAAGCAGTAAGGCGATGGGCAGCGTGATATAAACAAATTTCTTCCAGCCTATCTTATCAGCTATAAAACCTCCTATTATTTTTCCCGCAAAGGCGCTGATGCCGATGATGAGCACCCCGTGCTCAAAATCCTGTGACACATGGCTGATCACATCAAAAATAAAAGACCGGAAGCACATGATCAGCAGGATACTCAGCATCAGCCAGTCGTGTGCATCCAGCTCGCTTTCCTTTTTTTGAGGCGACTGGTATTGG
>JAYWAZ010000329.1:0-3220 GCA_043781975.1 Bacteroidota bacterium
AAAGTACCTTAGTTTTTGATTTTGACTTTTCACATTTGATTTAAGCATAAAGTGGAAATTACCGAAATCATCTTGCTTTGCAAAAAACAAAATGAGTAAATTGTATCACTAAAATCAACCACATGGACAACCGTCGCTCATTTATCAATAAGATCGGGATATTATCCGCATCGGCCCTCGCATCGGGTATCTTACAGCCCGCATGGAGCAGGGAACTGCACGCCGCATTAAAAAATGCGGAAGGAGTTTCTCCTTCCAGCCTGGCGACCGACGAGGATTTCTGGTATTTTATCCAGCAGTCCTATACCATTTCTTCCAACTTCATCAACCTCAATAATGGCGGGGTTTCGCCTGCCCCAAAGACCGTAGCCGATGCCATGAAGCGCTATTATGATATCAGTAACGAGGCCCCCAGTTATTTCATGTGGCGTGTCATCGACCAGGGAAGAGAACCGCTCCGCAAGAACCTGGCACAACTGGCCGGTTGTGATGCCGAGGAGATCGCCCTGCACCGGAATGCATCAGAGGCGCTGGAGACAGTCATCTTCGGTATCGAATTGAAAGCCGGCGATGAAGTGGTATTGACCAAACAAGATTATCCGAACATGATCGGGGCCTGGAAACAAAGGGAAAAGCGGGAAGGGATAAAACTGGTTTGGGTGAACCTGGAACTGCCCAGTGAAGATGATAATTACCTGGTATCGCGATATACCAATGCGTTCACTGAAAAAACAAAAGTAGTGCAGGTTACCCATATGATCAACTGGATCGGGCAGAAGATGCCGGTCAAAAAGATCGCCGATGCCGCGAAGAAAAAAAATATCGACGTACTGGTGGACGGGGCGCACACGTTCGCACAGTTTGAATTTAAATTGCCTGATCTCAACTGCGATTATTTTGGCACCAGCCTGCACAAATGGCTGGGCGCACCCATTGGTACCGGCTTCCTGTATGTGCGGAAAGAAAAGATAAAAAATGTATGGCCCCTGTTTGGCGCTGGGGATAAAGAAGACGAGAATATCCGAAAGTTCGAACACCTGGGCACCCGGCCATTTTTTATTGAAGAAGCCGTTGACAAAGCCATCGACTTTTATGAAATGATCGGTGCAAAAAGAAAGGAAGAGCGCCTGCTCTACCTCAAGAATTACTGGATGGGCAAGGTGAAGGATATCCCCAAAGTAAAACTGCACACTTCCTTTAAAAAGGATTTCGGATGTGCCATCGGACTGGTAAGCGTGGAGGGCAAAAAGCCCTCTGAACTGGATGGTTTTTTATGGGACAACTACAAGATACATACTGTTGGCATTGTGTGGGAGAATATCAGCGGGGTTCGGGTAACGCCCAACGTGTATACCACCACGAAGAACCTGGACCGGCTCGCCGAAGGCATTGAAAAATTTGCACGCAGTTGATTTTTCACCTAATTAACAACGCGTTGATAAGTACCGGGGCATCATAAAACACGATTTCCCTTATTTTTGCCTAACCACAAAAATGATTGCATGCAATTTGCAAAAGGAAAACTGATTGCGATAGGGGGTGCGGAAGATAAGGGAACAGACCTGGAGAAGGGAGAGATCCATCGCAATAACCTTAACTTTTTTGAGTTGGGCATACTTCGCCGTATCGTGGATGAGGCCTATGAACGTACCCTCTGCCGCATAGAAGTGGTCACCACCGCCAGCACCATCCCCTATGAAGTGGGCGACAATTATCTTAATGCTTTTGGAAAAATAGGCTGCACCAATATCGGCGTTATGCATATCCGTAACCGTGCCGATACGCAGCATGCCGAATACCTTGAACGCATTCGCCTATGCCATGTTGTGATGTTCACCGGCGGTAACCAGTTAAGGCTTACCAGCACATTCGGGGGTACACAATTTTTGCAGTTGATACTGGATCGGTATAAAAATGATGCTGATTTTATCGTGGCCGGAACATCCGCCGGTGCCATGGCCATGAGTAATACTATGATCTATGAGGGCAATGCCACCAAGGCGCATTTAAAGGGTGAGGTAAAGATCACAACAGGCCTTGCTTTTATGAATGACGTGATCTTTGATTCCCATTTTGAAAAAAGAGGGCGCTTTGGCAGACTGGCACAGGCAGTGGCCACCAATCCTTCCTGCATCGGTATTGGTCTGGGAGAAGATACGGGCATGCTGATCACGGGCGGCGATAAAATGGAAGCCATCGGCAGCGGTTGCGTGATCATCATCGACGGACATGATATCTGCCACAGCAATATTGCGGATATTCCCGACGGTAATCCGTTCAGCGTCGAGAACCTGAAAGTGCATTTTTGTGAAAAAGGCAACGGTTACCTGGTGAAGGAAAGAAAATTCATGCTGGAGATGTCGCCCGGCGCCCTTGCAAAAAAACGGGTTGACGTGGAATAAAATCGCTTAATAGATTAATTGCTGAATTGTTAAATGGTTTAATTGTTATAAAGAATCTTCAAATTCAAGAGACTTCATAACAATTAAACCATAGGTATCCTTTTTATTCCTCCGGTTCTTATACTATGGCTGATCTACATAAAAATCTATCCGCTCTCCGAATGCGATACCGAAATTATCCACAAAGAGCGTGGGAATGGCGTAAAAATTATTCCTGCCACTCGGCATCTGGATCGAAGCATAGGGGATATCTATCCACCAGGTGCCATTCCTGAACCCATTGGGCGTAACATCGTAAACGGGCGTATAGCCGGCAGCGAAACCATTCACATCGGAATAGGTGGGATAGATCAGGCTTTTCACCTGCTTGTTGGTGGCAGCGCTGTAGATATGTACCACGATCTGGAATTTCTTTCCATAGGCCGCAGGAATATCAACCCTGCCCTCGATCTTCATATTATAACCCACGGAGGGATCCTCTGCATTCTTCACATTGTGCTCGACATTGGTACTGGTGAAATCGATCTTTTCAAATGCTGTGGGGTCGTCATAGGGGTTGTTATTGTTTTCAGTTTTATTATCCGGCGGGTTGTTATTTGGATTATTAGTGGCAATATCCGGATTATTTGTAAAGGCGTCTTTTGCCACAAATCCATACTTGATCGCTTCGGGGAAAAACTTGTAATCGATCCAGCCAAACCCATTATCTCCCCAATCCTTACCCCAACTGTTCATCACTTTGAAGGCGCCTTTGTTATCATCATATCCAACCAGCAACATACAATGGCCACCACTTGCTGTACCGGCGCTGGTCCATA
>JAYWAZ010000330.1:0-8882 GCA_043781975.1 Bacteroidota bacterium
TACTCAATGGTTTTGGCGGATACCATAACACCATTGTTGTACCTGGCCGTATCATTACCGTTTGCGTCATAAAACATTTCGGAAAGCTTAGTTGCTCCCGGATCAGTGCTTTCAGTGCTGATGACGATACTTTTCAGCTTGATTTTTTTTATTTCCGCCGCTGAAGGAAACTGTGCAAACAGGTAATTGGCGATCAGGGTTACGATGGATGTAGTAATTATTTTTTTGAACATGGCCTATGATTTTGCATACAAGGTAAATTAAAAATAAAAAAACTGCAACCCTATGGATTGCAGTTCCTCTATACTTGCAAGAAAATGCAGAAGCATTCCTGTCTGTTTATTTTTTATTTGTCAAAGCGCTCAGCTACTTTATTCCAGTTCACCAGGTTCCAGAATGCAGCCAGGTAATCGGCACGGCGGTTCTGGTAATGTAAATAATAGGCATGCTCCCAAACATCGCAACCCAACAATGGAGTACCTTTAACTTCAGCGACATCCATCAGGGGATTATCCTGGTTGGGTGTTGAAGTTATCTCCGGTTTTCCGTCTTTAACGATCAGCCATGCCCAGCCACTTCCAAATCTTGTCATGCCCGCTGCTGCAAATTTTTCTTTGAATGCATCAAATGAACCAAAAGCGGCATTAATGGCGTCCGCCAGTTTGCCCGCAGGAACTCCTCCCGAATTCGGGGCCATGCTTTCCCAAAAGAAACTGTGGTTCCAGTGACCGCCACCGTTATTACGGACTGCCGGGCTGATACTGCCTGCAACCGATACCAGTTCTTCAATGGTCTTATTTTCATTTGGAGTGCCCGCAATGGCCTTGTTCAGGTTATCAACATAAGCCTGGTGGTGCTTGCCATGATGAATCTTCATCGTTAATGTGTCGATATGTGGCTCCAGTGCTTCATGAGCGTAAGGCAAAGCCGGTAATGTAAATGCCATAATGTATCAATTTTTATTTTAAGGATTTGTTGTGATATGCAGGAAGCAAATTTACGTTATCTATGGTCTTATCCATGCTGAAATGAAACAAATTGTATTGTTCTTTATTACGTTTTCGGGAATTTATAATGGATCTGCTCAAAAAACAATCGGGATAACGGGTTCCGACAGCCTCCGGTCCGCAAATATCCCAATGGCAAGAATATCTCCTAACCCGGCCCGGTATAAGGTGGAAATTGATGTAAAAGGATTTAGCCCCGGGTACCTGCAGATACAAATTTCAGATGCTGGAGGAAAAATGGTACGCAATGACCAGCGGCTGCTTTTCAACGGTAATGAGATCATAACCGTTATGTTCGCTTTGCCACCCGGAATTTATTTAATACAATTAAAGCAATATAAAAGAATGGTGAAAAGAAAAATGGTGGTGATCTGAATCTACCTCCTTGCCTTAAAAAAATCCTTCATCAGGCGGGTGCAATCCTGCTTTAATATACCGGGTACCAGGCGGGTCTTAGGATGAAAGGGGTTGTTGTTGCCAGCAGTTTTGCGATACCCGTTCTTTTCATCTTCTGCGCCATATACCAGTTTCCCGATCTTGCTCCAGTACAATGCGCCGCAACACATGAGACAGGGCTCCAGGGTCACATAGAGGGTGGCTTCGGGGAGGTATTTACTGCCCAGGAAATTAAATGCCGTTGTCAAAGCCAATATTTCCGCATGTGCGGTACTGTCATTCAGCAGCTCCACCTGATTATGTGCGCGGGCGATCACCTGGTCATTCATGACAAGTATGGCGCCCACGGGTACTTCGCCGGCGTCAAAAGCTTTTTGGGCCTCCTTCAGCGCCTGCTGCATGTATTGTTCATCGCTCATTTTGCTGTTTTTTTTTGCTAAGCGGAAAAAGTAGAAAAGAGGATTTATTTTTTGCTCCTATTTGTCTTCTTTTCTCTTTTTACCTCTTAGCTAATTTCCTTTACCTTGCTGCAAATTTAACTGTAATGGACATAATAAATTCGCTTTCAGCAATGCGCAGTTATTTTAATAGCGGTGCCACAAGATCATATGCTTTCCGTAAACAGCAGTTAATAAAATTACGCGATGCAATTAAAAAGTTCGAACAGCCATTGCATGAAGCCTTATATGTTGATCTGAAAAAGAGCCCGGAAGAATGCTGGGTAACAGAAACAGGTTTTTTAACAGCCGAAATCACCAACACCATCAGGAACCTGCGAAAATGGATGGAGCCTGAAGGCGTTTCTACCAACCTGCTAAACCTGCCTTCAAAAAGTTATGTTTTACAGGAACCACTGGGCGTTGTCTGTATCATCAGTCCCTGGAATTATCCGCTGCAGTTATTGTTTACGCCGATGGTGGGTGCAATGGCTGCCGGAAATTGTGTGGTGCTCAAGGCCTCGGAATTCGCTCCTGCTACGGCAGCGGTGATGAAACAGGTGATCGCCGAAACTTTTGAGCAACAATATATACAGTTGGTAGAAGGTGATGGCGCTGCTGTCATTCCTGAGATGATGAACAACTTTACATTTGACCATATATTCTACACCGGTAGTACAATGGTGGGAAAAATAATTTATAAAATGGCGGCCGAAAGGCTGGTTCCCGTAACGCTGGAACTGGGCGGTAAAAGCCCTTGCGTCGTTGAAGCAGATGCAAATATCAAAGTGGCGGCGAGGCGCATTGCCATGACAAAATATTCCAATGCCGGTCAGATGTGCGTGGCCCCGGATTATGTGCTGGTACACGAATCTAAAAAAGAGGAATTGGTGACCGCACTGAAAAATACCATCGGGCAATTCTTTGGTGACAAGGCGGAAGAAAGTTATAATTATTCAAAGATCATCAATGAAAAGCAATTCAACAGGCTGAGTACTTACCTGCAGCAGGGAAAAATTGTTCATGGGGGAAGGACTGACCTTTCAAAATTATTCATCGAGCCTACCGTGCTTACTGATGTGTCATTGGATGCATCGGTGATGCAGGATGAGATATTTGGCCCGATATTACCGGTTATTCCATTTTCAATGGGCGCGGATGCGAAGCAGGTGATCGCCCGATATCCTAACCCACTTGCCTTTTATGTTTTCACTTCTTCAAAACGGAAAGAAACGGAATGGCTTACCGGTATTGCTTTTGGGGGCGGATGTGTAAACAATGCCAGCTGGCACCTGACCAACCATCACCTGCCCTTTGGTGGGAGGGGGTTCAGCGGTACGGGGCATTATCATGGTAAATATTCTTTTGAAACCTTCAGCCATAAAAAAGCCATCATGAAAACACCCACCTGGTTCGACCCAAACATAAAATACCCGCCGTTCAAAGGAAAATTGAAATTGTTTAAATGGGTCATCAGGTAGTTTTTGATTTGGGATTTTTGTTTTAGGTTACCGGCATTTGCTCTTTTTTAGTCATTGTTGTGTCACCTGTCTGCCGTCAGGCAGGCCCACTTGTACGGTTAATTCTTTATTGAACAAATGTGCTTTAAATTAATTTATGACTTTTAAAAGGAAACATAATAAACTAAAATACTTTTTAATTGTTTTACTATTAATATTCATCGCATTCTTCTCTTATGTGGAGATCGTTAACCGAAATTCAGTAAATATGAGCTACCGGCAAAAATTCTTAAAAGCGGTCTACCCTGCCTTCATGTGGTTAAACAGGATAACAGGCAAAAACAATAAAAAACTTTCCAATGAAAAAGCCGTACCGTTGATTTCATTTTATGCTTTAAAAGATACACTGAACGACGGAACGGAATTTGACTTTTCGCAGCTGCAAGGGAAGAAGGTGTTGCTGGTGAACACCGCTTCGGACTGCGGGTATACCGACCAATACGCAGATCTTGAAAAATTGCACCGGCAGTATAAGGATAAACTCGTACTCATCGGGTTTCCGGCAAATGATTTTAAGGAACAGGAAAAGGGAAACAATGAGGCCATTGCCGCATTCTGCAAACAGAATTACGGGCTTAGTTTTTTACTGATGAAAAAAAGCAGCGTTGTCAGGGGGGCGGCACAGAATGCCATATACCAGTGGCTCACCGATCCTTCAAAGAATGGTTGGAACGACCAGCAACCCACCTGGAATTTCTGTAAATATATTGTGGACGAAAAGGGCACCCTCACCCATTTCTGGGGTTCAAGTGTTGAACCCATGAGCAAGGAAATCATTAATGCAATCAATAACTGATCCTTTATGTTAGGATTACGCGACCTTAGTTTCATTCACAAGTACTTCATGGCAGAAAAGCAGGAAAGCCTTTTATTCCTTATCATCGGCATTGTTGCCCTTATCCTTTCTGTTCTGTTTTTCTTTTTTATCAAAACGAATCCCCTGTTTTTTAAAGGAGCGGCCATCCCTTTGGCGGCTATTGGCATCATTCAGTGTGTTGTGGGCTATACGGTCTACGCCAGGAGCAATAAGCAACGCATGGACATCGCTTATAACATCGGTATTGAACCTTCGGGATACACAAAAAGTGAAGAGCTCCCGCGGATGGAAACCGTAATGAAGAATTTCATCATTTACCGCTGGACGGAGATCGCATTCATCGTAACAGGACTTATTGTATTCTTTCTTTTCCGGTCGAACCCCGATAAAACATTCTGGTACGGGCTTGGAATAACCCTGGCCATTCAGGGTGCCCTGATGCTGTGGGCTGATTACTTCGCGGAAAAAAGAGGGGCTGTTTATACAACGGAGTTACGGAATCTTGCAGGAGGATAGAACGCTGTTTTTATCATGAAATATCATGATAATCTTCGCCTCTATCAAACAGGACACTTCTCATGATAGTTCACTAACTCAATGGGTGTTTTTTCAAATGCGTATCCTGCGTAATTCACTGCAATTTCATCAAGCACTTCATTTATTTCATCCAGGTCCTTAAGCGTTACCAGTTTATACCGGTATTCCTTGATGTTGGGCATGCCTTTTAAGTAATTGGCATAATGGCGGCGCATTTCAAAAATGCCTACCACCGGGCCTTTCCAATCATAAGATTTGTGCAAATGTTTTTTGCACACGGCCACCCGGTCTTCGATGGTTGGAGGCGGTAAATGTTCTCCCGTTTCTATAAAATGTTTTATTTCACTGAATATCCAGGGATAACCGATAGCGGCACGCCCGATCATGATGCCGTCGACACCGTATTTATTTTTATATTCCAGCGCTTTTTCGGGACTGTCGATATCACCATTGCCAAAAATGGGAATCTTGATCCTCGGGTTGTTCTTCACTTTCCCGATCAGTTCCCAATCGGCCTGGCCCTTGTACATCTGTGTACGGGTGCGACCATGAATGGCAAGGGCTTTAATACCGGCATCCTGTAAACGCTCAGCTACTTCCTCTATGTTTTTCGTATGATCATCCCAGCCCAACCGCGTCTTAACGGTAACCGGCAGGGCGGTTGATCTTACCACGGCCGAGGTCAGTCGGATCATCAGGTCCACATCTTTCAGCACGCCGGCGCCGGCGCCCTTGAGCGCTACTTTTTTGACGGGGCATCCAAAATTGATATCCAGCAGGTCGGGGTTGGTAACATCAACGATCTTCGCCGCCAAAGAAAGACTTTCCTCATCACCGCCGAAGATCTGGATGCCCACGGGCTTTTCATAATCAAATATGTCTAGTTTCTTGCGGCTCTTAATGGCATCACGGATCAGACCCTCGCTCGAAATGAATTCAGTATACATCAGGTCGGCGCCATGGTCCTTGCATACGGCACGGAAGGGCGGGTCGCTTACGTCCTCCATGGGAGCAAGTAAGAGCGGAAAACCAGTTAAATGTATGGGGCCTATATCCGGCATTTTATTTTTTTAACCTATTACTCGATGTATATTGCGAGGGCAAATTTACAACTAATCGGCTAAGCTTATGCATTACAGGAGTGTCAAGGGGTTTTCGGGGTGGGGCCAGCTGGGGATACTGGTTGTTTTTTTGGGACTGGGTTTCGTGATGGCCGCTGCCATTCAATTTTTGATCGGACTGCAATTGGTGCCCTCTGGTCTGCCCATTAATAAAATGGGCGAGGAAATGATGAAGTTTCTGATGAAACCTGAGAATGTAGGGCTGGCAAGGCTGACTCAGGTGCTGAGTACATTTTTTATTTTGTTTTTACCTGCAGCGCTTTATCTTATCATTTGCCATGGTAAAAATATTTTCTGGCTGGGATTTAATAAGCATTTCAATGGCTGGCAGATACTGGTCGGATTCTTTCTTATCTTTTTTGCCAATGCCATCGCGTCGCCGCTGGCGGATCTGAGTAAAAATATCCTGGCTCATTTTCCGTCGCTCGATTCAATGGCGAAGGGCATGGAAAATGCTTACAGCGAACAGGTGGCTGTGTTGAGCAACCTGAAGAGCTGGCCTGAATTTTTGATGGCGCTGGTGATCATGGCATTTATCCCGGCCCTGTTTGAAGAAATATTTTTCAGGGGTGCCTTGCAGAATTTACTGGTGCGGTGGTGGAAAGCGCCGCTGCCAGCCATCATTTTCACTTCGGTGGTGTTCAGCATCATTCACCTGTCGATCTATCTTTTTTTAAGCAGGCTTTTGCTGGGTTTTATATTGGGATGGATGTACCAACGCAGCAAAAATCTTTGGCTGAATATCATCGCTCATTTTTTGAACAATGCGGTGGCCCTGTTCCAGTTGTTCTGGATATTGCGGCATAACGGGAAGATCGAAATGGACAAACTGGATCCCCAATTTCCAGTTTGGGTGGGTTTCATCGCCGCCGGCATTACCGTTGGTTTATTCTTTATACTTGAAAATGTTTCGGCTAAGAACAGGATCCAGGTGGAGTTTGAGGAACAAAACCTGCTGGATAAGGCAGATCCACTTCATTATTATCATCAGCATTAATACGGGTAAAACTTGGCATTTAATTTACAGACATTCAAGACAAGAACGCTCACGGCTGTTTTATTTGCAGCGTTTATGCTGTTGGGTTTGCTTTGGAATCCGTGGAGTTTCCTGCTTTTGTTTATCGTCATCCATTTTGGATGCTGGTATGAACTGCTGAAATTGGCGAAGAAGATCTACGGAGAAAAATACCTGGTATGCTGCCTGTTTGGATTGATCTATATCAGCCTCCCTGTATTGATGATGATCGATTTACGGTTCAGGGGGATGAGCCCCGCCACAGGTTGGGTATTGAATGATCAGGGTAAATTGATCCCCTGCGGAATTATTTTTTCCATATGGATAAATGATACCATGGCCTATATCGTTGGTTCGCTGATCGGCAGAACACCCTTTTCAAAAATATCGCCCAAAAAAACATGGGAAGGAACGATTGGAGGTGCGGTGCTCTGTGTTGCAACAATGGCTGTTTTGGGTTATACAATTCCAATTGCCAGATCAATAGCTGTGCCGCATTGGATCGCTATCGCATCCATCTGTGCCATATTTGGTACCGCCGGAGACCTGCTGGAAAGTAAATTGAAACGCATGGCCAATGTAAAAGACAGCGGTACTTTCATGCCGGGCCATGGCGGTTTTTTAGACCGCTTTGACTCCATGTTATTGACCATTCCTTTTGTTTGGCTCTATGTAAACCTAATCCTGTAAACTTGTTGAGTGTAGACCTGTGCCTGGAAATAAAAAGCACATTTTTCAGATTAGCATTTGTAATAATTGGATTAAATTGAAAGCTTAAAAATTATCGATTATGCAAAAGATTAGCCTTGCCTTAATGCTGATGGTCTTTATCAGTTGTAACAGCAACCCAAAAAAATCTCCTTTGATCTCAGAAAATAACGATTCCCTGGCAAATAATAATACGGGACAATCGCCCCGGCATACAGGGACCCTTTTTACTTTGAATTCATTTAATAAAAATGATGTTCCGATGAAAGATATTGTGAAAAGTGAAATTGTTGACGGGGCAAGCTGGACGGATGCAGAGGGCGAACATATGGTCATACTTGTCCAAACGGCAAACAAGATGATCAACGGAAAGCAAAATCAGCACATCAACGCGTATTGTTATAAAAAAGACAGTGATGCCTGGAAACAGACCTGGCAGGTACAAGATAGGATTGAAGATTGCGAAGTGGATGCAACCTGTGAATTTTTTCCTGGTTCGCTTACGGTTACCGACAAGGATAAAAATGATGTTGGCGAGGTAACTTTTTTATACAAGCTTTCCTGCAAGGGCGATGTGAGCCCCGATGATAAGAAACTGATCATGTATGAAGGTTCCCAAAAATATGCGATCCGGGGTGTGGCCGTTATAGAACTCGATGGCCAGCGACAGGGTGGAGACAAAAAGCCCGATCCTTCATTCACCAATGGTGCAAAACCCTTATTGGATTTTGCCAATGAACAATGGGATAAGTTCGGATACACAAAATATTAATCCCAAACCCCCTCGTTAAGTAATAATTCAGTTTTAGTCGGGTATTTGCGTTCGGGTATTGTACATTTGCAGCACAATTTATGCAAATGACCATTCACCGGGAAGGATATAAAACCATCGCCATTGCCACCCTGATTTTCGGCGCCCTGAATATATCCATATTTTATTTTTTCAGCGCATCCCTCATGTGGATTTGTCTTGCGGTATTTGCCATTACCCTTGCACTTTTATTGTTTCTGGTTTCATTTTTTCGTATACCCCACAGGGCACTTACCCTGAATGAAAATTGCGTCATTGCCCCAGCCGACGGAAAAGTGGTTGTGATCGAAGAGACAACCGATGAGGAGTATTTTAAGGATAAGCGGCTGCAGGTTTCCATTTTCATGAGCCCGGCCAATGTGCATGTTAACCGCAATCCCATCAGCGGGGATGTGGTGTACAATAAATATCATAAGGGAAAATACCTGGTGGCCTGGCACCCCAAATCATCCACGGATAACGAACGCCAGTCGGTGGTGATCCGGAAAGGAAATACCGAGATCCTCGTTAAAC
>JAYWAZ010000331.1:0-3186 GCA_043781975.1 Bacteroidota bacterium
TTACGATCTTATGAAAGAAAATATCAATAGGGATCTCTTTGGGTTTTAAAGTAGCGTCTTTAGGCTGTAGTAGCAGGGTGCCGCCGGTCCATTTCTCACCTAGCTTAACTACTTCACTCACATCGCCCCACAGGCGCAGTATTTTCAGCAATGACTTTTCAACTTCAGAATGGGTCTCGATCTCTTCGGTTACGTTTTCGGGTTGAATATCTTCAAGATCGGGATCTGTTTTGTCAACTTCAATAATTCCCTGATGAATAAACGACACCAGGTAGGTTGCATAGCGGATACCCACGATAAACCCCCGGACCGAAACGGGTATGTTGCAGCCGGGTGCCAATGCCCGGCAATGTTTGATCTTCCACGTTTTCTTTTTGGCAAAGGAATGAAAATTTAACAGAGAATAATTATCATCCAAATTCTGCAGTGCTGTTTATACAGCTCCGCAGTTCCGCGATTGTTCTGTAGCAACCAAAATCATTGATCTTTCAACCCCGTGTCTTTTTCCTTTTGAAATTTATTGAAGAGGTCCAGCTTGAACTTTATGTTGCCATCCGGCCCCGGGCGGCCCCTGAGATGAATGCTGCGTCCCGGTTTTTTATCGGTGCCAATATTTTCGGGATTAAAATCCGCACCGCGTTTATGGATATTGCTTAGCGGCACCTGTATGCTGATATCGGTGGTTCCTTTTTTGCCGAACACCCCTTCAACAAACATCGACATCACACTGGATTGTATCTCCATCCTGTTGATCTTAACTTCCTGGTTCTTTATTTCGAGGCGGTCTTTCAGCTCCGCGAAACGGATGTTCTCAAAATCCCTGTTCTTAAATAAAAAATTCTGCAATTTTTTTACCGGCTCATAATTATTCAGCCCGCCATCCTTAAGTGAAAAATCCACGATGCCTTCAAGGCTGCCGGGATAGGCCTTTCCTTCGCCATCTATCGCCAGTGAAGCATCAACTTTGGCGGTGAGTTTCCCCGCGATCACATCAGACGTTATCCCATCTTGCCCAAAATTATCAAATGCCTCCAGGGTTTTGCTTACGTCCACGTTCTGTAGCGCTACATTGAGTTTGGCCTGGTGCCGGTTGTCGCCCTGCGCGATCAATGAACCCGACATTCCCATACTCCCGCCTGCAAGTTGCATGCTCACATTGTTGATGATATACCGGTCCTGCAACAATGAAACGTTGGCCAGTACATCGGAGGCTACAAACTTTTTATACAGCAGCCGGCCGGCATTTATATTAACCACCAGGCTGCCCTGGTCCAGCACCCTGTCGATCTTGCCCGCCATCTTCACCAGCTTTTGTTTACCGTTACTTTCAGTAACTACTTTTTTTCTCGCCTTCAATAAAAAAGTGAACTGGTTGAGGTTGAGCGCGGGTGAATAAATGTTCCAGTCGATGATCACCTTATTAGGCTCCGCATCAATAAGGGTAAGCAGGTTGAGCGCTTTGCCCTGCATCACAATCTTATTGTTCAGCACTTCGCATTGCAGGTTCTCAACAAATACATCCGAGCTTTTGAAAACCATCCTGCCGTTCACGTTTTTAAGTTCTACATCCCTTGGGCGGTACATCACGTTCCCATTTTTAAAGGAGATATACCCGTTCACAAAAGAGTTAGTATTGTTGTTCTTCTCCAGTGGGCCTTTGTAAGTGATATTGGCTGCGCCTTCACCCGACCTCAACTGGATGGCATCGCTTCCAATGATATCATTCAATGCCGAAAGGGAAAAAGAGGATTTGAGATCACACATTAGTGCAGGATGCAACAGGTCGAGTATCTCAATTTTATCAGAGGTAACCGGGAGGTCCTGCCACGATGCAGAAAAATTGGTTACTACAATTTTAGAGTTAGGATCTTTCCTGGGCAACCCTGCAACCACTTCATTGGTATAAAAGCCGGTAAACGAAGCCTCATCAAAATTAATGAATGGGGTTGCCAGGTGCGATTGCTTACCGGTGAAGTTTACCGTGATCAGCGGGTCCCCGCCTTTCAGCGGTCCACTGAGGTTGGCAGTCACATCCAGGGGCTTGTCAACATCAGCAATCGTTAATGCAGTGGAAATCTTTTGGGTTAACAACGACCTGGCAAATCCGTAAAGGATATTTCGGGTATGCACCCTCATCGAAAATTGCCTGTTCTCGCCCGCCAAATCAAACCGCGCAGTAATGTTGAACGGCTGGTCATCCAGTTTGATGTCGATGCTGTCGAACTGCACCTGCTTGATCTTTTTATCATACCGCATGTCAAAGTTTCCGCGGAAAGTTTTGTTTTTTACAAAGCTTCCCCTTTCCAAATTGAACGCGAAACTTTTCATGAGCATGTCTGCTTGTGCAGAAAACAGGAAGGTGGCATCGTCTTTATCTTCCAGGTCGAGCTTTAGTTCTTTAACCGCGATGTCGTGCAACCGGTTCTTTTGCCGGTCATCTTCGATAATTTCAACATCATGCAACTCTATTTTTTTCAGTTCGTTTCTTGTATTTGTATTTGCATTGCCGGCAGAAGTATCTTTTTTAGGATTGAAAAGATATTTGTTGGTATACCCGCTGGTATCGGTATACAAATAGAAATTTCCTTTATCTATCCGGAACCCGGTGATGAAAGATCTTTTCCTGATCATATTGATCACGCCCACATTTACAAAAACCTGTTCTCCTGTAAAAAAGGCATGGTGGTGCTGCGCGTACAGGGTATCGGTTACCAGCACGTTGTGAAGGGCAACGGATACGGTTGGGAAATGGCTGAAAAAGTTCAGATCCACATCCCCGATGGTTACCAGGCCGCTGAGTTTTTTCCCTATTTCTCCGGTAACCTGTTTAATGATCTTTTGTTTATTGGCATACACGTAGATGAAAACGAATGTGTACAGGATAACCAGTACACTCAGCAAGATCACGACTCCTTTAAGCGTGTATTTGAGGTATTTATTTTTCAAGAAAGAGGTTTGGTGTTTATGAATATAAGCTAAAATCCCATAGCGGTTGCTGCGCAGATGCCGTTGTTTTATTAATCTTCCCCTTCCAGCCTCGCCAGTTCTCCTTCGTCAAGATCTGCCGTAGGATCGGGTTTAGCGCCCAGGTCGCGATCTGTGCTGATATCCTTTTCGGTCTGTTCCAGCGCTTCGGTAGTATGTTCTTCCAGGGGCTTATTCTCAGGTTGGGATGAGGGCGTCTTT
>JAYWAZ010000332.1:0-3182 GCA_043781975.1 Bacteroidota bacterium
ATCGTATTTCAAGTGATCAGGTTCGGCCCATATATTGATCGTTTGAAGGCATTGCACGCCAAAAAATTGTATTTTCCATCCATGAAAGCAGCTTCGCTGAAAGACATTCAAACCGAACTGGAAAATTTATCGACGGGCGATGTGCTGGCGCTATGCCTTCGCCTGGCCAGGTTTAAAAAGGAGAACAAGGAACTGCTGACCTACCTCTTGTTCGAAGCCTTTGATGAACCCGCTTATGTTTCCATCCTGAAAAAAGAAATGGAGGAGCAGTTCGCGGATATCAATACCTCCAGCCTCTACTTCGTAAAAAAAAGCCTTCGAAAGATACTGCGCACCACGGCTAAGCATACCCGCTATACCGGCTCGCCGGTTGTGGAAGCGCAACTCCTGCTTCATTTTTGCACAACACTGAAGGCCTCGGGTATCCCGGTAAGCGACAGCCCCGTACTGGTGAACCTCTATGGGCAACAGGTTAAAAAGATCCGGAAGGCGGTCTCCACCCTGCATGAGGACCTGCAATATGATTTTTTAAAAGAACTGGAACCTTTGTCGGCCCCGGGTTGAAAAATCAACCTTTATTAACTATCAATAATTTCGTACTTTCAAAATAAAATGCCATGCCTCAATCAAAAAAAAGAAAGCATCATCATGACCACCCGGTACCGCAGGGCACACCCCATTCAAAGAAGACCAGGAGCGCGGTAACCGTTGCTGTTGTTTTTTTTGGCTTACTGGGACTGGGAATCGCCTTTTTTGCCGCAGGTAGTTCTGTCTTATGGCTCATCGTCGGAGCCGTCGTTGGCGCAACAGGGGGCTACTTTTTCGGGCACCAGATCGATAAGTCCTTATCCCGGAAATAGCTGTTTCGCCAAAGAATATCAAAGTGGTTATTAAGATATGTGTATAATCAATAGGGCTGTATTCTTGCAAAATGCAGAACAATTGGTTATTTTGGATGGCATCGTTCTTCGTAACCAAAAAATATATCGGTATGGACATCAAAAAACTGGCTATCGGAACCATTGCGGGAGCTGCCGTTTACTTCCTGCTTGGATACCTTTTTTATGGGAATCTCTTTGCTGACTTTTTTAAAAAGAATTCAGCGGGTCCGCTGATGGGGGTCGACCGCGCAGATATGATCATCTGGATCATCGCCCTGGGAAATATCGCCCATGGCGCCCTCCTGGCATATGTATTCAGCAAGGCCAATATTTCAACCATGGCCTCAGGCCTGGTGACCGGAGCGCTGATCGGACTTTTAATGAGCGCAGGCGTAGACCTGATCATGTATGCCACCACGTACCTGGCCAATAAGAATGCAGTGATGGCCGATGTAGGCCTCGTTACGGTGATGAGTGGCGTTGCCGGCGCGGCAGTTGCCATGGTGATGGGAATGGGCAAAAAAGCTGCCTGATAAAACTACTTTCAGTGATCGTTATAATAAAGATCCATCAGCGGGTCCGGTTTGTTTTGTAAAGACCAAACCGGCTTGCTGATGGATACTTTCGTTTATGGTAAGCAGTTATTGTTGGTAAGCAGTTATTGTTTAAATTTCCCCTTGAATTCTTTTTTGAACCTGATAAAATCCGGGATGGATACATTCTCCACATAGGGGTTGTCGGGGTGGTTATAGATGTATTCCTGGTGATATTCTTCGGCCGGGTAAAAATTGGAGAAAGGCACCACTTCGGTAACAATGGGGTTCTTGAATTTCCTGGAAGCCGTGAGTCTTTTTATTTCCGCTTCAATCACCTTCTTTTCATTTTCATTGCGGTAAAAAGCGATGGACCTGTATTCCGAGCCCTGGTCATTGCCCTGCCTGTTCAGGGAGGTGGGATCCATGCTGGCGAAAAAAGCCGCCACCAGCGTTTCATAACTTATTTTGGAAGGATCATAATACACCTGAACGGTCTCGGCATGGCCCGTTTCACCCGAAGCCACTTTCTCATAACTGGGATGGGTATCCCTGCCGCCGGCATATCCCGATACGGCATCCCTTACGCCTTCCAGGCTCTGAAAAACGATCTCGGCGTGCCAGAAACATCCTTCTGCGAAACTGGCCACGGCTTCATTGGGAGCGGGCTTTTGCGACTGTGCCAGCGGGATCTTTACCCCGTTATTTTGCGTTTGTGCGCAGGAAATGAAAAAAATGACACAGATAATGGTAGAAAGAAATGATTTCATGTTGGTATAATTTATTCCATAAACGAAATTAGTGTAATATGGGTTTACATAAAATGTTAAGGTTTACAGAATACGGATACTGAATGCTGAATGCTGGATAGTGCTCATTGATTGAAAAGCTTTTCAAGTTTTCAGGCTGCATCCAGTATCCAGCATCCAGTATCCAGCATCCAGTATCCAGCATCCAGTATCCAGCATCCAGTATCCAGTATCCAGTATCCAGTATCCAGTATCCAGTATCCAGCATCCAGTATCCAGCATCCAGCACCCAGTATCCAGCATCCAGCATCCAGCCTCCAGTATCGATTATCCAGCATCCACCCTCCCCATAATATAAATCCTGCTTTGTCAATTAATAAGCCTACATTTGCATTGTGTATTAACGCTGTGAGCACACAGTTCAGGATTGATTCAATTATTACAAGTTTTTCCCCGTAACAGTTTTCTCGTCTTTATAGTCTGCTTTCTCCCTTTCTGCACAGGTATTTTATTTATTTATTTATTTTAATTTTTTGTTTTATGAACATTTACGTTTCAAATTTGAGTTTTAACACCAACGATGCAGAATTGAATGAGCTTTTCTCGAAGTTTGGTACTGTTTCATCTGCAAAGGTGATCACAGACAGGGAGACCGGAAGGTCCCGTGGTTTTGGTTTTGTTGAAATGCCTTCTGAAGATGAAGGTAAGGATGCAATGCTGGGCCTTAACAATAAGGAAGTAGAAGGCAGGGCCATGTCTGTTTCCGTAGCTAAAGAAAGAGAAGAAAGAAGCAGTGGCGGCGGTGGCGGCTATTCCAACAACCGCGGTGGCGGTGGTGGTGGCAACAGGAGATGGTAATTAATCATTAACATATTTTGTTTGAAGAGTTCAGCGATGAACTCTTTTTTTATGCCCGTAATCATAATATTTACCCCTAAATTAGCGGCATATTAAAATGACCATGCTGAAATTAAAATATGTTCTTTTCCCGGTTCTGATATTCATGACTATGAGCGCTT
>JAYWAZ010000333.1:0-3181 GCA_043781975.1 Bacteroidota bacterium
AGCAACGACCACCTCGCCAAATCCTTCGCGGACAAGGACGCGGTGCACAAGGTCCGTGTGAACGGCGATGCCGGCATGAGCAATGGTTTTGACCCCGCCACCTGGAAACTGCAACTGGTTCGCAGGCCCGGCGATACGCTCTACATCACCCTTGATGAATTAAAAGCCCTTCCCAAAACGGATATCATTTTTGATTTCAAATGCATTGAAGGCTGGAGCCAGGTGACCCACTGGGGCGGTGTAAAATTCAGCGACTTTGTAAAAAAATATGGCCTGGATGAGCAAAGCAGTATGCCCTATGTAGCACTGCACACACCCGACAATCAGTATTATGTAGGCATTGACCGGAAGAGTATGCTGCACCCGCAAACCATCCTTTGCTACGAAATGAACGGCGAGCCGCTGCCCATGAACCAGGGCGCCCCGCTTCGTCTGATCATTCCCGTTAAATACGGCATCAAGCACCTAAAACGCATCGGCACCATCTACTTCAGCAACCAGCGTCCGCCCGATTACTGGTTTGAGCGGGGATATGATTATTTCGGGGGGCTGTAATCTTATCCCTATCTCACACTTGGTTCCAGTTTAAATAGCGAAATTATTTGTGATGCGGGAAAAAACATAGAGAAATAATTTGGGCTAAAGCCCTGCTTTTTTTATTTTTATTTTGTTCCGTTGGCTGGAACTGCTGCCTGCTGGCAACGGAGTACTCACACAAAACCTGGGAGATCAATTTGAGGGTTGGGATGCCAGCACCGGCTTTCAATTCATGCCGAATGGATACCTCAAATTCGCGATGGAATTTGTAATAAGACATACCAATGTTCCTTATTTTTCCGGAGATGGCGGCGTTATTTCGCCCAATGGCTGGAACCCGTCTATCGGCGACCCAACAGGCTTTAAAGCCGGCCGGGTAAAGGATGAGAACAGGCTGATATTTTACAGCATTTTCAGATTCTGACCTATTCTCATTTCTGATGAAAATATAATGGTTCAAAGTTTTAAGAGCTGCCTCGTAACCGCTGATGCACTTTTAGTTACTGCCCCCGCCCACCATACCGGGAATGCTGTTGTGGCATATTTGAATTCTATGTATCTTTGTAAACTAGTTTTCATCCAAAACTGCTGCCCGGGAGAATGCCAAATGCTATAAAGAAAATATTATCTGTTCTGACGCTTCTTCTGGTTGCGATACCATTCATGTTTTCAGTTTTCTCTGTTGCAAAGCTGGTCATCATTAAAGCGCAGGTGTCAAAAGCGCTTGAATCCGAACAACTTCAAACAATACTGGTTACTGAAAATGATGCAAAATGGATTACTCCCGGAAAAGAGATATTGATAAAAGGTAAATTATTTGATGTCGAATCATTCAAATGCACAAATAATAACCTCGAGGTAACAGGGTTATTTGATAAGGAGGAAGATAATTTACAGGATCATGTTAACAACATGTTTCATCAAAAGCAGCAGGGGAATGCTGCTGACAGTACAACCCTGATCAATTTAATTTTTCATATCCTGTATACAGAAAAAAATACTCCATTTAAAACCGATATGGCGGTGATCCTGCTTAAAAAGTATCACTTTGGTTTTTCTGAAAATCTGGTCTCCGTCAATTCCGACATTCACCTTCCCCCGCCCAAAGCCTGATGTACTGATCGGGTTCTTATCACATTCAGCCATTCCTGTTTTTTTTTGAAAGAAACGGGTAACTGCCATCTGATATAATTTATTCTTTACAAAAAACTTGTTATGAAAATGAGATTTGCTTTAATATATGTGCTATTTTTTTTATTATCGGTGAAGGTATTTGCTCAAAATGAGATTAGTGGTTTAATAAAGGACAGGCAAAGCGGAACGCCGATTCCCGGCGCTACCGTTTATTTTCCTGATTTGAAAATCGGAGCCGCTTCAAATAAACAGGGAGAATATGTTTTAAAGAATATTCCCAAAGGTTCTTATTTAATTGAAGTAAGTTCTATCGGATATAGGTCAGCCATCGAAACAGTAACTATTAACGGAAGTGTAAAGTCAGATTTTCTTCTTACCCCGACCCCATTTGAATTAAATGAAATAACCCTGACGGGCGTGTCGAAAGCCACCATACAAAGAAAAAATCCGTTGCCGGTAAGCAGGTTAGGAAAAAATGACCTGGTACAAAATACCTCATCCAATATCATTGATGCGATTAATACAATACCGGGGGTTTCACAGATCACCGTTGGCGCGGCCATTTCAAAACCCGTTATACGCGGCTTAGGTTATAACCGTGTTATTGTAATGAATGACGGCGTTCGCCAGGAAGGCCAGCAATGGTTCGATGAATTTGGAATTGAAATTGATGAGAACTCGGTCACTAAAGTGGAAGTGCTTAAAGGGCCTGCCAGTCTGAGTTATGGCTCGGATGCCATGGCAGGCGTGATCAATTTCCTTCAGCCTCCTTCCTTGCCCGAAGGTGAAAGCAGGGCCAGCCTGTTAACGGAATACCAAACCAACAACGGGTTGTATAATATTGCTGCGAATGTAGCAGGTAATCAAAATGGATTCACCTGGAATTTACTGTACACCAATAAAATGGCGCATGACTACAAAAATAAATACGATGGTTATGTTTGGAATTCGGCCTTTGGCGAAAGTAACCTGAAAGGCATTTTTGGGATCCACAAGAACTGGGGTTATTCAAATTTAACCCTGAGTATGTTCAATCTGAAACTGGGGATCATCGAAGGCGCAAGAGATCCTGTTACAGGACAATTTCAATCCCACTACCTGGATTCCAATGGTGATGACAGCCTGGATATTGCACCGTCAGGCAAGCATACCGCTTATAATTATTACCCGATCATACATCAGCATGTAAGACATTATAAGGCTGTATTGGATAATAATATAGGGGTGGGCCCGGGGAGGTTGAATGTGAGGCTGGGTTTGCAAGAAAATTTCCGCCAGGAAGCTAATGATATCACGAAGGGAGACATATACAATAACTATTTTTTCCTGCGAACATTCAACTATGATGTACAATACCTGTGGCCCGAAAAGAACGGTTTGCAGGTATCCGTTGGCGTTAATGGTATGCAGCAATCTTCTGAAGACCGGGGTATTGTTTACCTGATCCCTGAATATAACTCATTGGATGCAGGTATTTTTTCCATGGTTAAAAAGACCTTTAAGAAATTAA
>JAYWAZ010000334.1:0-23391 GCA_043781975.1 Bacteroidota bacterium
GTATTAAAGGGCTCAATGGGTAACGACACTTTCATTAGCATTCGCATGTTCAATAGTTTTTGGTTAATGAATAAAATAATGAACAGTGGCCAGCGGGAAGCAGCTAAAATTTAACGGGCATCTAACCTACAAAAAAAATAAATGAATTCAAAACAGAAAATTTCGCCGTGCTTGGTGTACCCCTAAAAAAACATCCGTAAGACCGCTTAACCCCCTCGTAAGCGCCGTGGCGTGGTTTTCAACCAGCCACGAAAGAATTATTAAGATCATTCACTTTGATCAGGAATACGGCTATTATTTCCTTGAAAGATATAATCATGAAAGCACGGATCATTTTGATATGGCACAGTTTAACTTGGTAATAAGAAGCGGGCTACCGGTTCCGGCTGGTTGAAAATCCCGATTTTTTCGGGACCGGGGCTTTCTGAATAGGAATGAGAAAGGTGCTATATTGAGCGACACACCAACCGCGGCGAAAAAGAAAAAACAATTCAGGATCTGCTTTTTTTATGCTCAAACATTTCAACAACTCTTATAAAACTTTCCCGGCACCCATTCAAGCATGGCTTCTATTTTTTTTGCGGCATTTGTGATCGACAGTCCGCCCAGGTTGGTGCAACGCAGGGTATGGTGGATCCGGTCGCCAACGGCTTTCATGGTTTCAATCACCTCATCCAAAGGGATCAGTTGTTCGTAATCAGACAAAGCCATGTTGGCGCAGGATACGGCATTGGAAGCTGCCATTACGTTGCGGCCCAGGCAGGGTGCTTCAACCCGGTTACCAATAGGGTCGCAGATGATACCCAGTGAATTTTGCAATGCCAGCGATGCGGCAGCAATGGATTGCTGTAAGGTTCCGCCTTTCATTTCTACAATGGCCGCAGCCGCCATACCTCCTCCCGACCCGGTTTCAGCCATGCAACCACCAACTTCAGCAGCAAATGTGGCATGTGCGGCAATGAATACCCCGATCAACCCGGCCGACAACATCGCTTTTACCAATGCATCTTCCTGCAACAGCATGGCATGCGCAGTTCCAAACAATGCGCCCGGCAATGCACCGCAGCTTCCTGCTGTTGGTGCCGCTACAATAACACCCATCGAACTTTTTACTTCCATCATCGCGCTAACATACATGATGATGCGGTTGTTGGTTTCGCCTTCAATTAATTTACCGCCCTCCCATTTTTCCTTAAACTGTAGAGACTGGCTTCCCAATATCCGGTCTTCATAATGGGTTCCTTTTAAACCCAGTTGAATGGCATTGGCCATGATATGAATGATGCGCCTCATCTTTTCAAATACATCTTTTGCGGAAATATTTCCCCTGGCCATTTCATAATCCGTTGCCAGCTCCCACAGGGCTTTGTTCTGGCCGGCATTATATTCCATCATCTCGTTGCAGGTAATAAATGGCACTTGTAAATGCTTCCGGGCCATGACGGGTAAAACAGGCTGCAACTGTTTGATGAAGGATACGCCTTCCATGGCCAGCAGCTCTTTATAAATGGCCTCATCCAAAAATGCCTGCGACTTGATCTCTATAAAAGAAATTGCACCGTTGTGAAATGCTATTTCATCATAAGGTACAGTTGCTTTTAAGAACTGCATGATGCCTTCGGGCGCTTTGCAATAGATCAGTGTTTCAAAATAATCTCCCGCCATGGAAACGGTTATGTCATCAATGGCGATCACTTCGATCATACCGCCGCCGGTGGAAATGGCAGTGAGTTTCCGGGTCTCAGTATTATTATGAAGGGTTATTTTATACAGGTTCGGATGGCCATTGCCAATATCGACAATATTGATGCTGACCGTTATTCCTGCTGTTTCCAGGTATCGGCCAGATTCGGGAAGGCGTTCATCATATGCTTCCCATCCTAAAAAGCCCCCAAACAATCCCATGTCCGATCCCTGACTTTTATGTGTGGTGGCCAGTGAGCCATTGGGATCAAATTCGATCAGGATGTCTTTGATGTTTTCGTCCATCAGGTTGCGGCACAGGCGGGCAATGCGCAGTGCGGCGGCGCAATGTGAACTGGATGGCCCCCGCATCACCGGGCCTATAACGTCATTGAATATGCTGGGGTAGCTGCTCAGGTTATTGATGTTTTGGTGTGAAGTAAGGTACAAATTATTTTTCACCTGCGGTACAAGTGTTCCCCGCCTCGGTTCGTGTCGCACGAATCGAAACCATTGGACAAAGGTTGGAGAATATCGGCGCAGCTTATTGTCCTTCAGGAACAGTAGGATTGGTATCCTTATTCTCTTCTTTTTCTTTTTTAAACTCGAGCCGGCCAAATTTCCAGGTGAAATTGAGACTAAGGGAACGGTCGGGTACCTGGCGAAGGCCATTGACCGTAAAGTTGGGCCCAAATAATGCCGTCTTTTGATTGATGTATTTATTGAACGGATTTGTAGCGCTGAATGCAAGGCTTCCCTTTTTATTCCAGAACTGTTTGCGCAACGCAATGCTGTAAGAAGTAAATGAAGGATAGCGCCCCTGGGCTTCATGCCTGGGAGAATTGAAGTTCGCGAAGAATTCCCCGGCAAGGCCTTTCCTGAACTGGTAACTGGCATTCATGTTGAACCGGTAATTAAAACTATTGTAATTATAACCGGGGTCGAGCACATTGATGGTATGTCTTGCAAAGAAGAATAAATTCGACCGGATGTTCAACTTTGAATTAAGGTGCAGGTCAACAAAAATATTCATGCCCATGTTTTTTTCAGAACCTATATTCTGCCGCATGCTTAGGGCTACATTGGTGTAAATGGAGTCTCCCACTTTCAACGAAGGGTAGAATACGATGAAGGGCTGTATGTCGTGCTCATTGATGCGGTAGAATGCAGTGAACATGATGGAGCCCGACTTATCAAAGTTGCGGCTGTAACTCAACTCAAACCGGTGGCCTATTTCGGGTAGCAGGTAAGGATTACCCGCAGAAATATTTTTAGGATCGGTGGTATTGATAAATGGGTTGAGCTCATTGTAATCAGGCCGCTCTATCCGCTTGGAATAGCTGAGCTTAATGGTCTGCTGGTCATTTAATTTTTTTGAAAAGAAAATGGAAGGCACAAAGGTATTGTACCCGTGTTGGGCTGCCTGTTGCTGTGCATTGGAATAAAAGGAATTGATCTCCGTGCGTTCATACCGGCCCCCGATCTTGGTATCAAAAAGTTTACCAACCGGGAAGGTCATCTCAACATACAGCGCATATACGTGCTGTTTATAATCGAGGTAATTGGATAAGGAACTGTCGTATGCATATTTCCCCGATAACGGCTCAAAGCTCGATATATTGGAACGGCTGATGATCTCGCTGTAATTTACTTTGCCCCCGATGCCCAGTTTCACATCTTCTTTCAGCGGCTGGGTATAATCCACTTGGAACGCTGTTTCCTTTTGGTTACCGGGATTGTTGCTGCTGGTTCCGTAATACAAGGAATCCATTGGTAGCAATAGCTGGTAGTTGCTTGCTGTTCCGTGGCTTTTTTCATAACTGGAGTTGATGGATATTTCCAGTTCCTGGTCTTCCTTTGCAAATGTTCTTTTGTAATTAAGACTACCATCGAAACTATTGAAAAGCGGCTGGTTATTGGTATGATTGATGGTAGCGATCGTTGAAAGCACGGTTCCTCCATTCTGCGCCCTAACAACCTGCAACTGGTTCAGGTTGCCAACACTGGTGTTACCGAAATTGCCATACCGGAATGAGCCGGTAAAATTATTTTTTTTTCGGAAGGTCCAGTCGAAACCAATGCCCGACTGCATCCCGTGCCGTTTGAACCGGTAGTTTGCATCCTGTTGCAGGGAGATATTCTTTTGTCCGGCGGTATCAGCGGATAAACGTTCCAAACTGCTGGGTACCGTTGCGGTTAACCTTGTGTTGCCGCTCATAAAAGCATTGAATCCAATATCTCCTTTCCGGGCATTGAAATTAAATGAGCCATTTTCATTTCGGGTTCCCGCCGTTAAAGAAAGGTTTCCGTTGATGCCCTTTACCCTGCTTTGTTTCAGGATGATATTGATGATACCACCCAAACCCTGGGCATCGTATTTTGCCCCAGGGTTGGTGATCACTTCAATACTTTTTATCTGGCTGGCCGGAATGGATTGCAGCACATCAGTGATACTGCTCCCAAAAGCCGAAGAAGGTTTTCCGTTGATCAGGAATTTAATGCTTGAACTGCCCGCCAGTTCCACGTTTCCGTCCACGTCAACGGATACCTGCGGAATTTTTTTAAGGATATCGGTTGCCACACCTCCCTGCGAAGTAAGGTCTTTCTCGGCGTTGAAAACGATCTTGTCGATCTTGTTCTCGATCAATGCATTTGTGGAGGTTACGGTTACATTCTGCAGTGTTACCTGGCTTTTTGATAAAAAGATATCCCCGGTATTGGTCACCGGGTTCTTTTTATTTACAGAAATATTATTAATGGTAATGGGCAGGTAACCGATCGACTCCACCACAATTTTATAAGTGCCGGGATCAACACCACTTAATGTAAACCGACCTTCACTATTGGTAACCGTACCGTTGATCGCTTTTTTACTTCCGTTGGGGAACAAGGAAATGGTGGCATATTCTATGGATTTCTTTGACAGGGAATCCACAATATGCCCGGTAATTCTTCCTTCATTCTTTTTATTATCACCTTCCTGGGCCTTTGTTTTTAGGCCCATAACAAACAATAATCCAAGTACTAAAATCTGCTGCATTCAGTTTATTTAAAAATCAACCAAAACTAATTTTTAATTCTGAAGAGAATCTGAATTTGATGTATAAACCTATAAGGTTTATAAGTATAATGCCTTCTTGAGCTAGAAAAAACCTTATAGGTTTAGAAAAAAACAAAAAAATATAAAAAAAATGTTATTCCTTTAAAGACGAAACACTTAACCTTAAAACAGATCAACATGAACCGGCTTATTTTATTCAAAAAACTATTTGTCCTATTTATCGGCCTGGTTACATTAAGCGCCTGCACCGGCAACTTCGGTAAAAAAGTGACCTTCCCGGGCCATAAGGGCGAAGTGTATTACAAGGGCGAGGGTGTTACCGAAACGGATGCGAAAGCCACGGGTAAATTCCTGGAGGAGAATGAATTTTTTTTGAAGGATGATAAAACAAGGTCCGTGCAGATTTCAAAGGACAACGGTCATGTCAAGTTCCGCATGGTAATTGACGAAAAGGGATTTAGCCAGATCGAGAATGCGGATGAAAAGTTCGACATGCTGGGCGCTATGATGAGCAAGACCATATTTAACAGCACGCCCCTTGATGTTATTTATACCGATGATGCGTTCAAGGACAAGAAAACCATTGCCTTTAACCCTGCCATGCTGGAAGCCGCCAACGTAACTGCCGAGGTGAAAGAAATGAAAAAGAAGCCGTATGAACACAATACACTTTACTATGGCAAAAATGTAACCGACAACGAGGCGGAAATGATCCTCAATTACCTGGTAAAGAGCGAATTCTTTACAGCGGACGGCTCCAATAACCTGATGCTGACAAAAACAGCCAATGACGGGGCACATTTCAGGTTCCCCGTTAAAGCGTCTTTTGCCAATGAAGCAGGCATGCAAAAAGTAGATGACTATGCAAAAAAATTAAAAGCGGAAATGTTTGCGGAATTCCCGTTGGAGTTTGAAGTGCTTAGTGAAAACCTCGTTAGCCTGAAGAAATTCAATTATTGATGCCCAATAAAGAAAGAACTTAGTTTCAAAAAATATTGTTGTTGGCATAGATGAAAAAACATCTCTTCATTATGATATTGGCTACCGGCTTTGCGAATGCCGGATCCTGCCAGGAAAGCCATGTTGATACGGTGCAGACCGTTGATTATGGGAAGATGCCGCCGGTATATTTTTCCAATATATTGTACTGGGAAAGAAATTACGACAAGGACAATCACCTGTTGTTTGAGGCGCTGAAATACAATTCCTGCTTTGTAGGTACATTTGTCAATTACTGGAAGAACGGTAAAGTAAAAACAAAAGGGCAATACCTTACAAATACAACAGGCATATGGACCAGCCTGCAAAGCCGCGGTCTCTGCAGCGTTCAGGAGGGCGAGTGGAAAAATTTTGATGAGGCGGGTAAATTGATACGCACTGTGATCTACAAAACTGGAAAAATCTTTAAAGAGGATTAGCTGATAATAAAACTACCGTAGTTTCAAAAACTACGGTAGTTCATATAATTCCATTCAAATGATCAACTGAATAACCCGCCTTTCTTCAATTCCTGTGTACCTTGTCCGATCAAAAATCCGTTCTGGTAGATCTGTATCGTATAGTTTCCTTTCTGGAACGCGGTTCCCGGTGCGAAGGCAAAATCTACGGTCTTCTTTTTAGCAGTTTCAACATCAACGGATACCTTGGCGGTAAAAGCCTTGTCGCCTTCTTCACGCGTGGTGAATGTGCCCGATCCCGTAGCCTCAGTTGTAATGGCCTTACCATCTGGTCCTATCACCAGTACATACACGTCTGTTTTGCCCGGCTGTGCGATGCGGTTGTCGACGTCAAAACTAATAACGAGTTTGTCTACACGCTTTGCCGTGGTGGACACTTTTTCCCTGCCATTTCCCTTAACATTGATGGGTGTGATCACAATATTAGAGACATTGAGCGTTGAAGCGATATCCACTTTCTTTTCCAGTTCCTGCTTGACCACGGTGGTGGCTTCCAGGTCTTTGGTGAGTTTTACCTTATCGGCGGTCAATACCACTTTATCATTGTTTAGGTTCTTGTTTTCTTCCGTTAGCCGGGCTACGTCCTGCTCAAGACCGGTGATCTTGCCGTTCAGCTGAACAACCAGTTCTTTGGCCCTTTTCAGCTCAGCTGCCGTTGCATTACTTTTATTAAGGATACCGCGGATCTCCGTTTTCATTTTTGCGATATCGCTGTTCTTTTCGGCCAACCTTCCCTGCAGATTGGTATTGATACCCGTCATGCTGTCGAGCCGGGCGAGCGAGGCGTCAAAGCTTTTTTGTACATCGCTTTTTTCTGCTGTAACCGTTGCGATCTGTGTTTCCTGCTTTTGAATGGTTTGTGTTGATTTATTTTTATCATACACTAAATAACCGCCCAAAGCAACCATGCCACCGGCCAGGATGCCGATGATGAGGTTCTTATAACTTTTTTTACGTTGCGGCTGAATTTGCGGATCAGCCATAGGAAAGTTCGTGGTATTCATAATGATTTTTTTTATGGTGTGACTAAATAATGATTCTAACCAGGTATAGATTTAATCCATCGTATGTATTGGGTATGCTACACGATTTCCAAAATCGTGCCATTATTTCCATATGATGATTTAATAAATGAGTGACTGTTTTTTTCAGCGCACAATACTGCTGAAGCTGCCTGTAAGAGCGGCTTATGGCGATTTCAAAAAAAGAAAGTTAAAGTTTCGCTTTTTGCATCCACCATGCTGATATGGGTATTAGCATCTTCTATATTATTTAAAAATTCAAACTGTAACAATCCTTTTTTCCCGGAAAGGGTAATAGTCCGTGGTACAAATACTTTTCCAGGTATTTAAATAAATAATATTTGTATTTTACAGCACTCCTGCACAATAAACCGCTTTGTTTAAACGATTTATTAAAGTAATTTAGAATAACCCAAACCCGAACCGAAAACCACCAGAATGAGATTAATCCGTTACGCATTGACGTTATGCCCAGTTTTGCTTTTGATGGCTGCGATCACTCCCCCGCTTACGGAAAAAAATTCCAAAATTTCATCCTTGGGTGAATCACAAATATCCGGGGTTCTGCCCGCCTGGTTAAATTCATCAGTCTATACCGACTGGAAATTATCAAAGACCGGGTTATCAAAAGTGGCATTTGAAGAAGCCGTAAAAGGATATACTTACCTGGTGGAGAAAAACCAAGTCATAAACCCCGGGGTACTCACCATCATTGATTATAGTAAACCCTCCAGCCAAAAAAGATTATTCATCCTGGATATGAAAAATGGGCGCCTTTTATTGAACACCTGGGTGGCGCACGGCCGTAATTCGGGATTGGTGTATGCCAGTGATTTTTCAAATGAATCCGAATCGCACAAAAGCAGCCTGGGGTTTTACATCACCCGGGGAACCTATACGGGCATTAATGGCTATTCATTGAAACTGGCCGGTTGCGAGCAGGGTATTAATGACCATGCGGCCGAACGCGCCATTGTAATACATGGTGCTGAATATGTAAGCGAGGCGGTGATCAGGAGCAAGGGTTGCCTGGGGAGGAGTTTCGGTTGTCCCGCGGTTCCGGTAGCGGTTCATAAAAAACTGATCGACCTGATCAAGAACGGCAGCTGCGTATATTTATATCATCCCGCAAAAAAATATCATTTGCGGTCAAAGATACTTGACAGTTAGAACTTTGTTTACCTCTACAGTTTTAAAGTTCTATTGTTAGGCACGAATGGAGATGAAGGTCCCGCCCACCGGCGGGATTTTTCATGTTAAAGAATTACCATCGCCGCGGTAAACTGACAGAGCAATCCGGCCAGTAATCCCAGGTAGATCTCACGTGGCTGATGATCACTCACCACTAAACGTGAGGTACACACGAGCCCGGCCATCAATAACGCGATGCATAAAGGCCATGTCATTAGCATGCTGTTGCTTTGCATGACTAGTAAGAATAATCCCACCAACCCCCCAACGCCCATCGCGTGCATGCTGATCTTAAAATAAATATTCGATAAAAGTCCCACCACGGTCGTGATCAGCACGCCGGTCATAAAGGATGGCAATACCGGCGCAAGCTGTGGCTCGAACTTAAAGAACACCCTTGCCGCCCAAAAATAAAAGATCATGGTGGCGAGGTAGGGCCCAATCCTGTCGGGCTGGGTTCTTAAAAAGATCGATTGGATAAATCCCAGGCCCTTCATCAGCAAAACCGCGAAGGCCGGAAAGAAAACGGTGTTCAGCACTGTGGTGAGTACCAGTTTGTATTTGTCATAAGGATTGAACCCCGAAAAATAAGAGGGATGATAGTAAACCAAAAAGCAAACCGCATATAGCGGAATGAACAATGGATGAAATATATAAGAGAACAGATGCGCAAAGATCTTAACTACCATCGGGTGGTCATTGATAACAGCAGGCTCTTTGTTCATTGCCCATTGCCCATTGTCTATTGCCTCTTGTGTATTTTCTGCGCTCATAATTCTTTTCTTAAACGTGCCACAGGAATATTCAACTGCTCACGGTATTTGGCCACGGTTCGCCTTGCAATATTATACCCTTTTTCCTGCAATAGTTCCGTCAGGCGTTCATCGCTCAGCGGGTGTTTCTTGCTTTCAGCTTCTATCAGGTCACTCAATATCTTTTTCACCTCACGGGTACTTACTTCTTCCCCGCTGTCGGTTTGCAGGCTCTCGCTGAAGAAAAATTTCAGGCGGTAGGTCCCGAATTCCGTCTGCACGAATTTACTGTTGGCAACGCGGCTTACGGTGGAGATATCAAGGTTGGTGGCCTCGGCGATATATTTCAGGATCATGGGGCGCAGTTCGGTCTCGTCGCCGGTAACGAAAAATTCATGTTGGTAATTCATGATGGCTTCCATGGTATTGAGCAGGGTATTCTGCCTTTGCTTGATGGCGTCTATGAACCATTTGGCCGCATCGATCTTTTGCTTGATGAATAGCACGGCTTCTTTCTGGCGCTTGTCTTTTTTGGCGCCGCGGTCATATTCCTTCAGCATATCACGGTATCCTTCGCTGATGCGCAGGTCGGGAGCGTTCTTGCTGTTGAGGGTCAGTTCCAGTTTGCCGTTATTGTTGTAAATAAAAAAATCGGGCACCACGTAATTCTCTCCTTTATTGGTGTCGCCGACCATTCCGCCGGGTTTTGGATTGAGCTTAACGATCTGGTTGATCACTTCACGCAGTTGATCATCCGTCAAATTCAGACCGCGCTGTATCTTTTCATAATGTTTCTTGGTAAACTCCTCAAAGTATTTTTCCAGCACCTTAAGGGCCAGTTCCACGTGTACGCCCTCATCGGTTTTTCTTTCCAGCTGGAGTAATAGGCATTCCTGCAGGTTGCGTGCGCAAATACCCGGAGGGTCGAACTGCTGTATCTGCAGCACCAATCCGTTGATCTCTTCTTCACTGGTGCTGATATTTTGCCGGAAGGCCAGGTCGTCTACGATGGAGGATATCTCCCGGCGCAAATAGCCGTCATCATCCAGGTTGCCAATGATCTGTTCGGCCACCTCTTGCTGGTGTTCATCCAGATTAAGTTGCCCGAGTTGTTCCAACATTAGTTCATTGAAGCCCACTTCCACTTTATGGGGGATCACCCTGCCGTCATCAATTTCGGGATAGTTCTCATCACGGAGTTTATAATCACCTACTTCGTCATCGCCGTCATTCACATAGTCGCTGATGTCAATATTATCATACTCGTCGGTACTTCCATCCACTTCAAATTCTTCGGTATCCTTTTCTTTAAATTCATCATCGTATTCGTCTTCATGCCCGTCTTCCGCCTCTTCCAGCGCCGGGTTTTCCTCGATCTCTTCCTTGATGCGTTCTTCCAGATTAGCCGTGGGCACCTGCAGCAGCTTCATCAACTGGATCTGCTGGGGCGATAATTTTTGTAATTGTTTATGAAATAGTCCCTGACTTAAAGCCATATGTTTTGCTTACTTAATTAATTGTTTTGATACCAGTACCCCTGGCCTCAGCTCCCCGAACATCATTCCTTAGTTTCTCCGCCATTGCGGGATCAGTAACCTCTCCTGAAGAGAGGAGGAGGCGAAAATTTAAAGGAGACCGTATCTGTTAACTGCGTAAATTTACATACAAAGACCCCAGCAAAGTGATGCAAAAAGCTAAAATTTTTATTTTCTGCACGATTTTTGTGGCAGGCGGAGCTTTTTGCCAGGATCCTGTTAAAAAAAGCCCGCAAAAACTGACTTTGGTATTTGAAAAAAAGTCCGGGGTTTATTCCTATTTCTCCGCTTTCAGATCGCTATCCTCATCACCAATGGTAAAACCTCCTGTATCTCCTGATTTTTACTCAACACATTTGGGATTTTTTTGCAGGCAGGAAATAAAATTCGAAAAGGCGACCAGGGTACCTTTTAAATTCCGCCTGGGCAGCGTGCAGCAATGCGACCGGCTGGAAGGAAAACCCAATAGCTTTTATAATAAAGAATAAAGCACCGCCGGGCGGTGCTTTTAATTCAATGCTTTGTTTTTTATACTCCTACCTGCTGCTCGTTCAACACTTTCTTAATGATGGTCACCATCTTTTCTCCTTTCTCCCTTATCTGTTCATCGGTCCACAATAAACCGATCGCGGTGGAAACGCAACAACTCATCACGGCATCGCTTATACTAAAATCTTTCGTGGCATGGTGTATTACAGCTGCCTTCAGGTCGGGATGCAGCGCATTCAGGGTAAGAGAATTTTTCAGGTGATCCCATTTGCTAATATAGTGCCAGTTATTATCGAACCAGTAAAAATTACCGGCCAACACGCCCTGTACTTTCATTTCGGCCACTACCGCCCGGGTTATTTCTTCGGTCGGAAGCATCCAGCTCAGGAAGGTGCAGCTGTCACCAACAGGATCGGGTATACGCCGGAAACTGATCCCGGGGATGGTGGAAAGAATGTTTTTTAAGGCAGCGTGGTTTTTCCGCTGGAGGGATAAGAACTGGTCCAGCTTTTTTATCTGTGCCAGTCCCACCGCGGCGTGCAGTTCGCTGATGCGGAAATTGTACCCGATAAAAGGGTGAAGGTCGGCGCCACGGTCTGCCCCTTTATGATCATGGCCGTGATCGGTATAACCATCGCTTGATATATAAACATTTTCCCGGTTACTCATAACAGCACCGCCTTCGGCGCAGGTGATGGTTTTTACAAAATCAAAACTAAAGGTGCCGGCATCACCGATCGTTCCCAGCATTTTTCCTTTATAAGTTCCGCCAATGCTCTGGCAGGCGTCTTCCAGCAATAACAGCCCGTGTTCTTTACAAATGGATTGCAGTGCATCCATATCCGCCATGCTGCCGCACATGTGTACGGGCATCACGCATTTTGTTTTTGGGGTGATGGCGTTTCTTACCGCATCCGGATTGAGGGTAAGTGTATCATCCACATCCACAAAAACGGGGATGGCGCCAACGCTCAGCACCGCTTCAAAACTTGCCACGAAAGTAAAGGAAGGCAATATCACTTCATCGCCATAACCAATACCCAGCGCACACATGGCCGTGGTGAGCGCCGCAGTACCACTGCTGACAAGCTGCGCGTGCTTGCAACCAAAGGTTTGGCAAATGGCTTCCTCCAGTTCTTTTGCTTTCCAGATCCCTTTGCGGGGGCCGTCAAATCCATAACGCATCAGGATACCTGTTTCCAGTACATCGTTTACATGTTTGCGTTCTTCCGCACCAAAAAATTCAAAACCAGGCATAGTAATTAATTAAGAATTAAAAATTAAGAATTGTAAAGATAAAGAAAATGGATGGTGGAGTCAAAGACCCGTGATCATTGCTTCCATGTCTGCTGACGGGCTTCCTCGTCAGAGAAGAGGATGAGGGTTAACGTCCAGGCCGGGCGGGGTCTTTAAAATAATTCAACCGCAGGCTGTCGCTCCAGCCATTGGGATTCTTATCGAATGATTTACTGCTGAAGAAGATCATCCCCTGGATATTGGGCGTGTTCCTTAAGGTTTCTATTTGCCGGGGTAATTGTGTCTTATCCTTCCAGGCGGCATTGCTGTTGGCCTTGTAGATGCCCAGCCCGATATAACAGTTCTTTCCATAGGTATGTTTGCTCCACCAGTCGAGCAGCACTTCATAGGGCGCAGCTTTATGGCCGATCTCCCAATAGAGTTGTGGTGCCACGTAATCGATCCATCCGTTTTTAAGCCAGAGTAAAATGTCGGCATAGAGGTCATCAAAATTGGTTTGACCCGCCCTGGTGTTGCTTCCGTTCAATGAATCTTTTTCAAGATTTCGCCAAACTCCGAAGGGACTGATCCCGAACTGACATTTTTTATTTTCACTTTTTATGGCTGCCCCGAGCATCACGATGATGGAGTCCACATTACTCCTTCTCCAGTCGTCCTTGCTCATGCCCTTGCCATACACAAGGAATTTTTCCATGTCCGGAAATTCTTTTCCCGGGATGCGGTAAGGATAAAAATAATCGTCGAAATGGATGGCGTCCACGGCGTAACGGCTCACTACATCCTTCACTACGGCGGTCACATAACGCTGCACTTCCTTATTGCCGGGATCAAAATATTTTTTGTCGCCGTAGGTCAGGAACCATTCGGGATGAATCCTCGTGACGTGCGTTGCGGAGATGGAAGAATTGTTGATGTTGAACTCGGCGCGGTAAGGGTTCATCCAGGCGTGGAATTCCATACCGCGTTTATGCGTTTCAGTGATCATGAATTCCAGCGGGTCGTAATAAGGGGTCGGCGGGGATCCCTGTTTACCGGTGAGCCATTCGCTCCAGGGTTCATAGGGTGAAGGGTAAAAGGCGTCTGCGGCCGGACGAACCTGCACGATGAGTGCGTTGATGCCATTGTGCTGGTGCATGTCCAGCAATTTAATGAACGCCACTTTTTGTGAATCGGAATTGTAATTTCCTTTCACCGGCCAGTCGATATTGTCCACGGTGGCCACCCAAACGCCGCGGAACTCCCGCTTCGACTGGGCTGAAACCGGCAATGTAACATGATACAGGAAATAGAAAATAAAAAAAATCAGTGCGCTTTGTTTCTTGATCATATTAACCGCTTTGACGGATCTTGTCCAGTAATTTGTTAAGTATTTTTGCTTCTGCATCAGAAAGGTTACCGAGGATGGCGTCCATTTCCGTTTCATGCCGGTCGGTCTTTTCCAGTAATTTTTTCCCCTTATCGGTGAGGGTAATATCCACCAGGCGCTTATCAGTCTTGCAAACGATCTTTTTTACCAGGCCTTTTAGGATCAGCCGGTCAACGATGCGACTGGTATCGCTCATCTTATCCAGCATCCGTTGCCTGATCTGCAGGGTGGACAAGGGTTTTCCGGCACCACGCAAAATGCGCAATATGTTGAACTGCTGACCCGTTATGTCAAAGCGTTCAAAAAATGCCTTCATCTGTTCGTTCATCCAGTTGTAGGTGTAGATGAGGTTGATGATCCCTTTTTGCTGTTCATTGCGGAAACGGCTTTGGCTGATATCTTTTTCAATTCCCATGATAAAATATACTTTTTAACGGTGATCAGTCCTCCCTTTTTTCGTTCGATACACCGAATTCATTCACATAGATCCTGACCAGGATGATAAAATAACTGATCAGCAGGGGACCGAAGATAACGCCCCAGAATCCAAACAGCCCGATACCTATGATCACCCCGAATATCGTAATAAGCGGGTGAACATCCATGAATTTTTTCAGCAGGGTGAGCCTGATGACATAATCGATGTTCGTGATCAGCGCAACGGCGTAGATGAGCAGTCCGGTTGCATTACCGGTTTCATTGACGGCGAACATATAGGCCGTGAGCGGCAACCAGATGACCGCCGTACCTATGATGGGGATCATGGAAAATACCCCGGTTAAAAAACCCCATAAAGCAAAATCCTTCACACCGAATATCCAGTACCCGATAGTGGCAACGATGCCCTGTGTGATGGCCAGCACGGGTATCCCGATGGCGTTTGCCTTTATCATACCCTTGGTTTCCTTGCTCAGTATCCGCAGGTTTTCGGGTTTCAACGGGATATAACGGAAGAGGAAGCTTTCCATTTCACGGCCTTTCTTCAGCAGGTAATAGAGTAAAAAGAACATCACTGCAAAATTGCTAAGCAGGATGGCCGAGCTGTTGATCACCGTTGGAACGATCGTCGCCGCTTTTTTCTGGAAAGCGATGATGTTCTCGTCTGTCATCAGTTGAATGCCCGTAAGGCCATAGATCTTTTCGCCCACGATCTTAGCCTTCACCATGAGTTCGAGCGGGTTGCTTAATATGGCTGAAACCTTGACTGAAAGCAGCTGGATGGAAAAATAGATGGGTAAGGCAATGATGATAATGCTGGAAGCTATGAAAATGATGGCTATCCAGGTTTTGTTCCATCGTCGTTTAATGGTGAGGGTGAAATAATATTCGCGTAACAGGATATACAAGGTAATGGCCCCCAGGAAGCCCGGAAGAAAAACATAAAACTCTTTCAATAACAGGATGGCCAGGAGGAAGATGATCAGGAGTAATACGATCTGCCTCAGGCGGTCGTTGAATAATGTAGGCATGATATGAAAGTACGATTTTTCAGAGTGTTCATAAGCCTCCCCTTTCGGGGGAGGTTTGGAGGGGGCCGGGGTCCTAATCTTTCCACACTGAAACGCCTTCGCTGCAATTGGCGCAGATATCAATGTGTTTACGTCCTTTCTTCAATTCACTGCGAAAGTTATGGTAATGTTCATTGTTCCAGATGGCTTTGAACGACTGGTTTTTGAGATCACCCAGTTGGCGTGTGGCGTCTTTATCGAAGCAACAGGGCACTACCAGCCCGTCCCAGGTGATCACGTTGGCGTGTTGCATCTTCCAGCATCGGTTGGCCAGTTTGTTTTTTGGCGTATAATCTCCGTTGCCGTTCTTCTTATAGCGGCTGTATTTGTCAATGGTGGGTATCAGGTTATTGGGGTCGGTTTCATACGCGTACACCTGTGCCGTTTTAAAACGAACCTGGTCCACACCCACTGTTGCGGCTAAACGCTTTATGTCTTCCACCTGGTGTTCATTCGGTTTCACCACCAGGAACTGGAAAAAGATGAACGGGGTCCTGCTTTTTAACTGTTTCTTCCACTTCACGATATTGCGGGTGCCTTCCAACACCTTTTCCAGGTTGCCGCCAACACGGTACTGCTCGTACACGTCCTGCGTGGTACCGTCGATGGAAATGATGAGACGGTCCAGCCCGCTCTCCACGGTTCTTTTTGCGACCTCATCGGTTAGATAATGCGCATTGGTGGAAGTGGCCGTATAAATATTTTTTTCAGCGGCATATTTCACCATGTCCAGAAAAGCGGGATTCAGGTAAGGCTCTCCCTGGAAATAAAAAATGAGATAAAGCAATTCCCTGTGTATCTCATCAATGGTCTTTTTGAAAAAATCATTGTCGAGCATGCCCGTGGGCCTGGTAAAAGCGCGTAAACCGCTGGGACATTCGGGGCAGCGGAGGTTGCAGCTGGTGGTGGGCTCAAAGGAAACTGAGACCGGGTAACCCCATTGAATGGGTTTATTCAGCAGGCGACCGGCATAATAACTGCTCAGCACTTTGACACCATTCCATACCCTTCGAAAACTCAGTTTACCGAGCAGGTTTTTTGTATCATTAAAATTAAATCGGGGCATTGGTGCAAAGGTACTGTTTAAGGTTTTATCCGGTAAAATACAGGGCCCGGCCTCATGATGTGCAGCAACCGGATTTATTTTTTATCTTACATCCTGTAAAAATATATTTCTGTGAAAAGAATTCTCTTCATCGCCCTTTGGGCCATAGCGAATACCGGAAATGCACAGGACAAGGTTTTGCCGGCCGAGGCCAAACCCTTTGTAGTAAAGGGATATGAAATGATGGATTATATCACCGGCGACCTGAACGGGGATAAGCGGCCCGACGCGATTTTGATCCTGAAAGTACCCGGTGAAGATTCAGTAATAGGTAATATTCCTGCCCGTCCGCTTATTTTATTGTTACGCCAGGCGAACGGCAGCCTCAAAGCCATAAAAAGGAATGATCAGATGATATTATGCCATCAGTGTGGTGGTGTATTTGGTGACCCTTATGAAGATACCAGGATCAGTAAAAACAGTTTTGTCATTAATTTTTACGGTGGCAGCAACTGGCGATGGGGAATAGAATATACCTTCCGTTATGACGCGGCATCGAATAATTGGTTGCTGATGAAAGAGAAGCAGGAGAATTACCAGTCGGGCGATCCCGAGAAGACCATGAAGGTAACCCATATCGGCCCGGCAGAACTTGCCGGGATCAATTTTGACAATTTCAATGCAACACCTTCCTATGATGACAGCAAGTGGAAGGTGGTTTCAGCAAAAACATATTTTTATGACAGCCCGGGTATCGGTAACAAGCCCCGAAAGGGATATCTTTTAAAAGGTAATACGGTTACCGGTATACGCGAGTTGAAGAACTTTGTTGAGGTTTCCTTTGAGAACACGAAGGAAAAGATCACAGAAGGATTTGTATTAAAAAAGGACCTTTTAAAAATAAGGTAATACCATCTTAATTCATTTAATAACCATTCATATGCGTATCATCTTTTCCGTTATTTTCCTACTGTGTTTAAAGGTATCGGCACAATCGCCGGTCGATCAATGCAAAGCGGTCAATGATATTGCCATGATGGAACGTATAAATCATGATCGCATTGGCAATACCATTAACGGCAGCCTGTCTTCCAATAATTTTGATGTTAAATATTATCGTTGCGAGTGGGAAGTGGATCCTGCTGTTTATTATATCACGGGCAAGGTAACGGCCTATTTCCTGATGACCTCCTCTTCCAGTTCCATTTCATTCGACCTGATGAACAGCATGACCGTTGACAGTGTAAAGCAGCGGAACACCCTGCTGACAAAAACACATACCGGTAATGTATTGCAGGTGAATTTCCCGGCCACCATCAATGCCGGAACCCTTGATTCGGTAAGTATTTATTATAAAGGCCCGCCGGCAAATACAGGATTTGGATCATTTGTGCAGACCGATCATTTTGGAACCCCGGTCATTTGGACCCTGAGTGAACCTTATGGAAGCCGCGACTGGTGGCCCTGTAAGAACGGGCTGGACGATAAGGCCGATTCGATAGACATCATCGTTACCAACCCGGTTGCTTATAAAGCGGCGGCCAACGGGTTGCTTCAAAGCGAGACCCTGATCGCGAACGGTACAAAAAAACTTACCTGGTGGAAACACCGTTACGCCATCGCCACTTACCTGGTCTGTTTTTCCGTTACCAATTTTTCGGTGTTCAATAACAGTGTACAATTGGGCAATATAACATTGCCGATGCAGACCTTTTGTTATCCCGAAAGCCTTGCTTATTTCCAAAGCGGCACACAAAACGTGCTGGATGCACTGCAATTGTATCATAATAATTTTGGCGATTACCCCTTTATAAAAGAAAAGTACGGGCATGTGCAGTTTGGATGGGGCGGGGGAATGGAGCACCAGACCTCCACCTTCGTCATTAACGTCAACGAGGGACTGATCGTTCATGAACTGGCACACCAGTGGTTTGGCGATAAGATCACCTGCGGCAGCTGGGAAGACATCTGGCTGAATGAGGGCTTTGCAACACACCTTGCCAGCTTTTACCTGGAGAATAAATACCCATCCTATACCACTAACAACCGGAAGAACGAGATCAATTCCATTACTTCACAGGTTGGTGGTTCTGTCTGGGTGGATGATACAACCAGTGTAGGCAGGATATTTAGCGGCAGGCTTAGTTATACTAAAGGGTCGCATTTATTATATATGCTGCGCTGGAAACTGGGTGATTCAACCTTCTTCAAGGCCCTGCGCCGGTACCAGAAAGACCCTGCCGTTGTTTATGGTTTTGCCCGGACGGCCGACCTTCAAAGGAACCTGGAGATAGAAAGCGGGCAGGACCTGGGCTCTTTTTTTAATGAATGGTTCAAGGGGCAGGGCTATCCAACTTACAGGGTAGAGTGGACGCAGATTGGAAGCAGCTACGTAAAGATCAAAATGAACCAGACCACCTCGCACGCTTCCGTTGCTTTTTTTGAACTGCCCGTAGCGTTGAAATTCAAGAACACCACTCAGGAAAAAATAGTAGTGGTGGATAATAAGACCAATGGGGAGATCTTTATAAAAAATATCGGGTTCATCGCTGATACCGTGGAGGTGGATCCTTCCTATTGGCTCATCACAAAAAATAACGTTTCTGTAAAAGTGCCGGACGTTGTAAGCGGCCAAAATGTGGTGCAGGTATTTCCCAACCCCATACCCAACCAGTTTTACATCTCTTTCCGGAACATGGCCGCCCCAACGGCTTCGGTTAGTTTATATAACGCTGGCGGGCAAAGGGTCTATACAAGGAATGTCACCATGGTGAGCGGGGCCGAATTCATTGAAGTGCCTTCACAGCAGCTTCCTGCCGGGGAATACACCCTGCGGATCAACGCGGGCAATGCTTTTAAATATACCCGGAAACTTTTGCGGTAGCGCATCATTTATGAAAACTTTATCAGCATCATCAATTCATTTGATGCACATTTGCAGGTAGGAAGTGTATCAATACTTATGACACTCATTACTTGGCAAACCCGAAAAAAAATATTTTCATCGTTTTTATTTTACCGGTATTGATGCTGCTTGCCGCGGCTTCGGCCACTTATTATCTTACCCGTTATTTTAACCGGCCCAGGTTTGTACGCTACCCTGCATTCGGGATCGATATTCCCATAAGTTTTCCCTTGCATGGCATTGATGTAAGCCATCACCAGGATATTATCGATTGGGAAGCGGTGAAGGCCATGCAGGTTCAGCAGGTAAAGATCGATTTCGCATTTATCAAGGCCACCGAAGGGCTGGGCAGGGTGGATAATAACTTCCGGCAAAACTGGTTCAACGCCAAAAAAGCCGGTATTACCAGGGGAGCTTATCACTTTTTTATTTCCAGCAAAAGCGGTAAGGCCCAGGCAGAGAATTTTATTGCAACCACGCAACTGGAAAAGGGTGACCTGCCGCCGGTGCTGGATATAGAGCAGATCAACGGCGCTTCTGTTGAAGATATCCAACAAAGAGTGAAGGATTGGCTGACCATGGTTGAAGCGCAGTATAAGATTAGGCCTATCATCTATACCAATGTGGATTTTTATGAGAATTTTTTAGCCGGAAAATTTGACGATTATCCCCTCTGGGTGGCCCATTACCTGGTGCAGGATAAACCCCGGATACAGCGCAACTGGACCTTTTGGCAGCACAATGAAAAGGGGCATGTGAACGGGATCGACGCGAATGTTGATTTTAATGTCTTTAACGGCGACAGCACCGGGTTCAGGCAACTGCTGGTAAAATGATACCGTAAATCTTCTTTTTTCAATTCCAAACGCCGACCTTCATTGCCAATTCTTTTCTGATGGGGATGGAAGACGAAACAAAGATTTTTTTGATCAGGATCATCAATACTATTTCACTGGTATTGATATGGATGCTGGTGAATGTGTTCATTGGCATCTACAAGGATTATGCATTCTTTGAAAACCGCCCCAACTGGACCAATTATCTGTACTACGCTTTTTTCATCGTATCCCTGGTACTGCTAGTTCTCCACCTTCGTAAAAAATGGCGGCTATAAGTGCCTGGCCGCTTGTTTATAAATACCCATTGATACGGTCATGCATACCCGAAAATTTTATTGCCTGATTGTTGGGGAAATTTTGCATTTCGGAAATGCAGCAATGAATCCATTTAGCTGCTATGATCAGCAATGATCACCCATTTGTTTTTTATTTTACGGAAGAGCAGGGTAAAATGTCCGCCTACGTTGCCAATGCTTCTGGTAAGGTGCCATTTGCCCACTACAAAAAAATACAGGTCAGACAGTCGCTTTACTTCCAGGATGTTAAAATCCAGTTTACCCATTGCTGCCGTATCGGGATATCCTTTCTTATAATTTTCCAGTGTTTTCTGCCAGCCATAAGTGATGCCGCTTTTACCGATGAACATCAGCGAATCGTCTTGCCAGTAAGTACCCATGAACCGGTCGATATCTCCCGCATTCCATGCGGCCAGTTGTTCATTCATGGCTTTGCGGATGGCCAGCTCGTCATTCGACTGTGCGTTTACGCCAGGCGTTAGTAAAAAGGCGGTCAGCAGGAGCAATAGATATTTTTTCATATTCACGATTGAAGCATAAATATAAATAATCCTTCTTCAATGCCAAATGATCATTGACGAATTCAAATGCCTTTAAATGATCAATGTTTATGATGGGGGGATGCGCATTTACTCTGGTGGCAAAGGCGGTAGTTGTAATAATGTGCGGAGATGATCAGCGCTACGGCGATCGTTAAGAAGGAATATTCAAATTCCGTAAAAAACTGTTTTAATACCAGGAAGACGAACCCGGTGGAAAAGATAAGTACGGGCAATAATGACCGGTGGTGTTTTATATAACCATGAAATAAGGAATAAGAACCTACCAGGAAGGCAAGGGCGATCATACCCCATTCAAAAAAGAGGTTATGAACGATATTGATGCCGAAAACAGGGAGGGTACTGACGAGAACGGGCAACAGGGCGCAGTGGATAGCGCAGGCCACCGAAGTGGCAATCCCCATGGCGTCCCAGTTTAATTTTATCTTCATTTTAGAACCAGCAAAGATAATATATTTGCAATAATGTTGCAAGTTTTAACAGCTCATTTAATTTGCTGGCGGAAAGGGTCGTAAATTTGCCAAAACAGTCGTTATGGGCAGGAAATTATTGTGGTACGGGGTCTTTTTTGCGGTTTTGCTTGGTGGATTTTACTTTTTTATTTTTAAAGATGAGGACCTTTCCAGGTCGCCATTGGCAGTGATCAATGATCATATCGACTCTTTTAGCTTCATTAACCAGGATGGAAAAAGGATCACCGAAAAAGACGTTGATGGAAAAGTATATGTGGCAGAATATTTCTTTACCACCTGCAAGGGCATTTGTCCCAAAATGAACGCCAATATGCGGCGGGTCTTCGATGCATATAAAGATGAGCCGGGTTTCATGATCCTTTCACATACCTGCATGCCGGAAACCGATTCTATTCCCTTACTGAAGGCCTATGAAACAAGGATGATCAATGGAAAACTTATCAAAAAAGAAGACGGCTCGTATAAAATTGAATCGGACACGACACCCGGCCCAAAAATGAAAACCACGAACACCAACTGGAATTTTTTGACGGGCGATAAAACGGCTTTATATAAAATGGCGCGCCAGGGGTATAAAATAGATAATAACAAACCCGATTCAATTCAAAATATCGCCGACCAGTTCATCCATACCCAGTTTTTTGCATTGGTGGATAAACAACAACGCTTGCGTGGCATATACGACGGGTTGAAGGACGATGAGATACTAAAACTGATCGTGGATATAAAAGGGTTGCTGAAAGAAAAGATGGATCATCAGCATTTTATGAATAACTTCAGCAATAATCCGAACTAATAAGTTACGAATTTTGTAATTCTGAATAGAATAGGATGATTGAATCAGTAACTTTTCTAAAATATTAAAACCGTAATCCGCTAAAGGGGATAAGGGCAAATGGATGAACTCTTAGACATATTAAAAAAGAACCAGCTCAGCGTCACTGCAGGCCGGAAAAAGATACTGGAATTGTTCTTAAGCAGCCCCGGTGCGCTGGCGCATGCCGATATTGAAAAGAACACCGATGCCGCTTTTGACAGGGTAACGGTATACCGTACCCTGCAAACCTTTGTGGACAAGGGCATCATTCATAATATACCAACCAGCGATAACTCCATTCTATACGCCCTCTGCAAGGACAATTGCGAGGAGGGCCACCACCACGATAACCATGTGCATTTCATTTGCGAGGTTTGTAATAATACCATTTGCCTGGATGATGTTACGGTACCCGAAGTAAAACTGCCAACAGGTTTTCAGCCAAAGCATTCCGAAATGGTGGTGAGTGGTGTTTGTGATGATTGCAAATAAGATCGTAGATTGAAGAGGTTACACGGATTGCGCAGATTTTCTGACCGCCGGGAAAAAATAATTTTGCCGTTTAAGCAATCTGCGAAATCATATAAATCAATATCATCTGCGATTTAATCTGCGATCCGGTCCATTTCTCCTTTTACAAAATCCATCAGTGTTTTTATACGCCCCGGGCTGAAATCAAATTTCAATCCCGCGGTCTCAAATAACTGTGGTAAGGTTTTGGTGCCCCCCAGGCTCAGCGCATTGCAATAATTGTCCATTGCCAATTGCTTATTTGCCTTATACTGCATCCACATACCGATAGCGCCCAATTGTGCAATGCCGTATTCTATATAATAAAAGGGGACTTCAAATAAATGCAGCTGGCGAAGCCAGGCATTGCTGCGGTATTCTTCCAGTCCGCTATAATCGATCACGTCGTCCCGGAACTCATTTAATATCTCATTCCATTTTGCGGTACGTTCTTCGTGCGTATGCCCCGGGTGTTCGTAGATCCAATGTTGAAATTTATCAATAATGGCGATCCAGGGAAAGATGGTGATCACCCTTTCAAGCTGGTGTTCTTTGGCCCGCTTCAGGTCGGACGGATCATCAAAAAAAGTCTCCCACTCATCCATGCTGAACAATTCCATGGCCA
>JAYWAZ010000335.1:0-3171 GCA_043781975.1 Bacteroidota bacterium
TTTTCACCGCTCAGCATCTGTGCAATGGTGGTGATCCGTTCGTCATTGTTCAACAGGCGCACCGACGTAACGATCGTATCTTTTTGAATGGCTTTATACACAAAATAATGCGCATCCGCCCGGGCGGCTATCTGCGGCTGATGCGTGATGGAGATCAGCTGGTGCGCCCCCGATAATGACTTCATGATATTGCCCACCTGCCTGGCCACTTCCCCACTGATGCCCGTATCAATTTCATCAAAGATGAGGGTGGGTAATTGAAGCTGACGGGCTACCAGTGATTTTATACACAACATCAGCCTGCTCAGTTCACCGCCGCTGGCCACTTTACGCAGTGGCTCAAAACGGCTGCCGGCGGTTTCTTTACCACCGGGAAGGTTGGCATTAAAAAGGAATTCGATCTTGTCGCTGCCCGTAAGCTGCAATTGTGCGACGGGCTGTAAAGACACGTTGAACCTGGCATTTGGCATGCCCACCTGGACCAATAAAGCATTCACTTTGCTGGTAAAGGGCTTTATCGCGGCCGTCCTGTTGGCCGAGATCCTGGCTGCCAGCTGCCCGGATCGCTCCGACAGTTCGCCCGCCATTATTTCTTTTTTCTGAATGGTATCTGTGATATTCAGGATATCATGCAGCTTCTGTTCCAGTTCGGTCTTTATGGCCAGTAGTCCGGCCGTGGCGCTAACGCTGTGCTTTTTCAGCAGTTTGTATCCCATGGCGATCCGGTCGTTCACCAGTTCTATCCTTTCGGGGCTGTACCGGGTATTTTCGTCTATTCGTTCCAGTTCTTCCGCAATGTCGCGCAGTTCCACCTGGGTGGCTTGCAAGCGCGCTGCGAGGACTCCAATGCCCGACTGGTAATGTTCCAGCGCGTGCAGCCTGTTGGCCAGCACTTTCAGTTGCTGCACGATGGGCCGCTCCGATCCGTTCAGTTCCATGTAAACAGCACTTAACTGTTGTTTAATGTTTTCCGCATTGCTCAGCAGTTTCAGTTCGGCATCCAGTTCTTCCAGTTCATTTTCTTTCAGGCCTGCGGCCAACAATTCATCATACAGGAACTGGTTATAATCCAGTACGGCATTCGCTGCCGCCTGTTCGGCCTTTAATGCTTCCAGCTCTTTTTTTACGGCAAGGTATTGCCGGAATTTTTCCGCGTATTGTTGCAGCAGTTCACCATTGCCCGCCAGCGCATCCAACACTTCCTGCTGGAATCCCGAACTGCTGAGTTCCTGCGTGTCGAACTGCTGGTGAAGGTCCACTAAGAACGTGCTCAGCGACCTCAGTTGGTTAAGATTCACCGGCGTATCATTTACAAAGGCCCTTGATTTTCCATTGGCGGTTATCTCCCGGCGAATGACAAGGTCATCTCCGGGGTCCAGGTCATTCTCTTTTAAAAACCGGGCGACCTCTTTTTTCCCGGCCACGGTAAACTGTCCTTCCACCACGCATTTCTTATCTTTCTGCAACAGTGAGCTGCTATCAGCCCTTTCGCCCAGTAAAAGGCCAAGTGCACCGATAAGGATACTTTTTCCGGCGCCGGTCTCCCCGGTAATGATATTGAGTTTACCCGAGAAATTGATCTCCAGCTCATCGATGATGGCGAAATTCTGAATGAAAAGTCTTTGTAGCATATTTCGATCCGTGAAATGCAGTTCACGGCAGACAGGCAAATTAGTAAATTTTGGAGCAGCGTCGATAAATAATTGCTGTAAATAAAAAGAGTCCACAATTTGTGAACCCTGCCAATTTTTTTAGACGCAAGCTGCAAGCTTCAAGGGAGTAGATCACTGGTTTGGGAAATTTTCCTTTTTAGCGGCCTGTTTTAAATTCAATGCTTCTCCCCAGTAGCTAAACCCTTGCCCCTTATTTCACTGCTACAGAATCGTGCAGGTCGGCATCAACAAGGATGCGGCCGCAGTTTTCGCAGACCATTACTTTTTTACGCAGTTTGATCTCGCTTTGCTTTTGTGGTGGGATGGCGTGAAAACATCCGCCACAGCTGTCGCGCTCAACAGGTACTACGGCCAGGCCATTGCGGTAGTTCTTACGGATGCGGTCGTAACTCAGCAGGAGGCGCTCGTCCACGTGTTTCCTTGCCGCGTCGGCTTCCTTGTTATATTGCTTTTCTTCTTTTTCCGTTTCGCCGATGATCTTTTCCAATTCACCTTTTTTAGCCGTGAGGTTACCTTCCTTGCTGCCCACTGCTTTCTTGGCGGTTTCCAGTTGCCTGGCTTTTTCAGCGATCTCTTCTGTGGCGTCCTTGATGTGTTTTTCGCAAAGCTTTATTTCCAGCGTTTGCATCTCGATCTCTTTATTGATGGCTTCGAATTCGCGGTTGTTCTTTACGTTATCGCTTTGCTTCTCGTATTTTTTTACCAGCGCTTCCGCGTCCTTGATACCCTGTTTCTTCTGTTCAATGAATTCCTGGATTCCGTTGATCTCTTCTTCCACACGGGTTTGCCGGGCGTGCAGTCCTTCGATCTCATCTTCGAGGTCCTTCACTTCCATCGGCAATTCACCTTTGAGGATCTGGATCTCATCCAGTTTACAATCCACTTTCTGTAAACGTACCAGGGAACTTAATTTTTCTTCAACGGAGAAATCTTTAACTGCAGCCATATGAGTTTGTTGTTTGTTGTTTGTTGTTTGCAACTACGATCTAAAAGTATTGAACAGGATTGGTGTTCAGGCCTGTTTTCAGGACGGCAAAGTTAGGGAATTTTTCGCTCAAAATATCAAAGAGCAGGTCGATGGTGAACTGCTCGCTTTCATAGTGCCCTATATCCGCGATGACCAGGCGGCCATTGGCGTCGAAGAATTCGTGGTATTTGATGTCGGAACTGATGTAGAAGTCAGCACCGGCGGCTATTGCGGCCCCGATCAAAAAACTGCCCGCCCCCCCGCAAAGGGCTACCTTTTTAACCATTTTCCCGGTAAGTGAGGTATGGCGGACCATAGAAAGGTTAAAACGGGATTTCAGCAGGCCCAGAAATTCCTTTTCACTCAGGGGGCTCGCCAGTTCACCCGTTAAACCACTTCCCACCTCCCCATTCCTGTTTTCCAGCGCCATGATATCATAGGCCACTTCCTCATAAGGATGCGCCGCGATCATGGCCCCGAAAACAGGCTGTTCCAACCAGGCGGGAAAGATCAGTTCTATTTTTATTTCAT
>JAYWAZ010000336.1:0-8749 GCA_043781975.1 Bacteroidota bacterium
AGGTTTACCTAAAATGATGTGCAAGATATTCATTTATTCAACGCATTATCACTCACTTAAAATATGGCAAAAAACCTCCTTATAACAGGGGTTGCGATATTGCATATTATTTTTTTGGAATTGATGGTGGAAAGGCTTTTAATTGCAGTACTGTTCAAAAGCACCGATCAAATTCTGGGCGATCATCTGCGCGCTTCTGCCTTCAATATTATGCCGCTCGATCATATGCATCAGTTTTCCATCCTTGAACAATGCAATGGCAGGTGAAGAAGGAGGATAAGGCATCAGGTGTTCACGGATCTTCCGCACAGCATCTGTATCAAAGCCTGCAAAACTGGTGGTCATATGGTCTGGCTTTTTAGTGGTATTCATCACGGCCATCAATACCCCCGGACGGGCCGTACCCGCACTGCAACCACATACCGAGTTGATCATGACCAGCGTGGTCCCCTTTTCATTCAATGTTCTTTCCACATCATCGGCCGTCAACAGTTCTGAAAACCCATTTTCAGTTAACTCTTCTTTCATTGGAATTACGATTTCTTCTGGATACATATTATTTTTTGATTTGGAAGCAAAATTAAGCACTTCCGGCAACATATACATCGAAATATTTAAATGAATGCTTGTTGGGTAGCCGGTGAAAATAATTACAGGCAATTATGTCAGACTTAATTTTTATTCCGGGCCATTTTGTCGTTTAATATCCCCCGAAATCGCAAAACTGTCTTAAAAATTCTGTTGGAATATGGTTTGATGAATATATCCCGGAAACAAATTTCAAGAACCTAAAAAAATAATAGCTATGACATTTGTAAAAGTAAACAACCCGGTACACAAGTCATTCGACGGATTACTGAATGAATTATTCAATGAATTACCCGCGACATTTGGAAAAACCATGCGGGAAGACGTATTGAATTACCCTCCCGTCAATATCGTGGAAAAGAATGATTCATACGATGTGCAACTAGCTGCACCCGGCCTGGACAAAACTGATTTTACCGTAAAGCTGGATGCCAATATTTTAACCATTATCTCGGAGAAAAAGGAAGTAAAAGCTTCGGAAACAGAAAAGATGATACGGAAAGAATTCAGCATCAAACCATTTAAACGCAGTTTTACCGTTGATGAAAAAATTAACGCAGCAGGTATAAGCGCCCGTTATGAAAATGGCATTTTATTACTGGAACTTCCAAAAAAAGAGGAAGTCAAGCAAGTAGCCAAAGAAATTGTTATTCAATAACGCAGTTGGTTTTCATAAACAAGTATACAGTTGGTTTTACCCCGTTATTCTTAACGGGGTATTTTTTTTAGTGGTTATATATATTAGTTAAGGATTATGGATAAATTGCAGGAATTAATACAATCAGCATTTGACCGTTTTACCAATGACACAGGAAATCCATGGGACTGGAGAAATCCCATTCCGTAATGCGGCCAAAAATATTATTGCCGTCATTATACTAAATTTTCTTTCTGTCTTTTCGCTGGCACAATCCTATTCGGGCTACCATTCTTCGGCCTACACGGGTGTTTATGGGATTTTAACCAACCCTGCGGACATACTCAACCACCGGTTCAGGGGTGATATAAATCTGGTCGGTATTTTCACCCAACTTGGCAACAATCTGGTAACTCTTAAATACAAAGCTAGTGAAGGCGATAATGTTATTCGGCCCGATCCCATTACCAAAGCGGGCAGGATGAACTTCAATACGGATGTATTCGGCCCATCCTTAATGGTACGTCTGTCCGATAAACATGCACTGGCACTTACCACAAGAGCGAGGGTGATGGTAAATATGAATGGTGTAGGCGCCAACCTGTTAAATCTTACCATCCAGGATTCCTTGGATGCATCGTTGATCAACGCCGATATTTCTGTGAGGAATACTTCCCTGAGGGTGCATGGATGGACCGAACTGGCGCTTACTTACAGCCGGCAGGTTGGCATTTCGGATTTTGGTGTTTGGAAAGCGGGCATATCACTGAAATACCTAAGCGGCGTTGGTGTATTTTCATTCAGCACCAACAAATTGAGCTTTACTTATAATGATTCCCTGGTTGACCCGGTCGACAATATGCCAAAACCTGCCATCACTAATCTGCGCGGGAATATCGTTTTGGGCTATACGAAGAATATGGACTCGTTGGGAGCAAATCTCAGCGATTATATTTCCTTTAAGAACCCCGGGATAGGAATGGACATAGGTGTTAATTATGAATACAGGGATGAGATGCAGGTCTATGAAACGATCTACAGTGAAAGAACCCGAACTTATATCTGGAAGGTGGGTGCATCCATCACCGATATAGGTTTTATCCGCTACAACAAACAACTAACGGGGGGGTTCACTACTGCGTTTTCGGGACAAACTTATTTCACGGAAAAATTAAAACTGCCTTCTGATTCAACAGGTATTCAGCAAATGGAGAACTATTACCAACGTCTTTTCAATGCACGGGCTGAACCTTCTGCCATTACCATGCAATTGCCTACGGCCCTCCATTTGACCTACGACAGGTTCTTCAACAGGTGGCTTGGGGTACAGGCCCAGGTAAATGTTCCCATCTTATTTTCTACTGTGGATCAATTTATCGGCACATACAATCCCCTTTCAGTGATCGTTACGCCAAGGGCAGAAATAAGCTGGTGCGGATTGTACCTTCCCATATCATACAATTCAATTTCGGGTTTCCAGGCTGGTGCGGCATTACGTCTCGGGCCACTGGTCGTTGGTTCAGGCTCTATTATCAATACCAGGTTCCTGAATAAAACGAAAGGGATAGACGCTTATGTGATATTGCGCATACCGTTCTTTGGCTATCGTGATTACAGGGAAAAGATCAGGGGAGAAAAGAATCACTTGAGCAAAAAAGAACGCCGGCTGCTGAACTGTCCTTCAAATTAATATACCTGAAAACAGAATGATATTATTGTTCGCAACCATTCTTTCGCCGCGTATCAATGAGGTATAGTATCTTCCAAACATTATTGATCTTCACCAGTTGGAATGAATCAATACCGCAATGGGAAAATACACCATTGAAATAGAACCGGTAGGGCGCCCATACGATGGCCAGGGGGCCATCGATCTTTATCACATCATAAACAATACGTTCATCGGCCGCTCCCTTCGGTTGCTTGCCTATAAATTCAGCGAATTCATTAACAGATTCATTTTGTACAATGGCCTTTCCCGATGCATCCCGGCTGATGGTCTGCAAAATGGCGCTGTCGGTAAATGCATTTCTCAGTGAAACCGCATCACTGTTCTTCATGCCTGCAAATAAGGTATTGATGACCGCTTTAACGGAATCTTCCGCGGTTTGGGCATTGGAAAAGAATGATGAACAAATGAGTGCAATGAAGATGAAATGCCTTTTCATAAACTTTCTGAATTATTTGTTTAATACCCCAATATCTTAAGCATGCTTTGTGCGCTTTGCTCCTTGGCATACACCCAGTCAACCAGTTTCCCGTTTTTGTCATATCCAACGATGATATGTTTTGGTGAAGGGATGAGGCAATGTTTTATCCCGCCATAACCGCTGATCTGGTCCTGGTAAGCGCCCGTATGAAAGAAGCCGATATATAAAGGCTCATGGTTCTCGATCTTGGGAAGGAAGACTTCGTTGATATGTTCTTCAGAATCGTAATAATCATGGCTGTCGCAGGTAATGCCGCCCAGCACCACCCGCTGGTATTCATTCTGCCACTTATTGATGGGTAGCATCAAAAATTTTTCACCAATACCCCAGGTATCGGGTAAGGTGGTGATAAAAGAAGAATCGATCATGTACCAGGTTTCCTTGTCATTCTGCATTTTCTGTCCGATGACACTATAGATATGCGCCATACTCTCTCCTACAGTATAACTGCCGAATTCAGTAAAGATATTCGGCATGGGAACCTTGCTTTTTTTGCAGGCCACTTTGATATTGCGAACGATCTCATTGATCATGAACTGGTAATCATATTCAAACCCAAGCGAATGTTTGATGGGGAACCCCCCGCCGATATTGATCGAATCCAGTTCGGGACAGATCTTTTTCAACTGGCAGTAAAGGTTGATCACCTTATTCAGTTCACTCCAGTAATAGATATCATCCTTGATGCCCTTGTTCAGGAAGATGTGCAGCATTTTGAGCTGGAAGCGGTGTTCATTGCCCTCGATCTTATCCACATAGAACTCCAGGATGTCCTTTGCGCGTATTCCTAATCGTGATGTATAGAAGGGAAAATTGGGTTCTTCATCCGCGGCAACCCTTATCCCCAGGTTGAAAGGCACTTTAACCGATTTGATATAAGCACGTAATTCATCCGTATTGTCCAGCACGGGGATCACATTTTTGAAACCGCCGTTGATCAGGCCGGCAATACGGTTGGTATAGGGCTTTTGCTTGTAGCCGTTACAGATGATGTAGATATCCTTGTTTATCTTCTTTCTTTCATACAGTTTCTTGATGATGTCGATATCATATGCATAGGAAGTTTCGAGGTGAATATCATGCTTCAGGGTTTCTTCCACGATGAAGGAAAAATGAGAGCTTTTCGTACAATAGCAGTAATTATATTTTCCCTCATATTTATGTTTCTTAAAGGCCAATGCAAACATTTTCTTTGCCTTTGCGATCTGCTTGCCGATCTTGGGCAGGTAAGTGAGTTTCAGCGGGGTGCCGTATTTGTCGATCAGCGCTTTTACATCCAGCCCATTGTATTGCAGGTATTCGTCCTTTACTTTAAAATCCTCCTGGGGGAAATTAAAGGTCTGCTGAACCAGGTCATTGTAGGTATTGTTCATTTTTGTAATGAAATTGATATTTTGAATACGCTTCTCTTAAAGACAAAAATACATGATTGGAATAAACCATGGCTAAAAATTTAAACACAAGCATATAACTTTGAACAATAGGAATTATTTTATACTTTGTACCATTAACCAAAACTAAAGATCATGAAAAGATTTTCTATTGTACTACTCGTAGCCACACTATTAACTGCCTGCGGCGGAGGCCTTGACGGGAAAAAACTGGCAGATGAAAATTGTGATTGCCAAATGAAGGCCAATGCAATGGATGCTCAAGAGCCTAAAAGAGCAGAAGCCCAGAATGATTGTATCAAAAAAAATGCCGACGCCTGGGACAAGGTGAAAGATAACGTGAAAGAAGCTGATGCGTTTAACAAAGCAGTGAGCGACTGTGCAACAAAAGTCATCAAAAAAGCATTCGGAAAATAGGTCACCAAAAAAAATGTCCGGAATTATTTCCGGACATTTTTTTATAGTATAAGTTTATTTAACCGACTCAACCAGTTTTTTAAATGTTTCCGGTTCATTCATGGCAAGGTCGGCCAGCACTTTACGGTTAAGGTCGATGTTCTTTGCAGCCAGTTTGTGGATGAATTCACTGTAATTCATACCCTCTGCCCTTACAGCGGCATTGATACGGGCTATCCACAAAGTGCGGTATTCGCGTTTTTTTAGTTTACGGCCAACGTAGCTGTACGTCAACCCTTTTTCCATTACGTTTTTGGCAACGGTATATACATTCTTGCGCTTGCCATAATATCCTTTGGCTGCTTTTAATATTCTTTTGCGGCGGGCCCTGCTGGCTACTGCATTTACTGAACGTGGCATATCTTAATTAGTTTAATGTTTGTTGTTTGAAGTTTGTAGTTCATTCAATACCGACCAGTATAATGCTGACCGGAATTGATCTGTTCTTATTTCAGGCCCAATAACCGCTTTACAAAATGAAGGTTGGCATCACTTACCATACCCGCATGCCGCATATTACGCTTGCGTTTGGTACTTTTTTTTGTTAGGATGTGACGTTTGAAAGCTTTCTGGTGCATGATCTTACCGGTACCGGTAACTTTGAAGCGCTTCTTGGCGCTGCTGTTGGTTTTAACCTTTGGCATTACATAACTGTTTTGAGTTACTCCCTGCTGGCGTTCCCGAATCATCGGGAAACTTGTTGAGCCTTGTGGGAAATGTCTGAAAAAGAAAATGGACTTTTTCGGGCGGCAAAGTTATGGAAAATATATGAATAATCGCAGAAAATTCGGAAAAATTGGCGTGTACCTGTAGTTTCAGGGGTTATTCATCCATTCCGTCATTACCCTCAGCCGTTTTGCTTGAACCGGCAACCAATGTAGATATCGTCGCTATCTCGGCGGGCGTGAAATAGCGCCATTTTCCGGGGGGTAGTCCGCTAAGGGTCATGTTCATGATGCGGGTACGCTTAAGGGACTCCACGTTATAGCCCAGGGCCTCGCACATACGGCGTATCTGGCGGTTAAGCCCCTGGGTGAGTATTATTTTAAAGCGATCGGAGCCCTCCTGCTTTAGAAAACATTTTTGCGTCATGGTTCCCAGGATCCTCACCCCATTGCGCATTTTATTGATAAAATCAGTCGTTAGGGGCTTGTCTACCGTAACCATGTATTCTTTCTCATGCCGGTTACCGGCCCGCAGTATCTTATTTACGATGTCCCCGTCATTGGTTAAAAAGATCAGCCCCTCGCTTCTTTTATCCAGCCGGCCAATGGGGAAGACCCTGCTTTTGAAATTCACATAATCAATGATATTGGTCTTATCATTTGTATCAGTTGTACAGGTAATTCCTTTGGGTTTGTTCAGTGCCAGGTAAACGGTCTCCTTCTTCTTTTTCAGGGATTCACCGTCAATGCGCACATCATCTCCGGGACCTACCCTGTTGCCCTTTACCGCGTCATTGCCGTTAATCGTTACCCTGCATTGCTCAATATATTTATCGGCCTCCCTGCGGCTGCAAAACCCGGTATCACTGATGTATTTGTTTAGACTGGTATCCAAGATTAATTGACAATAGGCAATTTGCAACTGGCAAAAGTACCTTCATGATCCTGGTCCCTTTGCTAATTGTTAATTGCCTATTATTTATTTGATGATGATTATTTCTTCTTCATACTCTTGGGTGCAAACATCACCAGCATACGTTTCCCTTCCATCTTGGGCATGCCTTCCAGCGCTCCAACGTCTTTTAAGCGATCTGCGAATTTCAACAATAGCACTTCTCCCCTCTCTTTGAACATGATGGCCCGGCCCTTGAACTGCACGTGCGCCTTCACTTTATTGCCATCCATCAGGAATTTTTCGGCGTGTTTGGTCTTGAATTCAAAATCATGTTCATCGGTATTCGGGGTAAAACGTATCTCTTTTACCTCGCTGGTCTTCGATTTGGCCTTCATTTCCTTTTTCTTCTTCTTCTCATCATACAGGAATTTATTGTAATCGATGATCTTACAAACCGGCGGTACGGCTCCGGGGGAGATCTCAACAAGGTCAAGTTCCTGCGATTGTGCAATTTTAAGAGCTTCGGCGAGTGGATAAACACCAACATCTACATTGTCGCCCACCAATCGTACCTCGGGTACCCTGATCATGTGGTTGGTACGGTGTTCCTGTTGCTGTTCTTTTTTAAAGCGGGGGTTAAATGTGCCCCGGGGGGGTCTTGGTGGAAATGCCATTTAGAATTTTTAGTTTACAATGTTGTTTTTTATACTAAGAGGTCAAAGGAGAAAAGGAGCAGATAATTACACTTCATGGTTCTTTTCGCTTTTAAACGCCCAGCAAAGTTTTTATGTTTTGCCTCTTTGAACTCTTTTTCTCTTTTAGCTCTTAGCCAATCACTCTGCTCTTCTTGACTTTATCTCATCAATGATCTCATTCACAAATTCAGTCAGATCCTTTGCACCCAGATCACCTTTACCCTGGCGCCGAATGGATATCTTGCCCTCATTCATTTCTTTTTCGCCGATGACCAGCATATAGGGCACTTTTAACATCTCGGTATCCCTTATCTTTTTACCGATCTTTTCGCTGCGGTCATCTATTTCCACACGAATATCCGCATTTTTCAGCGTTTGCAAAATAGTATTTGCATAATCCAGGAACTTATCGCTGATGGGTAGTATTTTCACCTGTAAAGGAGCCAGCCATGTTGGAAACTTCCCGGCATAATGTTCTAACAAGAATCCAATGAATCTTTCATGGGTACCCAGGGGCGCCCTGTGAATGATCAGGGGCGTTTCGGCCTGGTTATTCTGAGTGGCGAATTCCAGTTTGAAGCTCCTGCCCTGTGCAAAATCAACCTGGTTGGTGGCCAGGGTAAATTCCCTGCCGATTGCACTCCATATTTGTACGTCGATCTTGGGGCCGTAAAATGCACCTTCATCCTGCACTTCCACATACGGGATATTGGATTCTATCAATACCTGCCGCACCATTTCCTCGGTTTCTTTCCATAGTTCTGGTTCATTGACATATTTCTTTCCCAGTTTGGCAGGATCATGCAAACTCAGTCGCATGACATATTTATCAATGCCAAAAATTTTAAAGTACTTAATATACAAATCATTCACCGCCCTGAATTCATCAGCAAACTGTTCCCGGGTACAGTAAATATGCGCATCATTCATGTGCAGGCAACGCACCCGCATCAAACCAAATAATTCACCGCTCTGTTCATAACGGTAGCAGGTACCATATTCGGCTAAACGCAGCGGGAGGTCCTTATAACTCCTGGGCTCAGCTGCAAATATCTTGTGGTGATGCGGACAGTTCATCGCTCGTAAATAATACTTTGTCCCATCCAATTCCATCGGGGGGTACATACTGTCTTCATAATATGGCAGATGGCCGCTGGTCAGGTACAGGCTTTCTTTTGCAATGTGCGGTGTAACCACTCTTTTATATCCTGC
>JAYWAZ010000337.1:0-8704 GCA_043781975.1 Bacteroidota bacterium
AACCTGTTCCGCCTCCTCCAAAAAAAAACTGGCGCAATTACCTTACCGGTGCATTGATCATTGCACTGCTGGGGACCTGGGGCTATATCATTTGGGACAAGAATAAAACGAAGGAGACCATTCAGCAAAAAGAAACCGTTATTACCACCACCACTTCGCAAAGAGATGAGTTGCAAAAAGAACTGGAAGACGCCACACAGCGTTACGATATGATCAAGACTAGCACCTCCAATATGCTGCACAGCAAGGACAGCGTGATCACCAAGCGCGACCGTGATATCGCTGAAAAGAAAGAGAAGATCAGGCAACTGCTCGCCAAGGCCGGAGCTACGAAAGAAGAACTGGCTCAGGCAAAATCCCTGATCGCCTCGCTGAACGGGGATATTGAAGGTTACCGGACGCAGATCGAGACATTGCAGGGAGAAAAGATCGTATTGACCAGGGAAAAAGAGACCGTGACCAGACAAAGGGATAAAGTGACAAAAGATTTTGATTCGGCGCAGCTGATACTTAAACAAAAGGAAGACATCATCGATATCGGCTCAACGCTTCATGCCTCCAATTTCTCCATCCTGGGCATCAATGAAAAAAATAATGGAAAGGAAAAAGAGACCACGGTAGCAAAAAGGGTTGACAAACTGCGGATATCATTTGATATCGACGAGAACCGCATCACGCAAAGCGGGGTAAAGACCATTTATGTCTGCATCACCGCTCCCGATGGGAACCCTGTCATCAATACTGAAAGTGGTTCGGGTAAATTCAATACCAGGGATGGGGTGGAAAAATTCTTTACCCATAAACTGGAAGTGAATTATACCCAGGGGCAGCGGCAGACGATCAGTTTCGACTGGAAACAGCCTTCAGGTTTTGTGATCGGAGATTATAAGATAGAAATTTATAATAACGGGTTCAAGATCGGGGAAAGCGTGCGCACTTTAAAAAAGGGCGGGTTGTTTAGTTAAAGGCACAAGCTGCAAGCCTCAAGAGGGCTTGACTTTCGCTTTAAAAACTTTTCCTACTAAATAGTGTACGTTGAATTCGCATGCTTGTCCCTTGAAGCTTTTCTCTTGCAACTTGTCTCTTGCGGCTTAGAATATCGCCCTTATCGATGCCCTGCCCACGTGTATCGTCCGGGTAGTGCCTGGTTTTCTTCCTTCATATTGTACACTCATTTCAATATTACCGGCAAGCCGTTTGGTAAACTCCAGGTTCCATAAATAATTTTTTCCGGGCAACAAACCATCCAGCAGGATATACCCCACTGTGGTATTGGCGGCACCGGAGTATGCGTTAAAGTTGATCTGGTTTACGGTGAACCGGGCATTCAGCGTACTGCTCGAAAGAATATTGTAGCGAAGTTCTGCCGAAAGGGAATGCGTGGTGGACCTCTCCATGGAATCGATCGTATTTTTTTTATCGGTGAATGAATAGGTCAGCCCCAGCCTGAAATTTGATTTATACACATATGCCAGCGATGGTTCAATGCCATTTTGCATGACCAGATAATTGCGGTTGCTGAATTTAGGCCCGTTGGTATTCAATACATTCTTTACCTGCCTGAATGCGACCGAACTCACCAAATGCTTGTTGATATTCCAACGCAGCTTACCCGACAGGTTCCTCAACCTCCGGCTTTCGAAACCATAGGACAATAATGATTTCAGATCACTCTTGCTATGCGTTATATCGAAACCCCATTTAGGATCACTGCGGTTGAAATAAAAGGTGTTCGAGAAAAATGAATTCAGCGTGATGAGCGTGGTGTCCACCAGTTTCCGGGTAAAGGGATTGAACTGGAACTTTCCGGTCGAAATATCTTTTTTATTGATCTGTAGCGCAGAACTGGTACTTGAACTCGCCAATATTTTTTTGAAGCCTTTGGCACCGGATGATTTGATGATCGCTTTGGGATTCAGTTCAAAACTATAATTGAACTGAACATAATTTGCTTTCACGTACTGGTTGCTGGGCGTGAACACCCGCACGTATTTTTTCTGGTCCTGGAAAACCGCTATTTCAAATTCATTGAGCTCCGGTATCCCGTCATTATTATAATCGATCCAGGTGTATTCGCCCTGTCCTGCCGGTACTTCCACAAAACTAAATTCCCTTCGCTGCTCCTGCCCCGCCCCCAGTTCGTATAATACGTTTCCCACCACCAGGCCCTTCCATTCATTCACGTAATACTCGGCCCTACCCAACAAGCTTTCATCGGCCTTTTGCCTGCTGACACCGGCATTCAGGATATGCAACTTCCGGTAAGTGATATTCAGCTTAAGTTGGTGCCTGCTGCTTTTCATCAACTCCGTAAAAAAATTATAATTACCGCTTTTATCCGCAGCCTCCAGGTTAGCCCGCAGCGGCAACCGGTCCATCCTTGCTGTGTAAGAGAGCCCCCATTTGTTAGGTTTTGCCGGGTTTGACCGGACATAGACCTGCCAGTTGTTAAATGCAAAGCTTACGGGCGTTAAAGTATCTGTTGGTTTATACCACAGCTTATCATATTCGCTGTTATAATTGAACCCGATCTGCATTTTTTTGAACTGCTTCAGTTCCTTGCTGAGGTCTACCGAAGGGCGAAAGAAAATCCCCGTTTGCGTAAGGCTGCTGATCGTGGTCAGGCTAAGCCTGTCCGTTAGTTTCCATCCCCCGATGTCAGCATAATGTTCAAACGATTGACGGAGGCCCTTGTATTTATCGCTTCGGTTATAACTGGTCAGTTCATACCGGATGAAATTGCCTTTGCTGTCGCCGATCTTCAGGGCGGCGTTGGCGAGATGTTCATCTGCGGCGGCCACGTCAAAGGGCAGGCTCCAGTCACGCAAAAACTCAACATTACGTAACCTTTCCAGGGGTTTAAACCGGTTCTGTACAAACTCATAGCCCAGGTTAGTCTGCAGCGTAAGGGCTTTATTTAATAAGTGTACCCTGATCCCTTCCTGCTGGAATTGCAGTTTCGCCGCGAAGCCCTTGTCGTTTAGTTTGTCTTTTTTCGAGAACAGGTTGATGTCATAATTACTCACGGCGAATTCCGCCTTCACTTTTGTCTTCAGGGAAAATAAATATTCACCGCCAACGGTAATCATCTGTTGCTTTTTGGGCGATACCAGCAGGATCACGGGCGCCCATTCGCCCTGCTTCAGGTTATTGAGATCAGGCTTCACCCAGGCGAAGACCTTACCGTTAGTGGCGTTCAGTAAAGGGGTATAATTTCCTTTGCCCGGGCCCAGGTAGGTGAAGTTGAGACTGTACAGGATATCATTGGGGTTGGTTGAATAAACAAAGATCGAATCATGCAGGCCGTTATTGTACAGCGTATCGATCTTTTTATAAAGAATTTTTCCGGCGGTAAGGGTATCGCGTACCGCGTTCACATAATAGGCCGTATCAATGCCGTCGCCGATATCCGCTAAGAACTGTTTTTGCTTATTGTCCAGCACCTGGTTGATGGAAGAATTTTTTGCGTCAGAATTGGTGAACGCGCCGATACTCAGGAAGAATTTATTTTTAAAATTCATTTCGTCACTGGCGTATACTTGCGAGTTTAAAAAATTCCGGTCGGCGTATTCAAATTCAACCTGTATCCGCTTATCCTTGGTAACAAGGCGTTTGGGCGTAAACGTTAATTCGGCCGTGTTATAGTTGATCACGTAGTCCTGGTCCTCGCCGCGCTGCAGTAATTCCCCGTCCATGAAAACCCGCTCTGTTCCGGCCAGTACAACAAAATACAGGTCAAGGCTGGCGTTGCGCAGCCGGTAAGGCCCCTGGTTGCCTTCAATGGGCGCTAAAATATTCCGGGTGAATTTACCCTTTGCCACGGCACCGCTTACCAGCAGTGAATTGGAAATGTACTTGCCGATCTTATTATCCGTGATAAAGGAAACGCCCTGCAGGCGCTTATAAAAGTTAAGGAAATAATTTTTACTTTGCCGGATATCAATATCTCCGAAATTGGCCTGCCATCCTCTTTTTTTGATCTGGAGGTAAATGCGGTCAAAATCGCGAAGGTCCTGAGTATTGCCATCGGGTTGGATGGGAATATTATTATCCGTAATGGCCGCCGTCAATTCGAGGCTGTCGCCGATAAACCCGTTCAGCTGCAGGTTAAGGCTCGAGTTGACCACCGCGTCCTGGCTATTGCCAAAGGATATCCCCCTACCGAAACTTCCCTCCGATTTAATATTGCCGAAATCAAGCAGCGGGTTGCCCTGCTGGCTGCCATACCGGAAGGTAAAGGGGTTATTGCTGATGAAATTATACCTGATGCTGTCGTAATTAAAATGCCGCACGATGGCATTCAGTTTAAAAGGGAACAGGCGGTAAGTGACCAACACGCTGTCTTTGACGGGCTTCCCGGTCCAGGTGATGGTGGCGTTCACCTCATCGACCTTGTATGAATTCGGGAACATGGATTCAATGCTCACGGAATTGGGGACAAGGCTGAGGGAGTCCAGTTTGACCATCTTTGTTTTAGTGCTGACATATTTTTTATGGAGGTTGGAGAGCGGAGTTGGTTCTACTTGTGCATAACCGGCATGCACAACAAATAAAAAAATGAGGAATACGTATTTCCTTTTATGATTCAACCGTTTCTTTGGGTTAGTAATGCCAAATTTAGCATTTATTGTGGAAGACCTGCAAAAGGGATGATATGTTGCAATAAGTCCAATATTTTTCGGGTTTATCAGATATGGATCTTTATTTCATTTGATTGCTCTCTGCTTACTGATGGGTGTTTAAATTTTAACTTGTCTGCACAGAATTACTGTGGGTTATGGTCAGTTACAAAGCATCTGATATTAAAAGCAACGGTATCCAATCGTTTAAAACTTCTTTTACATTCAATTTTAGCTGGAATGTCTATTTAATTTGTGGGGAGAGGTTAAGTAAATATTAATTTATAAATATATTTTGTGTTAGGTATTGACATTCCAAATATTAGGTTTTATCTTTATTGGAAGCAGATTAAACAATAAGTACCATAAGTTGTCATATCAATTCAAGCGCTTTAGATATGTTCAGAATAATTTATTTTAATTATTAGTTACTTATGTCTTTTAAATTAAAATAAATCAATATGCCAATTTTAAAAAATTTACTAAAATATAACGGGTAAAAATCTATCCCAAAAATTAGGTTTACAACTTTAAACGCTTTTTTATGTATTCACTATTCAGGCAATTGAGTATCAAAAAACTTATAACATAGGAACTGCCTGTGATCGGTGTCTCGCTGATGCTCGCCGAATTTTTTTACAAATTCAGAAGTTTTACACTGGAGTGCCTTGCATTCTTAGGCACCTGGTTCATCATCAGTTTGATGGTCAATAAAATCCAAAAAATATTTCATTAATTCAATAACGTGAAACTATGTCTAGTAAAAGTGATATCAAGAAATACGCGGCCCAGGCGGCTTTCGTATTTACCGGGAAGGTCATTAAATCCAAAGCTGCCACGATGCAGAATATTGCAGGTAGTAACACCATGATACTGGAAGTTGTAAAAGTAATTAATGCCCCTGCCATGTTTGCTTCTGTTGGAGGCCAAAAAGTAACCGTCAGGTTCAAAAAAATGCCTGTGTTAAAATCGGGCCAGGTAATTACTGTTTTTGCCAACGGGTGGATCTTTGGCGATAGTATCGCTGTGGATGCGGTTGGATATACTAAAGAAACTGCAAAATCAACCGTGGCCGCCAAGGCTTCCATGGCGGGCAAAAGCGATATGGCATCTGCTGTACAAACAGCCGTGTCGGATAATAATGATGCCATATTAAAGGAAAGAATCGACTCTGCCGAAATGGGTGTTGTAGGCGAAGTATCGAAGATCGAGAAAAGCGATAAAGAACCTACGTTCATCAGTGAACACAACCCGCTTTGGCAGGAAGCTACTATTAAGGTGGATGAAGTAGTCAAGGGTAAAAAGAATACCAAAGAAGTTAAAGTGATGTTTCCGGGAAGCGATGATATTCGTTGGAAAAAAACCAACAAATACGCGCAGGGTCAAAAAGGAATATGGCTGATCCAAAAAGGAAAAAAGCAAAGTCCAAAAGGAATTTCCGCTAAAGCATTTGCAGCCATTCCTGCAGGCAATGATGTAAATACAACGCTCCATCCCAATGACTTTATGCCGCTCAATGAATTAAGCAGGATAAAATCACTGATCAAAAAATAATTTTTTAACTCATTTATTCTTTCATTATGATAAAGGTAGTAAACATGATACCCCAGACTTTAAGCGGGGAAACAAACCAGGACAGCGAACCAAATATCGCAGTAAACCCGGCAAACCCAATGCAGATAGCAGCATCGGCCTTTACACCCAATCCAATGGGAGGCTCAAATGCCCCCATTTATGTGTCGGTAAATGGAGGTGATACCTGGACGCTTAACAGCATTGTACCAAGTGCCGGCAGCCTGGGTACGGGCGACATAACGCTAAAATTTGCAGGCGCGTCAAGCAGGCTATTTACAACAATATTAGATGGCACATCAGGAGCTTTTGAAGTTCACCGAACTACAAATTTTACCAGCGCCACCCCCATGACTCAATTGGAATCCCGGGGAAATGAAGACCAACCTTTTGTTCAGGCCACAACAGTAGTTGGGGGTGTAAATGCAGGCAAAGACAGGGTTTATATCGGTGTAAATGATTTTAATGCGCCCGGTGGCAAAACATCCACCATAGAACAATCTTTAAATGCGGGCGTTGCTGCTCCTGCTTTTACTTCAGTAAGGATAGAAAGGAGAGCTACGTTAGGCCAGGATGGACCACAGGTTCGCCCTGCCATCCATGCTGACGGTACCGTATATGCTGCTTTTTTGCGGTGGGTATCCTCTACCGGCAACTTTGGCGCCAATACATTGATAATAAACAATGCTGAAGCCATTGTTGTCAGAGATGATAACTGGGGAACCGGCCCATCCCGATTTGCTGCATTAACAGATCCTTCAGACGGATTGGCCGGAATAAGAGTAGCAACCGGACTTTCATTTCCTTTCAACTCACAAGGAGTAACAGCCAAAGGTCAGGAACGCTGGGGTGGTGATATAAGTATTGCAGTCAGTCCACAAAATAGTTCAATTGTTTATCTTGCCTATGCCACTCTTGTAGCTGGTGTTTATACCCTCCGGGTTGTACGCTCAGTAAACAGGGGCGTTACCTGGTCGGCTACACTGTTATCAATACCAAATGGTAAAAACCCCGCCCTGGCCATCAATAGCCTGGGAAAAGTAGGTTTGGCATACCAGGAACTTAGCGGTACCGGTGCCACGCAGAGATGGATAACTCATTTCAGGAATACTACAAATGGTACAGTCTGGACAGACTCGATACTATGTACTGCTCTTGCGCAAAGCCCCTTGCGTACATTTTCGCCGTATATGGGCGACTATATAAACATGATGGCTGTTGGTACTACTTTTTATGGCATTTTCAGTGCAAATAATTTACCCGACCTGGCAAATTTTCCACAAGGTGTAACCTATGCACGAAATCATAATTTTGTTACAAAAAAATTATTTGCATTAAACGGTGTTACCCCGGTGAATCCATCTATTGATCCATTCTTTTTTAAAGTAACCTAGGCAACACGGATACTAAATCCCGTTATCATTAAATAAAAGTAGTGGAGTCATCGCTGCTGCAGTAATTGTTGCATGCTACAGATACAATAATAGCAGCTTAAAAACAGGAGAAGATCAGCAAGACTACGCAAAGGCGCATAAGCATAATTAATATAAAGGCCAACCGCGATCCTCCATTCGATAATTTACCGCGAAAGATGTAAAATGCCTAATTTGATCAGTAATTTATTCCTCCGTACTTAAGCCCGCCTTTAGATACTCCCTGTTCATCCGGGCGATATTGGAAACAGAGATACCCTTGGGACATTCTGCTTCGCAGGCATAGGTATTTGTACAATTGCCAAAGCCTTCCTTATCCATCTGTGCCACCATACCCAGCACCCTGGATTCACGTTCGGGCGCGCCCTGCGGCAATAATGCGAGCTGAGAAACCTTGGCGCTTACAAAAAGCATGGCGCTGCTGTTCTTGCAGGCGGCAACACAGGCCCCGCAACCGATACAGGCCGCAGCCATGAATGCGGCATCCGCATTTTTTTTGTCAACCGGGAGTGAATTGGCATCTACAGCATTGCCTGTATTCACACTGATGAATCCCCCAGCCTGTATGATCCGGTCAAAAGCGGAGCGGTCGACCACCAGATCCTTGATAACGGGAAAAGCTTTGCTGCGCCAGGGCTCCACCACAATGGTATCGCCATCCTTAAAGGCACGCATGTGCAATTGGCAAACGGTATTTTTCGTCCAGGGCCCATGGGCCCGACCGTTGATGTACATGCTGCACATGCCACAGATACCTTCGCGACAGTCATGGTCGAACGCGATGGGGTCCTTTCCCTCTACTATTAATTGTTCATTGAGCACGTCAAACATTTCCAGGAACGACATTTCAGAAGAAATGTCTTTTACCTTGTAGGTATCGAGTTTCCCTTTTTCCCGGCTATTTTGCTGTCTCCAAACTTTTAACGTGAGGTTCATTTTATAATGTTCCATACTGTGTTGAATTGCTTGATTGTTAATGATCAGTTTTTATTTTTTTTATAATTTCGATATTCAAACGGCCTCCATCCAAAATTCTTCCACAAAAAATAAAGGGCCTTGTGCTTAATATTTTTAAAATTC